>NZ_FOWB01000001.1:0-513787 GCF_900115355.1 Pseudobutyrivibrio sp. JW11 | reverse complement strand
CCTGTAATTCTATTTTTCCAATGCGTGTAGTTAAACTTCTGGTTCTTGTTCCATTTCGATAATCGGACCTTTCAGAAGTACGTTCATAGTTTTCGGCACCAAGTTGCTCGGATGATTCTGCTAAGAGAACTTGATTAAGTAAAGCTTCCATAAGCTTGCCAAATGCTTCATCCTTAGTTTCAGAGAAAAGTCCTACAAAAAAGTCATGATCCAATGTAAAATGTAATTGAGCCATAGTATTCATCCTTTCAATTATGTTTTGTGTGGTAACTTAATTTTAACTGAAAGATGAGCACTTGGCTCTTTTTATTAAATTTTTGAATTTACACCATTATATGGGCTTTATCGCCGCACATCATTCCTTCAATCTTTAAAGTGACTTTTAACATTAATACTTCCTCCTATAATTAATCTATCTAAGAATTACCACATTTTCAAGTAAAATTAGACTTTATTCTCTCCTACATGATAAAATATCAGCAACAATTAAATATGTAATAGGAGGATTTCTAAATGAAAGATATCATTTTAGGAAAAACTGGCATAAAAGTTCCTCAAAATGGATTTGGTGCATTGCCTATTCAACGTGTTAGCATTGAAGAAGCAGTTAGAATTCTTAGAAAAGCTTACGATGGTGGTATGCGATTCTTTGATACTGCAAGAGCATACAGCGACAGCGAAATCAAATTAGGTGAAGCATTTGGAACAGGCTATGTTGAACGTGAAGATATTATTATTGCAACAAAAACTGCTGCAAAAACACCAGAAGAATTCTGGAAAGATTTAGATACTTCACTAACAAACCTAAAGACCGACTATATCGATATATATCAGTTACATATGATGCCTCAATGTTTTAAACCAGGAGATGGCACCGGGCTTTACGAATGCTTAGTAGAAGCCAAGCGCCAAGGTAAGATTAGACATATTGGCGGTACAGCTCACAAGCTTGGAGTAGCAAAAGAAATCATTGAATCTGGTTTATACGAGACATTACAGTATCCAATGAGCTATTTAGCAACAGACAAAGAAGTGGAGTTAATCCATCTATGTAACAAGCATGAAATGGGATTTATTTCTATGAAAGGTCTAGCCGGCGGACTAATCACCAATTCAAAAGCTGCTATGGCCTTCATATCTCAATTCGATGGTGCAGTTCCAATTTGGGGTATTCAACGTGAATCTGAATTAGATGAGTGGCTTGCCTTTATGGATAGCACTCCTACCATGGATGACAGTATCAAAGCTTTTATTGAAAAAGAAAGAAAAGAGCTAATGGGTGATTTCTGCAGAGGTTGTGGCTATTGTATGCCTTGTACTGTGGGAATTCAGATTAACCAGTGCAATCGCATGTCTCTTATGCTTAGACGTGCACCAAGTGCAAGTTGGTTAAATGAGTACTGGCAAGCAGAAATGGAAAAGATAAATGATTGTGTTGAATGTGGCAAATGCATGACACATTGTCCATACGAATTACAGATTCCAACACTTTTAAGAAAGAACCTCGAAGATTATCATGAAGTTCTTGCAGGAAATAGGAAAGTTCAATAACACTAAAGGCAGCCTAGCATTGCTAGACTGCCTTTTATTAAACACATGTATTAAAGATTCTCACCATTTGATTCGATTACGTTCTTGTACCAATCAAAAGATTTCTTCTTTCTACGAGCAAGAGTGCCTGTTCCATCGTCGTATTTTTCTACATAAATGAAGCCGTATCTCTTTGCCATTTCACCTGTTGATGCACTAACCAAATCAATACATCCCCATGGTGTGTAGCCCATCAAATCTACACCGTCCTCTACTGCCTTTTTCATTTCTGAAATATGCTTTCTGAGGTAATCAATTCTATAGTCGTCGTTTATTGAACCATCAGCCTCAATCTCGTCCTTTGCTCCAAGTCCATTTTCAACAACCATAAGAGGAATACGATATCTGTCATAGATTTCATTAAGAGAATATCTAAGTCCTTGTGGGTCAATCTGCCATCCCCAATCTGATGATTCAAGGTATGGGTTCTTTCCGCCTGCAATAAGGTTTCCTTCGCCCTTATTTGCCTCTGGATCACCACTGATTACATTTGACATATAGTAGCTGAATGTGTAGAAGTCAACAGTACCCTGCTTAAGAATTTCTGCATCTCCTGGCTCCATTTTGATTGTGATGCCATGCTTGTCCCAAATGCTCTGAGCATATGCTGGATATTCACCACGAACCTGAACATCTGAACAATACCAGTTAACCTCTCTCATATGCTCCTGATTTGCAATAATATCAGCTGGATTGCATGTTGCTGGGTATGATGTTACGAAGCAAATCATGTTACCTAACTTGTACTCAGGATAGTTGTCATGGGCATACTTAACTGCAAGTGCTGATGCAACAAACTGATGATGAAGTGCCTGGAATCTCTCCTGTGGCTTATTTGGAACTTCTGTAACAGGACCTGAATATCCCTTGATAGTACCTGTAGATAAAACTGCACCAAGTGGCATTGTACCTGCATTGATTTCGTTGAAAGTTAGCCAATACTTTACCTTTCCTTTATATCTTGCAAAGATAGCCTTGCAATAATTCATAAAGTACTCGATAAGCTCTCTGCCCTCCCATCCGTTGTATTTCTCAACAAGAGCATATGGCAACTCATAGTGAGAAATAGTTACAAGTGGCTCAATACCATGCTTTTTGCAGCAATCAAAAACCTTGTCATAGAAAGCAAGACCTGCCTCGTTTGGCTCTGATTCCATTCCTGTAGGGAAAATTCTAGTCCAGTTAATTGATGTACGGAACACCTTGAATCCCATTTCAGCAAAGAGTGCAATATCTTCTTCATAGTGATGATAAAAGTCTATTGCCTCATGTGAAGGATAGAGAGTACCCTCTTCAATTTTAGTAGTTACACGCTTTGGAGTTGTGTGGCTTCCATTTGTGCACATATCTGACACGGATGCTCCTTTACCATCTACGTCCCATGCCCCCTCAAACTGGTTTGCGGCTACTGCGCCTCCCCATAAGAAATCTTCTCTAAATGTACTCATTTTTAAGCCTCGCTTTCTAAATATTTCATAAGCTGGGTTGAAGTCTATCCTTCAACCCATTTTTATAACTATAGTAATGTAATAAGTGTATCACCTACTGCAGCTGAAGCAGCATCTGTAGGAATAACGTCATCATACTTTGGTGTATTTGTAATGATAACTGGTGTATCAACAGAGTATCCTTCTGAAGTAATATAATCAATATCAAATTCTAATAAAAGGTCACCCTTCTTTACCTTATCTCCCTGCTTAACCTTTGGTTCAAAGCCTTTACCCTCAAGCTTAACAGTGTCCATACCTACATGGATAATAATTTCTGCACCCTTGTCAGTTGTAATACCGATTGCATGACCTGTTGCAAAGAATGCTGTAATTGTACCATCTGCTGGAGCGTAAACCTTTCCTTCTGATGGAGCAATTGCAATACCCTTGCCCATTGCACCTGAAGAGAATGCTGCATCAGCAATATCTGATAACTGCTTTAATTCACCTTTGATTGGAGCTGCAAGTGTCTCAGCCTGTGCTGAACCTTCAACCTTTACTTCCTTCTTTGCTGGAGCGTCATCCTTGTAGAAAATAAGCTCTGAAAGGAATCCAGCAACTACACATGCTAAAGTAACAACAATTGAGATAATCATGCCTCTTGTATCATTTGTAGAAGTATTTACATATGCTGGGTATGCGAATACACCCATACCTGCCATCTGATATGCCTTTACGCCCATTGTACAAAGAACTGCACCTGCAACGCCTGCGATAACGCATGTACGGAAGAATGGAGCCTTCTTTGGAAGTGTAAGACCATAAATAGCTGGCTCAGTAACACCTGCAAGACCAGAAACGAATGCAGCTGGTGCAAGTGACTTAATCTTTTTATCTTTTGTCTTGAGCCAGATACCAAGAACAGCACCTGTCTGAGCAAATGTTGTACCAAGCATAGCTACAAGAATGATATCCTCACCTGATGTTGAAAGGTTTGATAATGCGATTGGTACAAGTGACCAATGAAGACCAAACATAACAAGTATCTGCCAGAAGAAACCAACAACTGCACCCATAAGGATTGGGCTTAATGCATTTAATGTATTGAAGAACAATGCAAGTACGTTAGCAATTGCAGAAGCAACTGGTCCAATGATAAAGATTGTTAATACGAATGTTACAAACAATGTGATAAGTGGAACACCGAATAACTTGATTGTATCTGGAACAATTTTCTTAACACACTTGTTTTCAAACCATGCAGCAAATGCTACTGCAAGGATAACAGGAATAACTGATGATGTATAGTTTCCTGAAGGTGGCATTGAAACTGGGATTCCAAATAAGTTTGAAATGTCATAATCTCCGCCTGTCAAGTATGGATAAACCATAGCAAGACCAATAAGTAAGCCTTCCATCTCTGGAAGCTTGAACTTCTTTGCTGCTGTCATACCAAGAATTGGTGGTAAGAAGTAGAATGCTGCGTCGCCAAGTGAGTAAAGGAAGTTGTATGTTCCGCCTGCTGCAGACATAACCCCAATTGCTGTAAGAAGTGCAAGTACACCCTTTAAAATACCGCATGCACAGAGCACTCCAAGGAATGGTGTGAACACACTAGTAATGATGCTAATAAATGCATTGAAAGGATTTTGCTTTCCTGTTGATTCGATTTCATTTCCACCTGCTAATGCAGATTTGCTTTCAAGATGTCCTACGCTGATAACTGCGTCGAATACCTGTGGTACATGATTTCCAATAACTACCATGTACTGACCGCCAGACTGAATTACTGTAACGATTCCGTCTGTCTCTTTTAAAATGTCTGTGTTTGCTTTGCTTTCGTCTTTAAGTGAAAATCTGAGTCTTGTTACACAATGTGTAATACTTTGAATGTTGTCTTTTCCGCCCACATTCTGGATAATGATGCGAGCCAAGCCATCATATTTGCTTGCCATAATTTGTTTCTCCTTTTTCTCTTATATACTATACAGCCCCTGCGCACTGGACTGAATATTACCTAATAAAAAAACCCGCACGACAAAGCTATAGCCTGATTGACTATATGATTATCGTACGGGTCTAGCCGACTCTAACGCCGTAACCATCCCTGGTTAATCTCTATCTGTTATTCGAGCAATGTGTACTGTAAGGTACAACATTTCTTCGTCTGTAAGCTTTTCTGGATATTTTGATTCCATGTAGCTTTTAATACGTGTGGCACAATTGTATGCCTCTGGGAATCTCTCCATAATAATTTCGAAGATTCCTGGATCCTGAGGTTCGTAATAAGCATTACGCTCAGCTCTCTGTAAGAAATATTTCAGATGAGTGATGAATCTTTCATATGAGAAGGAATCTTCATCCAAATCTTTCTTGTATGTATATTTAACTATGCTGATGATGTCATCGATGATTTCTGGTGCTTCCATAGTGTGATGGATGTTTCCATCTAATTCCGCATTTACGATATGAAGTGCAAAGAAGCCAGCCTCATCTTCTGGAAGTTCAACTCCAAGCTTGTCCTTTATAATTTCAAGAGCATGACATCCTAGGTTGTATTCAACTTTATAGTAGTTTTTGATTTCCCACAAAAGTTTGTTTTTTAAAAATGTACCGCTTTTGCTTCGTTCTATAGCAAATCCCAAATGGTCTGTGAGAGTGATGTAAATGTTGTTGCAAAGTCTTTTGCCAAGATTCTCAGATGCATATTTAATTATTTCATCTGCAACCTGAATCTCTTCGTACGGCATTTCAGAAACCAGCTTTAAGAACTGTTCATTTGCTTTTTCCATTACAAAAGTCTTTTCGATTTTGCTTTCATCAAGCTCATCTCCTGGACGTTTCTGAAAACAAATTCCACAGCCTGTATATATTATTTCATTTCCGTTTTCATCTGATGCCAATGCAGCATTGTTGTTAAGAACTTTTTTAATTTTCATAAATACTCTCTTATAAACAAAAAATGACCGAACCTACCCCACCAAAAATAAAAGTCATACACACGACTCTGGGATATGATTCAGTCTTGCCTGTACGAACATCGAACAGTAACAATCCAAAATTTGTTATGCAACTACTTTACATGGAAATCCCTCTCCTGTAAAGAGCTGCACACAAATTTTGGAGTTTTGCAAAAAAGTGCTTTTGCCTTTTTGTACAAATTCACAATTAAAACACAATTTTATTTAAGGATGGCATTAGCAATGTCGTGTCTCATATATTTATTTTCAAAATCAATCCACTCTGTTGCTTCGTATGCTTTTGCTCTAGCCTCTACTAAATCTTTGCCGAGAGCTGTGATACCAAGCACACGTCCACCATTAGTAACGATTTCGCCTTTGTCATTTTTAGCTGTTCCAGCATGGAAACAGTAATAATCCTTGTTGTTGAACTTTTCAAAGCCCGTAATAGGGAATCCCTTTTCGTACTTTACAGGATATCCATCTGATGCAAGAACTACACATACTGCGGCCTCATCTGAAAACTTAAGATCAATCTGATCTAACTTTCCATCAATACAAGCTTCCATAACATCAATAATATCATTCTGAAGACGTGGAAGGACAACCTGAGCTTCTGGATCACCAAATCTGGCATTATACTCAAGAACCTTTGGTCCCTCTTCTGTGAGCATAAGACCGAAGAAAATCACGCCCTTAAACTCTCGTCCCTCAGCCTTCATAGCGTCAACTGTAGGCTGGAAAATATTCTTCTGGCAGAAATCCTCAATCTCCTTTTTGAAGAATGGGGATGGAGAGAAATTACCCATTCCACCTGTGTTAAGACCTGTATCTCCATCGCCTGCACGCTTGTGGTCCTGGGCTGAAGACATGATTTTTACTGTATTGCCATCAACAAATGAAAGAACAGAAACCTCACGACCTGTCATGAATTCCTCTACTACCATTGTATTGCCGGCATCACCGAATTTCTTGTCCTGCATGATTTCTGCAACACCTGCAACCGCATCCTCATGTGTTTCACAAATGAGCACACCCTTACCAAGAGCAAGTCCATCTGCCTTAAGTACGATTGGATATTTGCAAGTTTCAAGGTACTTTAAAGCCGCCTCAGGATCTGTGAAGTTCTCATAACCCGCTGTTGGGATATTATATTTTTTCATTAAATCCTTTGAGAATGCCTTTGAGCCTTCAAGGATAGCAGCATTCTTTCTAGGACCAAAGCAACGAAGGCCAGCTTCCTCAAACTTATCTACAACTCCACCTACAAGTGGGTCATCCATGCCAATGATTGTAAGATCAATAGCATTTTCCTTTGCAAAAGCTACAAGCTTATCAAACTCCATAGCCTTAATATCCACGCACTCTGCAAGCTCCGCAATACCTGCATTACCTGGTGCACAGTAAATCTTGTCAACCTTAGAGCTTTTAGAAACAGCAAGCGCAATTGCATGCTCTCTTCCACCGCTACCTACAATTAATACTTTCATTCTTATTCTCCTATTTTTACCTTTCCATCAACCACAGATACACATCCGCGGGCAATTAAATCGATTGCGCGTGGCATAATTATCCACTCAGCCTGCTCCATTACTCGGCGCTGAAGTGTTTCTGGAGTATCATCCTCCATTACCTCTACAGCCTTCTGGAGAATGATTGGGCCAGTATCTGTACCTTCATCCACAAAGTGGCATGTTGCTCCAGTGACTTTTACACCACGTTCAAGAACCCCTTCATGAACCTTTAAGCCATAAAATCCTGTACCGCAAAAACTTGGGATCAAAGATGGATGAATATTAATGATTCTATTTCTGTACTGACGAATCATTTCCTCCGGTATTACTACTAAAAATCCCGCCAATACAACTAGATCTACATTATATGAATTCAATTTCTCCAAAAAAGACTTATTAAATGCTTCTCGATTCTCATAATCCTTAGGCGAAATACAAACCCCTTCGATTCCCGCCTTTGCAGCACGCTCTAAAGCATATGCATTTTTATTGTTAGATATAACAACAGCTATTTCAGTATTATGAATCTCGCCTGAGTTAATCTTATCAATGATTGCCTGGAGGTTTGTGCCACCGCCAGATACGCAAACTGCTATTCTCATTAAACTAAATCTACTCCCTTTTCTCCGTCAACAATCTTACCAACAACATATGGTGTGTCCCCAGCAGAGCGCATAGCTTCCATTGTCTTATCAACGTCAGCTGGATCAACTGCTACAATCATTCCAAGTCCCATATTGTATGTGTTGTACATCATCTGCTCAGAAACATTGCCCTTCTTAGCCATAAGCTTGAAGATTGCAGGAACTTCATAAGAATCCTTCTCTACTACAGCACGCTTTCCTTCTGGAAGCATACGTGGAATATTCTCGTAGAAACCGCCACCTGTAATATGTGAGCAAGCCTTTACTCTAACACCTGCATCCTTAACAGCTTTAAGAGCCTTAACGTAAATACGTGTTGGAGCAATTAAAGCCTCGCCAAGAGTTGTTCCAAGCTCATCATAATATGTATCAAGACTTTCCTTTGTCATATCGAAAATCTTACGAACAAGAGAGAAACCATTTGAATGAACACCTGTAGAAGCCATACCAATAAGTACATCTCCATCCTTAAGTGTTTCACCTGTAATAATATCCTTTTTATCAACAATACCTACTGCAAAACCAGCAAGATCGTACTCTTCCTCAGGCATAAGACCTGGGTGCTCTGCTGTTTCACCACCTACAAGGGCGCAGCCAGACTGCTTACATCCTTCTGCTACACCGCTAACGATTGTAGCAATCTTTTCAGGGATGTTCTTTCCGCATGCAATATAATCAAGGAAGAAAAGTGGCTCTCCACCTGCACATGCAACGTCGTTAACACACATTGCAACAGCATCAATTCCGATTGTGTCATGCTTATCCATAAGGAATGCAAGCTTTACCTTTGTTCCACAACCGTCTGTGCCAGATAAAAGAACTGGCTCATCCATGTTCTTGATAGCACTCAAATCAAATGCTCCTGAAAATCCGCCAAGGCCACCAAGTACCTCTGGTCTCATAGTGCCCTTTACAAACTTCTTCATGAGCTCCACTGACTCATATCCTGCCTCGATATCTACTCCTGAACTCTTGTAATCCATGTTTCTCTCCTTTGTTTCTTGTTCAAAATTTTATAAATAAAAGGAAACCCTTAATTAAAAGAGTTTCCTTCTACATATCTACAAAAATGATTTATAACCGTCAGCTTGAAGCTGCCCGTCTTTTTTCTCAACTGACTCTTTCTGCTCTACGATAAAATCGTGGAGTTTGCTTGCAAGGGCAGAGTCCGCCATAGCAAGCATTTTAACTGCAAGTATACCTGCATTTGCACCGCCATTGATGGCAACTGTAGCTACAGGTACACCTGTAGGCATCTGAACAATAGAATAGAGTGAATCTACACCACCAAGGTCGCTAGTCTTCATTGGGATACCAACAACAGGCCCTTCGAATAATGCTGCACACATACCAGGCAAATGTGCTGCCTTGCCTGCTCCAGCGATAATAACCTGAACGCCTCTATCTTTTGCGCCCTTTGCATACTCAAAGAAAACATCTGGCTCACGATGAGCTGAGATAATTCTCATCTCGTAATCTACGCCAAATCTCTCAAGTACTTCTACAGCCTTTGCCATTACCGGCATATCGCTGTCGCTACCCATAACTATACTTACCTTTGCCATTCCATTATCCTCCATATATCTCGCAAGTCACGGCAACAAGCCTTAGTATCTCTCCACTCGACTAGAACGTCTCGCTTGAGAGATCTAAGAGCTTGTTGCCTACTTGCTATTTTTACATATCTAATGCCTTATTGAGTTCTTCCGTACCTGGGACGACGAAGCGACCTTCGCGTATGATTGGAAGCTCACGGCCATCCGCTGTAATAACTGTGATATCCCCTAACTCATAGTAAGGAATTGTAATATCTGTGTGGCAATTAAAATATGCCTTTGAAAAGTCCGTCTTACGAAGTAGTGAGCAAGAATTGTCTCTTGCAATGCATTCCTTGCCATCTGGATTGTACATAGGCACATCCTCGGCGTGAGAATAGCATGTATCACCTACTGCAAAGTGTGGACCTGTTTTTTCTGCTATAAGGATTGGAAGCTTATCTGCAATGGAATATTTCTGCCCCATTACAAAAGCTCTGGTATTTGTTCCGATAGCAAACTCTCCCATAGGAAGTGTTTCATGCTTATGCAGAACATTGTCGTAAATATATTTTTTATTTTCTTCTTCAGTGTCAAAATTGCTACATGTGTATGAAACAATCTTACCATCTTCAAACTTCATTTCAAGATTGCGGTATCCAAGCTCATTAAGATATACCTGAGTTACATGAAGAACACCATTTGTTCCCTCAAGCTCTGGGCTTGTAAATACCTCACCTACCGGAATATTTACATCTGCAACGCAGTTTTCGAAATTAGTCTGGTGTGCAGGGTCATCCAAGTGATGAAGCTTAACTGTAATATCAGTGTGATTTTCTCCACGGCCTGTAACGTGAACCTTTTCACCTTGATCTAATACGTCGATGATGTGCTGCTGGATATTCTTATAAAGCTCATAATCCATTGTGTTTACAGCAACTGTCTCGTTAAAGATTTCATTGAAGTCCTTACCAATCTCAGGGATAGGATAAGCAATAATTGTAAAGCTACGCTCTTCTCCCTTGATGTATTGATTGTTTATCTGACCATTCTGGCTTGCATAGTAAACATTAAGCTCATTTTGCTTGTCAGAGTATACTGCATTTGCATCTCTATTAGCTGGTTCAAATGGAACCTCTCCAAATGTCTCGATGACAGCTGGGCCACCATATACTGCAGCAAGCTCTTTGTGCTTTTCAAGAGTGTTCTTTTGAACCTCAAGGAATCTGTCTGCCATGCCCTTATCCCAGTAGTATGCGCTGTCATCCTTGTGATCATACTCGCACTGCTTGTTAGGTACGCTTGAGAAAAGGTTGCGAGATGATGTGCCACCAAATCTAACAGTAGCTGCAAGGCCTGCTTCGTCGAAAAGGCGAATTGCTTCACGAGTCATAAGCTCAAATCCAACCGGAGCATTGACACCAACTGTATCTTTGATAGAAATATCCTTGCCAGTTACCTCAAAGCCTTTGATGTAGCCCTGAACGTAAGTCTGTGCCATAGCCACAACATCTTCGTGTGGAAGGCTACGCAAGTGGGCTGCAATTCCAAGCTCATTTGGTCCGATATACATACCATATTTGTACATATATCTATCATCTGAAAGATCGTCCTCCATGATGATTCTTGTGTAGAAATCATATTCAGGATCAACCATTGATATAATCTGCTCTGATAAGAACATCTGGCAATAATCATGCTTGAATGAATAAAGAGCATTTAAAATGCTTTCACGACGATATTTATCTTCGTCCTCGATTTGGCATTCTCCATAAAGCTGAAGAAGAAGCTCACAATAGATTGTAAACTTATCAACTCTACCTGCAAAAGCAGCTTCGATAATGCTTGCGATAGAATAGAATGCTGCCGAAAGAGGCCCACCTACTTCTTCACCAAGCTTTTCTACTGCATATGTAGGGCAAAGAAAGCTATTCTCATAATTATCTTTTTCGTAAATAGAAAAAATAGTTTTATTGTCTGCCTGACACTGCTCGAGACTGCGCTCAGCAAGTGTTCCATCGATAGCTTTATTCATGATTGGAAGAACCGTCATCACGAAATCTGCCACCTGATTAAAATACGCCTGAAGATTCTCAGGTAATTCTTTATCTTCTTTTATCTGAGATATGCGCTCTGTAGCAAGCTCAAAGCGTTCCATTATATCATCAGACTCTTTGTAAAAAGTACTGCTCATATGCTAACCTCTAATCAATCCAATAATAAGTGTTGTTATCCAAACTATCATAATAACTGAGCTGATAGCAAGGCATACAATTCTGTATTTAAGCTCCGTCTTAGTCTTCATTTGGCCCACATTGTAAACAAATGCTCCAAAAGCTACGAGAAAGCCTAAAGTTCCAAGGCCGCCGCCAAGCCAGCGAGGTGTCTCGCCTGACATATAAACTGAGGCGGTAATAATGCCACCATATATAATTAGTGAAATCAACGAAACTCCTGCTGAATACATAGCTTCCATTGGCAATGCTTTTAGTTGATTGCCATAGGAGCTTCGTCTATGAAAACGACTACGTGCCATTTACTGAACTCCATATTCCTTATAATATGCATCGATACGTGCCTTCATATCGTCGTCGATAACGACCTTGCCCTGGCACTCTCTGTTGTATAGATGCTCTACAACTTCATCCATTGAAACAATTGCGCCTGTCTTGAAGCCGTATGTTTCTGCAACTTCATCAAGTGCTGTCTTTGATTTGTCTCCTGAAAGACCAACCTCCTGACGGTTTAAAGAAACCATAAGGCCAACAATTGTAACATCACCCTGAGCTCTAACGATTGGAACTGTTTCTTCCATGCTCTTGCCAGATGTTGTAACATCCTCAATCATAACAACTCTGTCGCCGTCAGAAATCTTGTAACCAAGAAGTGAACCCATATCTGCTCCATGGTCCTTTTCTTCTTTACGATTACTGCAGTATTTGATTTCCTTGCCATAAAGCTTGTAAAACGCTTCAGCTGTGATGACTGCAAGAGGAATACCTTTATATGCTGGTCCAAAAAGAACATCAAAGTCCTCGCCGTAAGCATCGTGAATTGCCTTTGCATAATACTCGCCAAGGCGCATAAGCTGGCTACCTGTAACGTAGGCACCTGCATTCATAAAAAAAGGAGACTTACGCCCGCTCTTCAATGTAAAATCACCGAATTTGAGGACGTCAGACTCCACCATAAACTCTATAAATTGTGACTTGTAGCTTTCCATACATTAATCTCCTATCGAAAACCCAAATATTTTTCAAAAACCTCTCAGATTGTAACATACACAGCCATTCATTTCAATTATATGTTAGAATAAGTCCATGAGAAAAAAAGAACTTGCTTTATTAGTAATTGAACGATTAGAAAAGGAATATCCATATAGCGATTGCACACTGGATTACGATGATGCATGGAAGCTTCTGGTGTCGGTACGTCTTGCAGCCCAATGCACAGATGCAAGGGTCAATGAAATAGTACCTCACCTATACGAAAAGTTTCCTACAATTGATTCGTTAGCAAATGCTGATGTAAAAGATGTGGAAGAAATTGTTCGTCCATGTGGCCTGGGTAAATCAAAGGCAAAGGATATCGTTGCTTGCATGAAAATGCTTCGAGACGTGTATGATTCAAAGGTTCCTGACACTATGGAAGAGCTTTTAGCACTACCTGGAGTTGGTAGAAAATCTGCAAATCTCATTTTGGGTGATGTATTCGGCAAACCAGCAATAGTTACTGACACCCATGCAATTAGATTATCTAACAGAATTGGCCTTGTTGATAATGAGAAGGATCCTACTAAGGTAGAGATGGCTCTCAGAAAGATAGTTCCAGCAGAATCCGGTAACGATTTGTGTCATAGGCTTGTTGATCACGGCCGTGCTGTTTGTACTGCCAGAACAGCTCCTTACTGTGATAGATGTTGTCTGGAAGATATTTGTAAAAAACGTATATAAAATAAAGAAGCTTTGCTACAAAACTGTAACAAAGCTTCTTTTTTTATAATTGAATAGTATATTGTTTTTCAACTGATGTATATCCTCTGTTATCTGCAACCTTAATCCAAACAACATAGGTTCCTGAAACATTAGGATTGTAATTTCCATTTATCTGAATTGAATAGTTCCAATTATCAACTTCTGTACCATCGCTGTATCTCGCACCGATAAACTGCTTAAGAGCCTCAGCATCCATCCCAACATATCCGTGAATAATTCCATCACCTGAATCCTGCTTCAAGTACTGTGTAGGAACAAGGTTCATCCATGGATTATATGCTGCCTCTTCTGTTGGATCATAGCCAATGAGGCCTGCATTTACATCAAGCTTAACAGCTGCTGGTCTTCCAAGTGGCCCTGGATTTGTAGCATCATCGTAAACAATTACAGGTGTGCCAGCCTTACAGTTGTCATAAATCCACTTTAAATCACCAACTGCCATACGAACACAGCCCTGAGATGCGCCCTGTCCTAGCATATTAAACTGAGTACCTCTGAGAGAGTTAACTGTAGGTGCAGCATATGGAACTGAATGGAAAAGGATATGTCCGTTAAATCTGATAGCATAACGACCATAACTATTTCCAAAAAGCTCTCTCCACTCGTAGTAATTTGATGTAGTAAAAGAACCTGTTGGTGTATCTTCAATATTTGCTCCAACTGAGCATAAATAAGCCTTTACTGGTATTGTGTACTGTCCCTGTGCGTCAAGAGACATTACAGTAACAACATTAGCTACACGATTTACATATAAAGCATATGGGGTAGCAGCTTTTGCTTCAATAGAAGTGCTTCTGATACTAAAGAATAAAGATAAAACTAGTGTGATTGCGATAAAACTTTTTTTGTGTCTGAAAAACATATATAACCTCTCTAAAAAAACATACTTGAGGATTATATGAAGTTTTCAAAAACAAATCAAGCATAAATATTATTTTTTATGAAATTTTTGAATATTGGAAAAATTTATAACAAAAAGATGCCTATAAAATGTGAAAGAGACGCCAGCGGAGCGTCTCTTTCAAAAGGGAGAATAATGTTATGAAAAAATTGTATCTCTCTCGAGATGAGTATATATTAACTGAAAATTTTGTTCAAGTCGTGTAAAAGTTGTGAATTGTCTGTGAATTCTCAAATCTTACTGAATACTCTCTACCTTAATTGTATTTGTGTTACCTACGTTACCATCGATAGGGCCACCTGTAAGAACTACGCGGTCTCCGCTCTTAAGGTTAAGCATCTGCTTAGCACGGCCAACTGCATGATAGAACATAACATCAAGTGATGTGAACTTATCAACGAGAACTGGTGTAACACCCCAGCTAAGTGCAAGCTTTCTCCAAACCTTTTTGTCTGTAGTCATAGCGATAACATCTACTGGACAACGGAAACGGCTAACACGCTTTGCTGTGTAACCAGACATTGTGCAAGCAACGATAGCCTTTGCCTCAACATCGATAGCCATTGAACATGTAGAGTGGCAAACAGCGTCTGGAATAGAAGCGATTGCGATGTCATCCTTGTGGAAACGACCATTGTAGTTGATATCGTTCTCTGTAGTCTCTGCGATTTCTGCCATTGTAGCAACAGCCTGTACTGGGAACTTACCCTGAGCTGACTCGCCTGAAAGCATGATTGCAGATGTTCCATCGTATACAGCGTTAGCAACGTCAGAGATTTCAGCACGTGTAGGACGTGGATTTGTAATCATAGACTCAAGCATCTCTGTAGCTGTAACAACTCTCTTACCAAGCTCACGAGCTCTTGTGATAAGCTGCTTCTGAACTGCTGGAAGATTTACAAATGGGATTTCAACACCAAGGTCACCACGAGCAACCATGATACCATTAGCAATTTCAAGAATCTCATCTACGTTGTCAACACCTGGCTGATTCTCGATCTTAGCGATAACTTCAACATCCTTACCACCATTCTCATCAAGGAATGTTCTAAGCTCGATCATATCCTGCTTTGTTGAAACGAATGATGCAGCGATGAAATCGATGTCATTCTCAAGACCGAAAAGGATATCCTTCTTGTCCTGTTCTGAAAGGTATGGGCCTGACATAACCTTGTTAGGGAAGCTCATTGACTTCTTGTTGCTCATAGTACCGCCGGCTGTACACTTTGTAATAACATCGTGGCCTTTGATTTCTGTAACTTCGAAGAATACGATACCGTTGCAAACTGAAAGTACGTCACCTACGTTAAGATCCTTGTGAAGGTTCTTGTGAGTAACTGATACTCTAGTCTGATCACCTTCTACATCGTCAGTAGTGAAGATGAATGTGTCACCTTCGTTAACTGTAACTGATCCATCCTTAAATGTTTTAATACGATACTCTGGTCCCTTTGTATCAAGCAAGATAGCGATTGGCATGTTAAGCTTTTTGCGGACTTTCTTAACTAAATCCATCTTCATGCCCTGCTCCTCATGATCACCATGAGAGAAATTCATTCTTGCTACGTTCATTCCGGCCTTAGCCATAGCTGTAAGAGTCTCCTCATTCATGCTGGCTGGTCCGATTGTACAAATAATCTTTGTCTTTCTCATTCTACAAAACTCCTCTATTTAGACTAAAACTTAGTTAACCTAAAAAATAAAAAAATCCTATCTATAATAGCATTAATTAAATTTTAAGTAAACATTTATCCTAATCATTTCTTATTATATATTAAAAAAAGTGTCCTGTGAAACTAATAATCACAGAACACTGTTTTTTAACTATTTGTTCATATTTTATGCCATGAGCATACGGAACATGTCAATTACCTGCTCCTTTGTAGCCTCACGAGGGTTTCCAGGGTAGCAAGCATCATTAAGAGCATCTGTTGCAAGCTGGTCTAAATCCTCTTCCTTGATCTTATCAAGAGTCTTTGGAATACCAACATCCTCAGAAAGCTTCTTAACAGCTGCGATAGCTGCATCACGGTACTCATCCTGTGTCATGTTATCAACGCCTTCTACTCCCATAGCTCTAGCAACCTCGCGAAGTCTCTCCCCAGTATACTCGCGATTGAATTCCATAGAAATTGGAAGGAACATAGCACATGCTACGCCGTGTGGTGTGTCATAGTGTGCTGAAAGTGTGTGAGCCATTGCATGATCAATACCAAGACCAACGTTTGAGAAGCCCATACCTGCAATGTACTGGCCAAGTGCCATGCCCTCACGGCCTTCCTTTTTGTTTTCAACAGCATCGCGAAGATTCTTTGAAATAAGACGAATAGCCTCGAGATGGAACATATCTGTCATCTCCCAAGCTGCTTTTGTTGTATATCCTTCAATTGCATGTGTAAGAGCATCCATACCTGTAGCTGCAGTAAGTCCCTTTGGCATTGATGACATCATCTCTGGGTCAACAACTGCAACGATTGGCATATCATTTGTATCTACACATACAAACTTTCTTTCCTTTTCAACGTCAGTAATAACGTAATTGATTGTAACCTCTGCTGCTGTACCTGCTGTTGTTGGGACTGCGATAATAGGTACGCATGGGTTCTTTGTAGGTGCAACACCTTCAAGTGAACGAACATCTGCAAACTCTGGGTTTGTAATGATGATACCAATTGCCTTTGATGTGTCCATAGATGATCCGCCACCGATAGCAACAATACAATCTGCACCAGAAGTCTTAAATGCTTCTACACCATTCTTTACATTTTCGATTGTTGGATTTGGTTTAATATCTGAGTATACGCCATAAGGAATACCTGCTTTATCAAGTAAATCTGTAACCTTAGCTGTAACTCCAAATTTAATAAGATCTGGATCTGAAGCAACAAATGCTTTCTTGAAGCCATGAGCCTTAATCTCATTTACTACTTCCTGGATTGCACCAGCACCATGATAAGATGTTGGATTTAAAGAAATTCTGTTAGCCATAACAATACACTCCTTTTTTGTAACAAACATTGTGTTAAAAAAATAACACACCCTACGATTGATATTTTATCATCATAGGGTGTGTCAATATAAGTTACAGATATACGTATGTGTAACATTTTCATAAAATTCACAAATCGCTAAAATAAAGGCTTTCTAAACCAAATCAATCTCTTTGAATAGCTTGTGTAACATATCTGGCATTGCATCTATCATCAAATCAGCCAGCTCTCCCTCAGACTCTTTCATACCCTTCATAAGCCACTGAACGGTCATGTAAATAGAAGCCTGACAATACATCTCAAGAAGCTTTCTCATATGCTTATCCAGATTCTCACCAGTCTTCTCTCTTATCAAATCACAGTAGAACTCGTAAATCATGATAAAGTCATGATCCTTGAGATTATTCTGGTCGTCCCCTTTAAAGCCTGCTGTAAAGAAAAGCCTTTCCTGCTTTATGTATGCAAACTTTTTAATAAGGCCTTCGCGAATGGTTTCACCCTGGCCCATTTCTTTAAAAGACTGTTCCAACAGCCTGTCAAAGTACCAGTTTATCAGGTCGTATTTGTCGATAAAGTTGCGATAAAAGCTTTGTCTCGAAACTCCACATACATCAACTATCTGTTTGACTGTGATGTTTTCCACTGATGTGTTTTTCATGCAGGTTTTCATAGCTTCTGCCAGCTTATACTTGATGTCTGATTTCATAATAAAACCTCCCGCAATCATTCTAAATGACTAAGGGAGGTTTTACAATTATATATGTACTTATGCCAATAGCTTTCGAAACTCCTTTAGCCCTGCCACTTCACCTGCCGCCACCATTTGGGCACCGATATTGCCAAGGGCTGTGGCCTCTGAAGGACCTGCAACAACTGTTTTTCCTGTAGTTTCTGCTGTGAGCTTATTCAAATATCCAGCCTTTGAGCCACCGCCAACTACATTGATAATATTAAAATATTTGCCTGTAATCTTTTCTACCTCGTAGCAGGCCATCTTATAGCAGACAGCCAGAGACTGATATATGACCTTTGCCAGCTCTCCTGGTGTTTCAGGAACCTTTTGTCCTTGATGTTTGCAGTAATCCTTTACTGCATCAATCATGGAAGCTGGCGCCAAGAAAACTTCATCATTAGCATCCACTATAGAATCTATATCTGCTGCCTCTGCCATTTCACAAAGCTCAGCAAAAGAGTACTCCTGTCCTGATGCAATCAGCTCATTTCTTACGGACTGAATCATCCAAAGTCCCATGATGTTTTTAAGGAAACGGAATCTACCATCATATCCACCTTCATTTGTGAAATTGGCTTCCATAGCTTCCTTTGTGCAGATAGCTTGCATATTTTCGCTACCTAAAAGTGACCATGTACCAGAAGAAATATATAGTACATTGTCAGATGTGTTAGGAACTGCAAATACAGCTGAAGCAGTGTCGTGAGTAGGTGGAAGCACAACTTTGCAGTCGAATCCCACTTCTGCCTTTACTGAATCTGAAAATGCGCCAATGCATGCGCCTGGCTGCTTAATCTCTTCGAATAAATCCTTATTAAAGCCTAGCATCTCAATAAGTTCATAGTCCCAGCTCTTAGATTCTGGATTGAGGAGCTGTGTTGTAGAGCAATTGGTATACTCATTTGACTTAACGCCTGTCAGCAGATAGTGCAGATAATCTGGAACCATCAAGAAGCTATTGGCATTCTCAAGATAGCCCGCCTTTTTATCTGCCATAAGCTGATATATGGTATTGAAAATAGCCTTTTGAATTCCAGTGCGCTCATATAGCTTATCCTCAGGAATGATTTTATAAACCTCTTCGTCCATTCCAGCTGTTCTGCTATCGCGATATCCAAAGCATGGTCGAACCACATTATCATTTTCATCTAAAAGAACATAGTCCACTGCCCATGTATCAATACCCATTGAGGTTGGGATTTTTCCAAGCTCCTTGCATTTCTTTAAGCCTATAATTATCTGTCTAAAAAGCTCATCAATATCCCATCTCTTATGACCATCCACCTCAATCATTCCATTGGAAAATCGATGGATTTCCTCTAAAATCACCTTGCCATCTTCAAGATGGGCAAGCATATGCCTGCCCGAAGATGCCCCAATATCTACCGCTAAATAGTAATTTACCATTATCTTTCTCCAATAATATCGCTCTTCTTCTCGTATAAGCATTCTTCATTAATCTGAACGCCAAATGGTGCATTTAATGCTCTAAACTCATCTGGCTGAATTGTCTGGCGCTTTTTGTTTGTCATAGAAAGAACCTTTACAAGAACCTCTGCAGCCTTTTCTACAGTGTGCATAAGGCCGAATGCAATATCAAAATCAGTGCCGCATACAAACATTCCGTGATGAGCCCAAACAGCTACATCCTTTGTTGCCATGATTTCAGATGTTGCAACTGCAATATCTCTTCCGCCTGGAACCATCCATGGTACTACGCCGATTCCCTGAGAGAATACGATTGGGCACTCTGTAGCCATCTCCCAGATTTCTCTTGTGAAGATTTCATCCTCAAGTGGAAGAACATATGTAAGAGCAATAACATTTGTTGGATGGCAATGATATACAACACGAATTTCAGCATCTCTCTTCTTGCAAACCTCAAGGTTCATAAGGTGTGATGGAAGTTCTGATGTTGGTCTGCCACCATTTACGAATCCCCATACGATTCTGTATTTACTACCAGTCTCATCTACTTCAATGATTCCGATAGAATCAGTTGGATCAATAATTACATTTCTAAAATACTTTCCAGAACCTGTAACAAGGAAATACTCTCCTGCTAAATCCTTAACTTCTGTTCCGATTTCTCTCCAATCTCCTGCTACAAACTCTTCCTTTACGCTGTCTACTTCCTCAGGCTTAATTCTATATGAAAGGTTTCCGCCATTGCGCTCATGCCAGCCCTGCTCCCAGCCGTCATTTGCCATTCTCATAAAACCTTCTACAAACTTTGCTTCTAATACTTTCATTTCTATTTCTCCTTTATCTAACTACTACTTCAACTGGTACGTTAAATACCTTTGCAACTTTTTTGATTGTTTCAATATGGTGACCAACTGCTGCACCAAAATGATGTGTAGGACCAGTCTCGCTCCATCTGGTTACAAACTCTGCAGCGCTGCAGCTGAATCTTGTACGCATCATTGTGTCACCGTTCTGAAGAATCTTTCCTTCTTCGTTGACACCCTCAGCAACTACGAACTTGAAGTGACCTTCGCCATCCTGTGTGATACCAAGGTAAGTGATAGGTCCTGTAGGTGGATAGAACTGTGTAAGATACCCGCCGCCTGTCTTACCATGGAACACATCCATCATCTTCATAGTTGGCTTCTTAGCCTGTGAGATTGCTGCATCTCCAGATCCTGAATGTCCAATAAGAGTTACGTCATCGTTGAAATCGATGGTGTACATTTCTGCCAGCTGACCTGTACCAGAGATAGTCTTCAAAATGCTCATTGCCATAGCAACCTTCATATCTCCTTCAACAGCACAAGCAGTTCCCTGCTTTATCAACATAGAGAAGGCCGGAATGAGAAGGCTGTCCACCTTTCCAGCAATTCCCTTAGCAAATCCATCATAGTGAGATGCTACGAGACCAAGCTGCTCATCCTTAACCCACTGTTCAAAGGCAACAACGTACTTTGCCATCTCCCAGACTTTATCTACATCTCCACCACCGACAATATCGAATGTATTTAAGATGTCCTCAGCCTTTGCTTTAATAACGGTCTCGTCTGTAATATCATCTGCGATAGCCCAAATCTTTTCCCAGTCAAACTGCTTTGTGTAAAGCCCCATTCTTCTGTAAAGATTTGACTCATCGATATATAAATCCATCATGCCTGGATATGGTCTTCCAATCTGGGCAATATTTGTATCTCTGAATCTGCGACGGCAATTTGCTGCAAGACACCACTCATTTATTTCTTTTGCGACATTTTCATCGCCACCTTCTACAACACCTGTGATTACAGCGCTGCGCTTACCATAGCGATTAAGATCTGCCACCATTTCACCAACTGCACCGCAAGCATAGGCCTCTCCAAGCCACTCTGCTGTACCAGCTGTATCATAATCAAGTGCCTTAAGCTTCTGTATATTCACAAGCACTACAGGAACATCTAAATCCTTTACTGCTGGAAGCATGTTGTAGCTTGTAGCATAAGTTAGAAGCTGCATGAAAACTAAATCTACATCTGCTGCTCTAAACTTATCTCCTGCGGCCTGTGACTGCTCCTTTGTTGTAACCACACCGCCATCGATTATTTCTACAGTATCCGGAATTGACTTTTTAAAATCCTCAAACTGCTTTTCAAATTCTGGTACCAACGATGGAAACTGTGGTAAATATGCGCCAAGGGCGATAGAAAACACACCCACTCTTGCTTTTGTTTCTACTAACATCTTAACCCTCCTAGAACTTTATTTGCTCTTTATTTAAGCCTATAATATAATGATTTTATCAATGTAACTAGAACAGCAGATTATATGTTATGGGACCTTATTTGACATTATGAGAAATGATATTTATGAACTTCTAAACCGAATAACAGACGAGGAGAAAATGATTCTTGAAGGGGATACCAGCATTAGAAAAGAGCTGTATACCTCTGAGGATGAATTTGTTGTAGATTCAGGAAAGCTTCTGGCACAAGGAAAGCTAATCGACATTCGACCTCACACCAGATTTGCATATTTCCCTACACATAGACACAACTATATAGAAATGGTTTGTATGCTAAAGGGACAACTGACAACTCATTTTGTGGATGGCGAAACTTTAACTTTACATGAGGGTGATATATTACTTTTGAACAGACACGCAAGACATGATATAGAGCCATGTGGCAAAGATGATATTGCGATTAACTTTATTATTCTTCCTGAATTCTTTTCCCGTACGCAGGTTTTCTATGATAGAAATGATATTTTGAGAGATTTTATCGTAGCATCCCTTTCAGAAAGAAAAAATTATAATGACTATCTTCTATATCATGCCAAGGGCATACTACCTGTTGAAAATTTATTAGAGAACTTAATTTGGACCCTCACCTATCACAAAAATGATATGAACACTATCGCCATGTCCACAATGGATTTGCTTCTGATGAATCTTTGTACTCTCTCATCAGATACTTTGACTGATATGAGCCGTGGCAGTAACTCAATCACAATTCAAGCCCTTGAATACATTGATACCCATTTTGACAATGGCACACTGGATGAACTGGCTCAGCTAACAGGGTATTCAACCGCATATCTTAGCAGAATTTTGAAAAAAAATACCGGCCTGAATTTCAAGCAGCTTCTTCAGCAGCGTCGCCTTCAGGAAGCTGCATACTTATTAGAAAACACTACTCTTACAACAGAAAAAATCATAAAAAAAATTGGCTACGAAAACTCTGCATATTTCTACAGAATCTTCGAAGCCAAATATGGTCTATCGCCTAAAGAATATAGAATTAGATCAGGGCGATAAGACAGATTTTTTTAACCTATTATAATTCACAAATATAGCTTCCTTGAACTATTACCTCTTCACCATTAGGCTTTATCAATTTTCCAGATAAACCATCAGGCAAATTTACACTATAAAGACATTTATCACCCTCATATTGCCAGCCTACTTTTATGACTCCTTTTTCAGATTTATAAGAGACCTTCGCGAATTGTAACTTTTTACTTGGTAGTGGCTTTAATACTAGTTCATCAAATGTGTATCGTAGACCACAAACACCCTCTATCAACCATTCACAAATTGCTCCATAGCTGTAATGGTTTTGAGATGCTTTTCCATCCCATGTTTCCCAAACGGTTGTAGCGCCTTGATTTACCTCATATAGCCAACTTGGTTTTGTTTCCTGCAAAAGTAGCTTGTAAGCAGTTTCTACATAACCGTTATCGGCAAGCACTTTGCATAAAAAAGGTGTCGATAAAAAGCCTGTATTTAAATGAAAATCCATCTTTTCAACTAAGGCATTTAGTTTTTTAGCATTGGCACTTATGTCCTTCTCTTCTAAAAGGCCAAATGCAATCGGCCTTACATAATCCTTTTGGCGGTCTGACACAATAATACCATTTGAAATAAAACGGTGCTGATATGCTTTTTTTGCTCCTTGGCTTATCTTCAAAAATTCTTTTGCATCTTCATGCTTTCCAATGATATCCGCCATTTCAGCTAAGAGCCTCGCAGAGTAGCTTAAATAAGCAGTTGCGACTCCACTCTTACCTTTCATATCTACTCCACTTGCAAATTCTATATCTGGTTCAGCCCATTCTCCATAATCAAGTCCTGATGTAACATCATAAAAACTGTCTAAACTGCCGCTAAGAAGTTTTTTTATACAGCCTTTTTTAGCTCTTTTTCTGAGAAACATGAGCCACTTTTTCATTGCCTCATAGTTTTCACGAATAATCGACTGCTCACCATATCTCTTATACAAAGTGTGTGTAACAATAATAATTGCATCTCCCCATCCAGCAGATGCAGATAAAAGCTTTCCAAAGAAACTTTCCTCATTGTTTCTTGGTACGATATTTCTAACAGCTCCAGATTTATATTGATTTGCTCTGCAACTTGCCAGCCATTTTTCATAAATTCGTCTACAATCCATTAAATATAGACCAGTATTCACGAAAATCCCTGCGTCACCAGTCCAACCTGCTCTTTCTCTAGTCGGACAATCCGTTGGTATATCGCAGAAATTTCCTTTCATGCTCCACATTGCATTTTTGAACAAAGTATTGAGCTTTTCATTGCTTGACTCAAAGCTTGCTGTTTCTTCCATATCTGAATATACAGCTATTGCCTCAAATTCTGCGTCCTCTAACGAAATATCTGTTTCTATCAAGCAATATCTGAATCCAAAGATAGAAAAATGAGGCTTGTAAGTATTTTTGCCATCATGAGCTGTATACTCAATTCTTTGAAAAATACCACCTTCTTTGTGTCGTTCTCCAGGTTGAAAATTTTCAATAGTAAACTCACCATTTTCATCTAGAGTTTCACCATGAGTCAATATGATTTTTTGACCAGACTTTGCATTAAATGTCATCTGAACATATCCTGCAATATTTTGACCAAAATCTATGACCGTTTTTCCAGATGGAGTTTTTATTTGCTTTCCCTTAAATCTTTCCTTCTCAACAATATGAGGATTATCAGTAAATATTAGATTGTTAAAGGAATAGTTCTTCTCGTACACATGTGATTTGTTTTCTTGTACGGTTTTAGAACAATCAATTACTTCTCCCTGACACATATCAGCAGACACAATTTCAGAATGAGGATAAGTCTCCCATGTATTATCAGTCTTCACAATAATAGTATCTTCCGAAGAAATCCATGCCAAAAGCCCTATATGGGTTCCAAAAAGATTTCTTGCGCCAGTAACACCTGCTGCACTTCGATACCAACCATCTCCAAGCAATACTTTTATTGTGTTATTACCCTTTCTCAAAAGACCTGAAACGTTATACCTTTGAACATATAGTTCCTTTTCATATTCAGATGTGCCTGGAGCAAAAACAAAGTCTCCTACTCTATGATTATTAATGTATGCCTCATAGCATCCATGGGCTGTGATAAATAGTTCCTCGTTACCATTTATAGTTTTTACATCAAAAGACTTTTCTACCCACTTTGGTCTTTGTCTTTTTTCTGTATCAATTTCCTTTTCTGGTTCTATCCAACGTACTAAGTTCGATTTTAGTATTCCGCTAATGTTCATTAGAATAATTCTCCTGCAAAAATGCTATACTTTTCTCCAAAGATTCAATGGGATTATTGTTGACCCAATTTCTATGGCTCTCAAGAATAATTGCATCAACATTTTTTATACAGTCCAACCCAAGAATCCTTTTTAATGGCATATTACCATGCCCTAACTCTATTGAATCTGATTTAAGAATTGGAGTAATTGGAACTTTTTTTAATCTTGTCCCTCTATCGTTAATGTGATAAAGAACCAATCGCTCACCCAGTTGTTCCATCAATGGAATAAAATCAACACCAGCTTCTGCAGGCCAATATGAATCAAATTCTACCTTAACCAAATCAGGATCCGTCTCCTTAAGTATGATTTCATATGCCGTATATTTATTATCAACCTTCAAAAATTCCACATTATGGTTGTGATATAGTAATTGCAAATCTGATTCATGTAGTCTCGCGCCTACTTTGTCCAATCTTTTTGCTAAAGACTTTACATCATCATAATTACCATAATCAAATCTGTACATTCCAGTTATTACTATTTTGTTTGTGTCTAATTCTCTCGCCTTTGAAATAACTTCATCAATTCTATTTTCCAAACTTCCTAAATCGGCATGAAGACTAGTAGCTTTAAGTCTACTTTCCTTTAGCATATCGGGCCAATATATATTGGCCCCCTTACCAACCGGCATACCTGCCATTTTTGTAAGTAATCGAACTATAAATGGTGTACTCTCAATCATAAATAGATTCAATTCTATTCCATCGTAACCAACCTGTTTTATTCGTTTCAAAGTACTTAACGTTGTCTTCTCATCTTTACATGCAGATCCAATCATTATCTGTTGCACAGCTAAATTATTCATTACTCTTATTTCACTTTCGCTTTCTGTTCTGCTATCTTTTCCTGAATCCTTACCATTTCTTCTTTAGATATAGGAGAAAGCTTCATTGCAAATAGATTACAAATCCAACCAATAAATGGTAGTCCAATATATATGAATATTGTCATATTTTTAATTGCAAGACTTGGTGTATCTGTTGGCTGTGGCATTGTAGATGTATAACCGATTAACGCTATTAGCGAAGTTGCCAAAACTGCTCCAAGTGATGAAAGAATTCTATCAAAAAAGTTATATGTTCCTGTAACAACTGCAGGCATATATTTTCCTGAACGAGCCATTTCATAATCAATTACATCGCCGCTCATAGAAGATGTGGCTGTTGTTACACACATCTTTGCACCATTAACTAATAATGTAATCACAAAAAATATTGCAGTAGGGAGTATTTCAACAGTCACTTTTCTCATATCCACAATATACATAAATGCTGCCAATAATATGGAAAACGCCATACAAATTCCTGTCCAAAAATAAAGAGCTTCTTTGCTACCATGTTTACCTGCATATCTTGCTCCAAAAATTGCAAAAGCAATAGATGGCAACATCGCAACTACATTCAATATTGTTGATAATTGCATATTTCCAATTAAAATACCAAATAGCATTGTTGTAATAATAGATTGACTAGCAGTCTGCTGTGCAAGCTTATCTGTAGCTCCTGCTACAATGTACATCTGCAAAGCCTTGTTTGATTTCAACAGCTTTATCATATCTTTTACTTTTACCTTTTCGCTTGCGCCCTGGCTATCTGTTCCAAAGTTTTCTGGCTTATCAGCCTCTGATATACCAATACAAGCAAGTATCGTAAATACGAATGATATAACAATTGTCACTGTCGCACATGCCGCAAGCATCTCTACTGTATATTCATTATTGTATCTAGGGAGTAAAACAACAGTAAAAAATACAGTCATTATCATTGGTGCGAAATAATTATATACCGTTCCCCACACACCAACGATTGGTCTTTGGTTTGGATCATTTGTCATAACAGGTCCAGCTATCATACCTGCAACATTGTTCATTGTGTATCCCACAATGTAAACTAAATACATCATTGTAAACAAAACAATTCCATGGCCTTTTCCTGAGCACCATATATAGAGCATAAAGATTGCCAAACTTTCTAGACCCCAACCTGCCAGCAAGAATAAACGAATTTTTCCATATTTTGTCATAGTCTTATCTATTAACATTGCTATAAACGGATTAATGAATCCATCAAATATTCTTGTCGCTGTCAACAAAAAGCCAACAAGTGCAGTTGCAATTCCATAACCAACATTGGCCACATAACTTGCATATGTTAAGAGCATGTAAAAACACATTGCTCCACCTGAATTTATTGTTGTAAGTGCTATTTGCCAGTTTTTTGCTTTTCTATAAATATTGTTTTCTATATTTGTTGTTATATTCGATGTCATAATAAACCTCTCTATGCTTCAATAAAGCTACCAAGTACTTTTAGGCTGTTTTTCGGTGTTCTTTCCATTGTATTTCTGTCAACAGAGATTAATCCAAATGTCATTGAAAATCCCTTCTGCCATTCGAAATTATCTAGTAATGACCAGGCAAAATAGCCCTTTAATTTAATGCCCTCGGTAATGCAATCATTAAGTCCTGTCAATGCTTCTTTTATAAACTCACATCTTCTTTCATCATCCGATGTTGCTATTCCATTTTCAGTAACGATAATAGCGCCTTTGAATTCTTCAGCACATCTTCTAACAACATTTACAATTCCCATTGGATAGTCTTCATATCCCATCTGAGTTTTTGGTCCTGTTTCTAGTGTTGAGTTTGCTCCATTAGCATCAAATATCTTTCTTGTATAACACTGAACTCCAAGGAAATCGTCCTTTTCAATATATGGAAGATAGTGTGTGAATTCATCATCCCATGCTTTCTTTGCGTTCTCTTCACCACCATCTACACATTGGATGTCATGAAGAGAAAGAGTCAATCCAACCTGTATACTAGGATCAACTGATTTAATTGCATTTCGTGCAGCATTATGGGCTTTCATTACAAGCAAATCTCCTTCTTCACTAGCTTGTGAAACGAAATTTGCTACCTTTCTAGGATCATCTATATTAAATGCTTTTGCTGTTTCCATCATAGACATCATCATCTGTGATTGATTCTGAGAAAGATTTACTCCAACCTGTACTGAGCCTTCCTGATTTTGAATTTCTGACTGCTTAGACATTCTTTCCGTAATATCCTTAATTAAAAAGGCCATCTGAAGACGCATATTTGCTTCATTAATTGTGCATACATATTTAACTTTACCTGCAACATGTTCTGTTACATATTTGGCATATCTTTCAAAATATCTAACCACATCTGGCGATTCCCAGCCACCCTTAGTTATTAGCCATGCTGGTGACGAGAAATGATGATAGGTAACTACCGGTTCAATTCCGTTTGCAAGACAGTAGTCAATCACCTTAATATAGTGCTCCATTTCCTTTTCATTCCACTGACCTTCTACAGGCTCAATCCTTGCCCATTCAATGGAAAATCTATATGCATTAAGCCCTGATTGCTTTAACAAGTCGATATCTTCTTCATATCTGTTGTAATGATCTACGGCTAATCCAGATTTTTCTACAAAAACAGAATGTTCAAGATTCTCCATAATCCAATAATCGCTACCTACATTGTTTCCTTCTACCTGATGAGCCGCTGTTGCTGCACCTAACATAAAATCTTTGTTAAATAACATAAATACCTGTCCCCCTTTTGTATTATGGGTTAATTATATTTGACAGCGGGATATACAAATAATAAAATTGTACATATTTTATTAAATTAGTACACTGAACAGGAAGAATACAAATGTCCCACAGATTACAGTTATTAGAATCATTGCAATCTACCATCAATATTCCATTTTGCATATACAATACTCACACCGAAATCTCTTATTCCATTCCAGACATACCTATGCCTAGTTTGATGAAATATGTAGTCTCAAGATTTAATAATGAAGGACACGATATAAATACCCCACTAATTATCATTGAAGAACCATCTATTTTTATTGCCATTTCAAAGCTATCCGATTATAGTTTTTTAATTCTTGGTCCCTGTTTGCCTCAAGAGCATAGTGATGAATTTATAAATCACTTTTTCTTTGGAAAGCCATATAGCAAGGACAAGGAAGCAATTAAGCTAAACATAAAACAAAGCAAGCTTATTTCCATAGAAGAATTAAAAAATGCACTTTGTTTAGCTTACTTTATAAACACTGCCAAAGAGCTGGATAAATCTAATATTTTAGTTGATGAAATAATTGCATCGAATGAGCCTTTACAAAATCTCCAATCTCTTCTAGAAGTTAATAATCTTGATACCGAGGATAAGAATTACAGTAGCCCTGAATCCATTAATAACGACTTATACTCTTACTTCGCCATGGATGGAATTCCAGTCATTGAGGACTTATTTAAAAAGTTTTCAGAACCAAATCAGTATTCCTTTACGAAAATGTCCTTGGATCACGATCGCCAAACAAAATATGTTTTTATGGTAGTCGCCAACAAGATTTGTCAGGAAGCAATCCGTAGTGGTGTTGGAGAAGATGCTGTAAATGTGATTGCTGAAATAATATGTCAGAGAGTTGACTCAGCGCCAACTTATTTTGATGTGAGACCTTATTATGTAGAGCTTATTGCCGCCATCTCAGAAGTTGTAAATAACCATGCCACAGTTGAGAAAGGTTATTCACCTATGATTTCCAATTGTGTGTCTTATATAAATTCTCATGTGCAAAAAAAATTAAACTTATCTATACTGGCAGACATATGTAATGTTTCCGAACGTTGGCTTTCGAAATGCTTTCGAAAAGAGGTCGGTGTATCTATCCCTGATTACATCAATAGTATAAAACTACAGAGAAGTACCCAATTACTGCTTTATTCAAATGCAACAATAGAAGAAATATCGGATTTTTTTAGCTTCGCGAATCAAAGCTATTACACGAAATTATTTAAAGAAAAATATTCCTGCACCCCTTTTGAGTACAGGAATAATAAAAACATAGATAGTTAAATATCCTACAGACTATACACTTATACTAGATTGATAATCTCTCTAAAGCTATTTATTTTATACTCAGCCTTGTCATAACTGCTAGCACTGCCTATTCCTATGCTGTGAAATCCACCAGCTACTGCTGCGTCAATTCCAGCTTCAGCATCTTCAACAACAAAACAATATTCATTCCTTAATTGAAGAATACCGGCAGCCTTAATGAAAACCTCTGGATTAGGCTTTGACTGAGAAATTATTGTTCCATCAGATATTCCGTCAAAGAAATCCAAAAGGCCAATGCGACTTAAAATCAGCTTAGTGTTTTGGGATGATGAACCAATAGCAAGCTTTAAACCTTTTGCTCTAAGTGCATTTAAAGTATCTAATACCTCTGACGATACATCCCTTTCTGTCATTGATGACAAAAGCTCTTTATATAAATCATTTTTCTTTGTCATCATCTCAAGCTTTTCTTCGTCTGAATACTGCTTGTCAGCTTTCTCCAGAATTATCTCCAGGCTGGCAGCTCTAGAAACACCACGAAGTCTTTCATTTATTTTTCTATCAAAATAAATCCCCTCATGGTCAGCCATTTTCTTCCAGGCCTGATAATGATATTCATCAGTGCTGCAAATAACACCATCTAAATCGAATATAATTCCCTTGATTTCCATTTTATATATAGTCCTTTCCACATAGTGGGTCTACCGGGCTGATTCCCTTGAAGCTTGAGCGGCCCATAAGTTTATCAATACAAGAAGTAACAAATTCCTCATTGCCACTATAAGTATTGATATATGTTTTCATCATTGGTGCATCAAACAGATGATATGGGTATGCTGTAGAAACCATAAGCATAGGAATTTCGCTGGCATGCCATGGAGCGTCATCTCCCAGTCCAAACAATACGTTCCAGTTTAGTCTGAGTGTTGTATTATTTGATGCATTCTCCATATTGCATACATACAGATATAAATCATAATCAGCCTTCATATCTGCAACGCTTCTGTACATTTCATTCATAAGAGCCTGCTTTTCTGGAGTCATTCTGCTTGGATCTGCAAAATCCATTACAGAAACTCGAATGCGTCTGTCTCTAACCTTGACTTCAAAGCCCTCTGCTTCAAGCTTTTCCTTCCACATCTTTACAAAATCGCTATTCGGATCATCATTTCTATCGATAACATTCAAATAAATTCGCTTATATCTTTTTGCAGAAAGCGGAAGTAAACTTGCTTCATCTCTGACAAGTGTGATGGCCTTATCTGCAACTTCCTTTGCCATCCTTCTATGCTCCTCACAACCTACTACAGCCAAAGCATCTTTGCCTGGCACAAGAGTTCCTTCTGCCTGCTTTTTGTGAAGCCCTAAAGAAGCCTTTGTAGCAAGTATTCTAAGAACTGCTTCGTCTAATCTTTCTTCCTTAAGGATTCCATTTTTCACACCATCCATAAGGAATCCATAATCCTCTTCTAAGCTCTTATTGAAAAGAATCATGTCGCATCCATTTTGGATGGCAGTAGGAATTGCAAGTTCTCTCTTCATAGCAGCTGTAAATCCAACCATAGGTGTGGCATCTGTAGAAATCAAGCCATTAAATCCTAGCTGCTGTCTAAGCAATTTGGTAAGTAATTCATAAGACAATGATGCAGGAAGTAACTGTTTTTCTCTTGAAGCACCATTATCGTATTTACGAACATAGGCAGGGCAAGCTATATGGCCAACCATAACTGTCTTAGCCCCCTTATCAATAAGTGACTTATATACATATCCAAAGGTCTCATCCCATTCCTCTACAGAAAGGCTATTGATGCTTGTAAGAATATGTTGATCTCGCTCATCGATACCATCTCCTGGAAAATGTTTGATGGCAACTGCCACATTATTCTCATCAGCACCATCCATATATCTGCTGGCAAAGTCAACCACCATCTGTGGATTGTCTCCAAATGTTCTTACATTTGTAATTGGATTATGAAACTCCTTGTTAATATCAACGATTGGTGCAAAAGACCAATTCATACCAAGAGCTGCACCTTCTTTGCAGGCAACATATCCCATTTTGTAGCCATATTCGCTATCTGCTGTTGCAGCTACTGCCATAGGCTTTCCAAAGGATGTTCCCTCAAAAGCCAAACCATCTCCTCCTGCCTCAGTATTGGCAGCAAGGAGAAGTGGCACCTTTGCGATTGATTGAATTTTTCTGTGAGTATTCTGTATCTCCTCGGCTCTGCCACTTCGATACATCATCCCCCCTACCTTTATATCTCCTACAATGTGATTGAGAACTCCATCATCACTGCTGAATCCCATTGGACAGAATACCTGTCCACACTTATCCTCAAGCGACATCTCGCTAAAGGTAGATTCAACCCACTTTACAGCCTCATCATCTAAATAAAAGGGATTTCCCTTAAAATCTATCTTTGACATTTATAACCTCGTTAATTACAAAAATATTTTCTTAAGAAATATGTAGGACCACAGCTCCATGCGTGGCAATAGCTATTTACTATTGTTCCACCATAAGGAGACTCATTTGGATTCTTAGGATTGTATAATTCCCAGAATGTATCTGCCCCTTCCTTAAGCATTCCACCCCAGTGTTCTTCCATTTCCTTCAAAGCCTGATCCTTTTCACCAATCATAATCAAAGCTTCTACAAAGTTATGGAACATGTATGGGGTAACCATTGTTAGAGCGCTTTCTTCCTGGCGCAAACGCTCAATAAGCTTAACAGCGCCATTTCCTTCTACAGCTCCACCAAGAATCATCCATACCTGAGATGCATAGGATACCTGTCGGTCTGCACCAGAAACATATAGCTTCTTTTCCTCATCAAATAAAAAGCTATTAGCTGCTGATTTTAATTTGAGATAATCCTGGGCATACTCTTCTTCTGCCATTACATCTCCTGTAATCTGAGCAAGCTCAATTGCTGCCTCCAAAGCATAAAGGAATATTCCCTGAGCACTAGCCTGCTTGTTAAGCATGAGGTTCCAATCTACAAAGCACCAACCTAGCTTGTCGGAATCCCTTACAACATAGTTTTCATCAAGATTTTCTTTTGCCAGCTCAATTTGTCTTTTACATACATGCCACAAATCATTTACAGCCTGTACATCATCTGTCTGCTTGTAATAATCTAATAATGTGTTAATAAAGAACAAAGAGTAATCAAACATGAAAGTGTCATCCACTTCTGGCTCTGGTTCAAGGAATATGCAAGCTCCCACTCTATCCTCATTGTTTGTAAGAGCGCCAAAAAGATACAGACACTCCTTTACTAAATCGTAATTACGATATGTCTCATAATTAGCCAAGGCTTGCATTCTTAAATCACCAATCCAAAGACGTCTATCTCTCTTTGGTCCATCTTCAAAAACCAGCTGCATACAATCATGAAGAGTTTTGATAGCAACTCTATCAAGATCCTTGTGTAACTGATTATCAGAATTAAGTGGAACAAGCTTAGAATCGTCAGCTGAAGATTCGCTAGTGCACACCACATTGTCCAAATAAAGCTTGAATTTATCACTTATATCTAAAACTTCAATTTTTACATATCTAAATGAATATCTTCTTTCTAGTGATACTCTTGATGGAATAACATCTACGTGAATTTGCTCTTCCTCAATCCATGAGGCACTTATCCATCCTTTATATTCAGCAGGATTCTCATATAACTCGATTTCTCTTTCTGCAAAATGAATTTTGAGAAAAGCAGGTGCATCAGCATGCGAACCAACAGATTTCAAATCGAAAGCTAATCTTCCCACCTGATGGTCACCAAAATCAATTATTATGCTATCTCCCTTTGAAAGATACTGAGTCTCAGTCATATTTATAGGACTTACATCCTTATAAATCAGCTTTGGCAATAAACCTAAAGCTGTCTTCAATAATTTTTCATTTCTCATCTTTTAAATATTCTCTTTATCACGTTAATATTGTTTAAATAAATCAAAAATACCACTAGAAGTACGGCATTTATAATTGATTGCATGGAAGCTGTTACTTGATTTGAAAAAACAGCAAATGTGGAATTCAAGAGTGACATACAAACTGCTGCAAGCAAAAATCCCATTTTTTCATTGCAGTACTGGCTGATATATCCACCAATAAACATTGGAAGAAATGCTGTAAACATGATTGCAATACTTCCGAAGTTTAGCTGTCCACCATTGATTGTTGTGTTTCTTGCAGCATTTAAGAAGCCTACAAGTCCCATTAATGCTCCGCATATTCCATAGCAGATCAGCGCATTTTTCACTTCGTTAATACCAGTGTTTATTGAAACCTTCTGTCCACTTTTCAGAGCTGCGTAATCATATCCGAATGTTGTCTTTTCAAATACAACAACCATAAATATGAGCACCACAAGAATGATAATAAATGCATAAACCCAAGTATTAGCAAAAGCGGACATAGATGAATTCTGTACCTCTTTCATAAGGTATTTTCCACCTGTGATTGTGTACATGATTCCCTCGTAAATAAGAGTCACACCAAGTGATGTGATAATAGGTGGTAAACGCAGTGCAACGTAGATAGCTCCTGAGAGTAATCCCAATAAGCATCCCACAGCTACTGTTACAATAAGCATCATCACTGCAGAGCCCTTTCCACCAGCAAGAGCTGAATATGTTATTTCAGCTCCAATTACTGATGAAAGTGCTGCCATTGAACCAAGCGAAAAATCAAATCGTCCACTATTTAGATTTATAGAAAGAGCCATTGTTGTAATCATGACAATTGCTGTGTAAACAACAAAATTATCAAAACTCTTTGCATTTGTAATAATATTTTGTCCCTGTGTAAGGCAAAGTCCCTCAAGTATTGCTGCTACTAAAACGGGTATTGCCAATGAATGTATTATCTTCTTAAGGGTGCTCATAATTGCCTCCAAAAAACTATTTTGACTCTACGAGAGCCTTTACATCATCATAAGTAACTGCATCACCGATGATTGTATCAAGTGATTCTTTATCAAAAATTGGTGTATCTCCGTTATCTGTTACATAATATTCGTTGAACGAATCAACATCTGTTGCTACAAGGTATCCCTGGCTTAATGAAACTGCATTTCCATCATTGTCACGGATTACATTTCCATTTACTGCATTCATAACAAGTGCAAATACAGGTCCAATTGATGAAGAATACTTACCAGCAAGATATGTAAGTGTTCCATTTGTCATAGAATCCAAATTCATTTCTGTAAATGAATCAATATCAGCGAACTGAATATCATTCTGAGCTAATGTCTGAGCAAAGAATGTTGTAGCCATACCAACTGATAAGAAAGCTTCTGGAGCCTTCTGGATTGCTGCATTAAGCTCATCTGTAGTTGTATCACCATATCCCTGAAGGTAAGCAACTACCTCTACATCACCTTCAATCTTTGATGGGTCAACAGCCTGATCTCCAAAAATCTGACCAATCATGCCGTTCATATCATCTGTTCCACCGTATGTATCACCAAGTCCTGCAATGATTCCTGCTGCACGATATACATGCATTGGATTTGGAATGAATGCGCCGTAAATAGCAACTGTGCTGATACCCTGCTCCTTGTAGTACTCGCCCATAGCCTTTCCAGCTTCAAACTCTGTTTCGTTTGATGGTCCAATCTGACCTACAAAATGCTCATAACCCTTGTACTGTTCGTACTGCTCATCATCAAGAACACCAGATGCAATTGCATAATAAACACCATATTCTTCACATGTCTCAATCTGCTGTGCTCTATCTGAGCTTGAAAGAGAAATGATTGCGTCATATCCCTTAGATGCAAATTTCTCAATTGCAGCCTTCTCATCTTCTGCACTTTCAAGAGCATCTGTATATTCGAAAGTTACGTCATAGTTGTTCTGAATATACTCTTCATAATAGTTTCTGAAACCGAGAGCTTCCTCACCACTTACATCAGCTACGAGAACACCAATTTTAACCCCGTCCTTTGATGCAGATGCTGTGTCCTTAGAATTACCGCATCCTGCCAAAACGCCAACGCTCATTACACCAACAAGTGCTAAGCTAATGAGTTTTGCAAATCTTTTTTTCATCTTCAAATCCCTCCATAATTAACCATTATTTTTAACTGCCAAAGCAGTTGGTACCTTTATCTTGGCAATGCCTGACTACGGTAGTTCATACTTGTTATGTATACAACTGCCATAAAGAATAAAGCAGATATCACCTGAGTAATTCCATATGCCGCGCTACTATCAATAACAATTTCCAAAATGTCATTCAGTAGCATGTAGGAAAATCCACCAACCAAGGCTGCATAGATTTTTGAACGAGGGCCACCTGAAATAGGCATTCCTCCAAATACGATTGCTATAAAAATATTCATTCCAATGCTTGATGCTGTTTGTGTTGTAACTGATGGTGTATAGGTAAGAGTAAGAAATGCCCCGAGACCTACACCAATTCCTGCCATCGTAAATGCGATAATTGTATACTTGTTTGCTTTAATTCCTGTAAGTGAAGCACATAGTGGATTACCACCTATAAACTTCATTCTTCTACCAGTTTTTGTTAACTGGAAAACGTAGAAACAAGCTGCAAAATATATAATTAAGAGCATTGCTTTAAATCCGATTCCTGAATAAGGCTTTACAACACTTGAAGGAATACTGATTCCACCGAGAGCACCACCATCTGTTGTAATAATCTGAGATGCTATTGCCGACAAAACTGACATCATAGCAACAGTTGTTACGAATGCAGGTATGTTAAATACTGATGCCAAAACTGAATTAAACAGTGAGCAGGCAATACCTGTTGCAAACAAAACAAGAATCATAAGTGCAAGGCTTTCTGTCTTGTTGTAAACAGTAACACCAAGAGTCGCTGCAAAAAGAGTAGATGCACCAAGGCTGATATCAAATGTTCCTAAGGTGTAAATAAAAATTGCTCCTGTTGCTACAACCGCGAGAACTACCGCCTCGTTGAAAACGATTTGTAAATACATATCAAGCCTATAGCCGTATGTTTGAATAACTCCGCAAAAGATAAAAAACAAAGCAATCAGCGCTACCAATGGCAATGTAGCTATAAGCATTTGAGTATTTTTGAATTTCTTAAGTTTACTCACAGCGTACCTCCTATATCATGTAGCCAATAACGTCTGCTTCAGACAAATCTTTGCTACGATTGAATTCTTTTGTTATTTCTCCGTCCTTCATAATCAGGACTCTATCGCTCATTCCCAACAATTCTGGAAGCTCTTCACTTATCATAAGAATTGCTTTTCCCTGTTTTTTAAGCTTTATCATCAGCTGGTACATAGCCTGTTTTACGCCGATGTCAACGCCACGTGTTGGACAATCTAGAATGAGAATTTCACTGTCGCATCCAATCCATTTTCCAAAAACAACCTTCTGCTTGTTTCCACCGGATAACTGGCTTACCTGCTGATTCATGTCACTACACTTTATGGAAAGATCATTAACCTGTTTCTGTACATAATCCTTCTCATTCTTTTCTGTAATCATGCCAGCGTTATTTTTGAAAATATTCATTCCTGCAATAGCGATGTTGTCTTTGATGCTGGCTTCCAAACAAAGGGACTTTGTATCTCTGTCCTTTGATACATATCCAATCTTTTGAGATACAGCATTATGACAGCTTTTGATTTCCTTGCCAGATTCTGTAATCACCTGTCCACCATCAAGTTCCAATGCTCCGAAAAGAGCTTCCCCTAAATAGTGCATTCCACATGTTGAAAGGCCTCCGATTCCAACTATCTCGCCTTTGTGAAGACTGATGTTAACATTCTTTAATTTGTCGCCGTAATTGATATTCTTGCCTTCTAATGCAACCTCTTCCTGAGAAGTAGCTTCGAAGTCAGTTCTGTAATAATCCCCCTGAAGCTCACGTCCAATCATGCTTGTTCGGATTAAATCGTCATCGAATTCTTCTTTTTCAAATGTTCTAATCAACTTACCATCGCGAAGCACTGTCAATGTATCGCAAACAGTAGTGATTTCTTCTAAATCATGGGAAATAAAAATAACTGATTTATTCTCGCTTTTAAGTCTTTTGATAAGTCCATACATCAATGTTCTTCCATCATGCGACAATGCTGTACTAGTCTCATCTATTACTAAAATGTCAGGCTTTTTCATCATGACTTTCGCAATTTCAACAAGCTTTCTTTCCTGGAAATCAAGACTTCCCATTAAGTCACTAGCCTTTACATTTTTGATTCCAATTTCCTGTAAAACCTTATTAGCTTCTTCATAAAGTTTTTTCTTATCAACAAGTCCAAACTTATTTTTAAAAAGCTTTAACTCTGCTAAGAAAATGTTTTCCGCTACAGTTATTCCGGCAATAGTACCACTTTCCTGAACAACCATACCGATTCCACCCGTTAAGGCATCTATCATGCTCTCTGGATTCCACTCTTTGTTCTTGAAAATCATCTGGCCCTCATTTGCCTTCTGCATACCAGCAGCTATAGAGGATATAGTTGATTTTCCCGAACCGTTTTCTCCAATAAGACCTCTTATCTCACCTGGATAAACTGTAAGTGAAACATCATCAAGGGCTACAACGCTACCAAACCTTTTTGAAATATTTTTCATTTCAAGTATTGGTTCACTCATACTCATCAACACCTTTCTCCTTACTTAACTTGCAGGTTGATTATAGATTCATTTTTGCCCTTCGATAATTAACAATATTGTTCAAATCTATTGATATTTTTTGATGTATTTAATTTTTTGATGGTATAAATATGATTTATTTTGACATGGGATTATTTTTGAGATATTATCTTTTCCATGGACGCAAAAGCATTAAGACAGCATATCTACGATATGACGGAAACAGAAAAATTCTATAAAGAATATTACTTAGCAAGAAGCAACCAGAAAGAACTTAATAAGTTTCTTGCTAATCTGAATATGGACGAGGTTTTCAAAAAGCATTTGTTGATTTTGGAGATAGAGGAAACCATTCCCGAAGTTTTCGAGGATTCATTTTTCTTTGACTTGTCAAATAACGACAGTATTGTTGTGCAGAAGCACGAGCGATATAGTCCTGCCATTGAACATAGTCATACTTTCTTTGAAATCACTTATATTTATGACGGACAATGCACCCAGGAAATATCAGGAAGCACTATCAATATGCGAACAGGAGATTTTTGCATAATTCCACCAGGTATCAAGCATTCTATTTCCATTTTTGACGACACAATCGCCATAAATATTATGCTTAGAAAAGATACTTTACACTCCATGTTTTATGGCTTTTTGAATACGCCAAATATTCTTTCATCTTTCTTTCTAAACAATATCTACGCTAAAAAAGCAAATGATTATATTATGTTTAGAACTGGCAGCGATGAATCATTAAATACATCTTTTATATGGATGTTGGCAGAAAGCACAAACAAGCAAGAATACTACTATCAAGCAATAACCAATACTCTGCTATTAGATTTTTACATGATTATCAGAAACTACTCTGAATCAGTACAAATGCCATTATTCGACAGTAGAGTTGATGTTCAAAGATACGCTCTTATTCAATACATTCAGGAGAATTATAAAGAGATTACTCTTTCAGATTTAGCTAAGAAGTTCCATTACTCAAATGAATATACCTCTCGTTTGATAAAGGAATTGACGGGTATGAATTATACTGAGATTCTTAGAACTGTAAGAATAGAACACTCCCAGGATTTGCTTGCAAACTCCACAATGTCTGTAGCAACAATAGCGGAAGCAATCGGCTATGATACTTCAGAACATTATATTCGTCAGTTTAAAAAACACACAGGCATGACTCCATCAGCTTTTAGAAAACAGTCTGCATCAAACAGAAATAGATAACCCAGCTCACACCTAGTGTAAGCTGGGTCTTTTTTACCACTTTTTATAATTTCCACTTAGCGCCAGCATAGCAAACATGTAAAGACAATTGTCATAGTATCTTCTATCTCCGGTCCTAAGAGGAGTGTTCCAAAATTCTTCTACTGCTTTGAGACTCCACTGATTGTCAGAAGCTAAGCTTGCCTGAGCAATGGTGGCAGTGAGTCCCACTGGATGAAGTGCTTTGCCTTCAATAGGTGTTCCGTCTATTGCATATATTCCACGGTTGTTGTCTTCTGGCAGTGTGTAGAAGAAGTTTTGTAGATTGTTTGCTGTATTTCTACTCCACTGTAAAAAGTCTTTGTCTACCGAATCATCTTTTGTCCATTCGTAATTCAAGCCGATATTTGCAATAGTTCTGTAGGCATCACTGTAAAACCAATCATGTCTACCACCAAAATTACCATCATCAGGATATGGTGTTCCATCGTAAAAGCTATACTCTGGAGAAAGTCCAGTTGATGGATGACAGGCTATCTTAAGGAAATCCCTGCTAGCCTGAGCCGCCTTCTTCCAAAACGCCTTATCCTCTGGATAGCAGTTTTCTGCAAACAACTCATAAAAATGAGGCAGATGATATGATGGATCTGTAAACTCCAAGCCTGGCACAAACTTGATTAAGCCTTCATCACTCCACATGTTGTGACCACCGTAAAGCTCTTCGTGATGAATACAGGTTTTCAGAAGTTCTTTAGCCATGTGGCTATAGTTATATATTCCAATCCCATCTCCCCATCTATGACTCGCAAAAATAAGGGCCATAGCGAAAAATTCTTCACCATCTGGAGCTGGGCCATCAGAATATTTCTCGCCATTGGTTCCAATGGACCATGCAAAATAGCCTTTGTTTTCCCCTTCACTTAAATGCATGTTTGTCATGGCCCAGTTCCAAAGCTGATCAAACTCCTTCTTCTTATCCATCTGAACACATATCATCATGCCATATGAAATGCCTTCAGTTCTGGTGTCGTTGTTTCCTGTATCAACAAGATACCCCATAGTCTGATCATCAGTTGTGTAAAAGAATTTGTCATTGCCATAGAAAATCTCATTAAATGTCTCTTCTACTCTGGCATTTATTTCTTCACCTGTTTTTCCTATTTCTAAAAATACATTTCTCATAATGCCTTTATTCCTTTACGCCTCCAAGTGTTAGTCCTGTTACGAAGTATTTCTGAAGGAATGGATAAATGCAAATGATAGGAAGCATTGTGATAATTGTCGCTGCTGCTCTAACGGATGTTGGAGTTACGGAGCCGTTAGAATTCTTCATAGACTCAGCAGACGAGCTTTGGTTGGTTACAGAGGAAAGGAGTTTCATTAATTCGTACTGCAATGTTGTTAAGTCATCACTCATTCTGTTATAGAGCATTGCATCGAACCAAGAGTTCCACTGACCAACAGCTACGAAAAGAGCGACAGTTGCATAAACAGGCTTGCACAGAGGTGATATTATCTTTAGGAAAATTGTTGTATAGCCGGCTCCGTCCAACTGTGCTGACTCTTCCAAACTATCTGGAATACCCTTCATGTAGGTTCTAATAACAAGCATGTTAAAAGCAGAAATCATTCCTGGTATTACATAGACTGCAAAACTGTTAGTTAAGCCAAGTGACTTATATAGGAGAAAGGTTGGAATAAGTCCGCCATTAACATACATTGTTATTACCCAAAATAAGGATACTTGTTTGGCAAATATAAAATCTTTTCTACTTACAATAAATGCTAAAATCGCATTTGATACTAAAGCTAAAAAAGTACCAATAATTGTTCTTGCAACAGTAATGAATGCTCCTGTAATCAGATTATCCTTCTGAAGTACTGTGGTGTAATTCTTCCAAGTAAATACACGTGGCCATAAATAAATTCCACCTCTTAATGCATCAGTACCGTCATTCAAAGAAATTGCTAAAGTATTCAATACTGGATAAAGGGTGATTACTACGAAAGCAATCATGAAAATTGTATTGAATATTCTAAAGGCCAAATCGGCACCAGAAATCTTCTTTCTCTTTTTCTTATTCATTGCCTAGCCCCCTTAGAATAATCTTTCTTCACCATGTCGTTTTGCAATTCGGTTACAAATTACAATCAACACTATACTTACTACACTCTTGAAAATACCTGCTGCAGTACCGATTGCATAATCGCCCTGGCTGATACCCCATTTCAATACGTAAATATCAATTGTCTGGGATACATTTACAACAAGGCCATTTCCAAGTAAGTACTGAATTTCAAATCCTGCATTCAACACATTTCCGATATTCATCAGAAGTAAAATCATGATTGTAGGTTTAATTCCTGGCAAAGTAACATGCTTTATTTTTGCCCATCTTCCAGCACCATCGATTGCTGCTGCTTCATACAAAGAAGGATCGATAGCTGTGATAGCTGCCAAATAAATGATGGCATTCCATCCTGTTTCCTTCCATACATTTGCAAATGCAACGATAGGCCAGAAATATTTTTCGTGGGCAAAAAAGTTGATTGGCTGTTCCACTAAATTAAAGTTTAAAAGCAACTGATTAATAATTCCTGTTCCTGAAAGTGCATCATGAAGAATTCCTGTAACAATAATCCAAGAAAGGAAATGTGGAAGGTAAGAAATTGTTTGAACAACCTTTTTGCCACCTTGGCAGGCAATCTCATTTAGCAAGATTGCAAATAAGATTGCCATGAAAAATGTTACAGCCAAGTTGATAACACCCATTGCAAGGGTATTTCTAATTACTCTCAAAAATGTGACATCAGAGAACAAGCGAATAAATTTATCAAAGCCTATAAACTTGGAATGCAATAGTCCAGTTACTGGTTTGTAATCCTGAAATGCCATTACCCATCCTGCAAGAGGTAGATAATAGAATACAACTCCATATACAACTATTACTGCAGCCCATATCAAAAGTACCTTTTGATGTTTTAATTGTGTTAGGCTAATTGATTTTTTATTCATACTTAGCAGCCTCTTCTATTCTTCTATCAAGCTCTGTCTGCATCTCAGAAAGGAAATCCTCTGGATGACATGCATTGTATGCTTCCATGTACTCATCCCAAGCGGCATCGAAATCGTCAGCCATTACAACCTTTGGAAGATACTGGTGTTTTGTCTCACCCATAAGTGTCCAAGCTGTACCACCTGGTGTTGATGTTGTCATTGAATTTGAGTATGTGTACATTGGATACCATGGTCCTGGTGCTGGAGATGTACCAAGCATCTCTACGTATGTTTCTGCGCCATATGCTTCAAAGCACTCTCTTACTGTATCTGAAAGTCCATCATAGAACTCATCTTCCTGTCCTTCTGGCTTCATAGCATTCTTTCCATCACGGCTAGTTCCAAGCCACTGTGGGAAGTATGAATATGGGCACATGTGAGCAGCCTTGTATGCTGCGTCTACAACATTTGTACGCATCTCTGGAGTTCTTGTGTACATTCCATCATCACCGATGTTGTAATCTACGCCTTCAACACCCCAGAATCTAAGGTCATGAACTTCCTGACCAAGAAGGTCGTTTACAAACTGAAGAGCACCTTCAACATCAGCACAGTCTACTGTAATAGCAAGACCTGAAGAAACGTTTAACTCTCCGCCTGAGTTGTGCCACTGGTTCTTCATTCCTTCATCAATTGTGATTGGAAGTGGAACGTACTGGCATCCCTGCTTATCAAGACCTGCTGTCTTAATAGCATCTTCTGCTGTGTATGCGAAATCCCACCACTGGTCGATCATACCAAGAACACGACCTGTAGAAAGCTTTGCGATATACTCATCATATGTCTGTGTGAATGATTCCTGATCTACGATACCCTTCTTGTACTCCTCATTTAACTTCTTGAAGTACTTAACAGCTGTATCAGTTGTGTTGTAATCAATAATCTTCTTTGTTTCTGGGTCTACGATTACAGAACCATCATTTGGATAACCATCAAGGAACTCTGGTGCATTTTCCAAACAGAAGTATCTCCAGTCATCGCAAAGAATTGTGTAAGGAATATTCTCTGTACCATCTTCCATTGTTGGGTTAGCTTCGTTGTATGCTTCAATCAAATCGAAGTACTGATCCATTGTGTGAACTTCTGGATATCCTGCCCACTCAAGTACTCTTGTCTGAATCCAGAATGCTTCACCGTTTTGGATACATTCTCTTTCTTCACCATAGATGTTTGTGAACTGTGGAATCCAGTAAATATGTCCATCATCCTGACGAATTGCATCCCACTCCTGATCTGTGAAGAATTCCTTAATGTTTGGATAATTGTCAATATAATCATCAAGTGCAACTAATGCTCCAGCTTCATATAACTGAACAGAACCATCACCACCATCAATGAAGTCTGGATACTCGCCACCAGCGATAAATGTACCAACTGCTTCTTCAGCTGTCTGACCTGTCAACCAAGACTCCTTAACCTTGCAGCCTGTCTTTTCAGCGATAATCTGCTGAATCTCGTTGTCATCATTAATTTCTGTACCTGGAACTGCAAAGAATGCTGTAAATTCTTTGATTCCATCTTCGTTAACTGCTCCACCATGTCCAGCTGTTTTGCCGCATCCAGCCAACATAGAGGTAAGCATTGTAGTAATTAATAATGCGCTTACTACTCTTTTTTTCATATAAACCCTCCTTTTATTCGGGAACCTTTCTCCCTCTTTTATGGTATTATTTTAGGAAAAATAGCATTTGAAAACATCGGAGAAACTATAGATAAAAGGGGGAGAAACTTTATATTTCTCCCCCTTAAATTTTAGACGGCCATATTCTTTTTATACTTTGTAGGGGTACACCCCTTTGCCTCAATAAACTTATTTACAAAGTAGTCAACATCCTTATAGCCCACCATTTCAGCCACTTCGTAAATCTTCATATCGCTTTTACGAAGTAGCTTTGCAGCTTCATTTAGACGTTGTTCATTAAGATAATCCTTAAATGAACAACCATATTTTTTCCTGAAAACCTGACCTAAATATGCTGAATTTATATAATACTTTTCGCTTAACTCTCGAAGGGTTAAATTGCTGGCATAGTTTCTTTTGATTTCATCTTCTATCTGACCAAGCACACCCTTGGATACGTTTTTACGAAGCTGAGTTATGTAATCTCCATAGGCATAAGCCATTTTGCAAAGATGGGTTCGTCCACCTCGTCTGATTCCTTCTTCCGAAGTACTTTCCAAAATCATTCTAAGAATTTCTTCCTGATTGACCTCGTTATCAAGCTCACTTGCCAAATGAATCAACTGAAACAGCAGATAATTAATATTTAGATTCATGGTAGATTCTGTGACACCAGTATTTTTCATTTCCTGATAAAACTCATCTACGCTCTTTCTTATTTCAACATGCTCCCCACCTTCGATTGCATCTATGAGGTTGTCCAGTTGTTTCTTGCAAATAAGTATGCCTGTATCAGTGATTTTGTATTCATCTTCGTAATAATAAATTTTTTTCTTTTCTCTAAATCCCTGAAGAGAACGAAGCATATTGGCTGTTCCATATGATTTAGATATATTTTTTATGCCAGATACACCTTTTCCTACAAGCATGGTAATTTCAAGATTCGTATTTGCGATAAGGTAATCGTAGAACCTTTTCAAATATTCTTCCGTGGTAAGCTGTAGCTTTTGTCCCATTGAGTCTGTGTATATGAAGCCTATATCATAGGTTTTCTCGCTGTCAGAAACATCCATTATGCATAAAGCAAAATCGTTTTTTAGAAACTCATCAGCTGCCAAATATAGTTTGTTGAGTTGTTCCTTCTTTTCTTCGTCTGAATAATCCTCAGACAAAGTAGCAACATCCAGCTGCACCTCCACATAACACATATCTTCATCCACATCGATTTTATCTGATATGCATTCAATATTTGTTCTATCGTATTTACCCCTAAGAAGCGACATTATATTTCTATCAAGATAGGCCTTATCCTTCTTTGCCTTCTCTTGAATCTCAATAATTTTTTCCTTGTTCAAAGCAGCAATCTTTCTAAGAATGACTAGTAATTGCTCTTTTTCAACTGGCTTCAAAATATACTCTACGCATCCATGCTTTAATGCTTCCTGAGCATATCCAAACTCAGCATATCCGCTAAGAATCACATAGTATATTTCATCATTTATTTTTCGAACTTCCTTTAAAAGTTCTATTCCATCCATTAGTGGCATTTTTATGTCAGCTATGACAAGATCAACCGGCTGTTTCTGTATGAACTCAAGTGCTTCTTTTCCATTTACAGCAGTGTAAATTTCATAACCTTCCGCTTCCCAATCAACTAAAACCTTCAGACCTTGCAATATGAACGGCTCATCGTCCACTAACAAAACTTTTAACATTAAATCATCCCCTTTAAATACATCATCGGAATTGTAATTTGGAATAGGGTTCCTGTACCTATTTCTGAGTCCACATCAAACATGACGTTATCCTCTGATATCATCTTTAGTCTGACACATGCATTTACAATTCCAACTCTACCTTTCTCCTTTAGCATAGAAATTTCACTGTTGCGCATATTTTCTAGTAATACATTTGCTATATCCTCAGGAATGCCACTTCCTGTATCCTCTATTTCTATAATTACATTTTCGTCCTTAACGTATATACGAACAAAAATCCAACCTGGTGTAGTTTTACTTTCAATACCGTGAACAACTGCATTTTCCACAAATGTTACAAGTGTTAGCTTTGGTATCAACAGTTTTCTACATTCATCCTCAATATCAATTTCAAAAGAAAGCCTGTCCCCAAATCTGTATTTTTGTAATTGCAAATATGCTTCTACAAAATTTAGCTCATTTTCAATTGCTATTATATCGTCGTTCCATTCGGTATATTGGCGCTGCAGCTTTGCTAAATGCTCCACCATTTTGGCTGTTTCCTCTTCCTTTTTAAGAAGAGAATGCATTCGAATGCTTTCTAGCGCATTGAACAAAAAGTGTGGGTTTATCTGGCTATGAAGGGCTATTAGCTCTGCATTCTTTCTAGCTACCACTGCTTCCTGTTCTCGTAACCTATTTTTCAAATTCGTGTGCATCAAGCTGCTGACAAACACTGGCAAAGCGATATTTATTACAATCATGAACAACAACTGATACCACCGTTTTCTAAACAAATCCATAAAACTGTAATCAACATCTTTTATTTTGATTTCTAGTTCCTGTCCATAGACTGTGCAATCCTGAGAATACGCAATATTCTCTAACAGCGTCTTGTTAGCATATTCCTTGCTTACATTACTGTATTTACCATTAGACATTAACACTCTAGTATCGTCACATATGTATGCCTTATATGGATAATTCAGATTCTCGATATCATCAACACATTTTGAATAATCTATCTTTATCAGCAAGATATTGGGCGAATTATACTTGTAATAGTTCAATCGCTGAAAATAATAAATCGTCCTTTGCAGGGCTCCTGTTGGCTGTTTTGTCATTCCAAAGTAAAGCCCCTTGTTCAAATGGGATGTCAAAATATAGTCATACCAGTCTGTTCCAATAGCCTTGGTAATCTTCTGAAATTCCGCTCCATTTGTGATGGTATTGTTGTCCAAATAAATACAATAATCCATACCAGACTGACCTGTTACAAGCTTTAAAAGTGTATCATCAAAGAATGTCTGGTAGGCGTTGTAATACTCAAGATTTGATGAGTATTCCTTATGTAAAAACCTATGTACGTAGAGGCTGCTGTATAAAGCATTTCCCAGCTTTGCAGCCTCGTCTACCTGATTAAAGAATGTGTAATTGATGGCATTTGCTTCATTTTCCATCTGATGAAGAATGGAAGATTTTTCTGAATTATAAATGGACTTGAAAACAAAACCATCTGAAATAATAATTGGAAGCACTACACAAAGGATATACAAAAGGGCCATCTTCCTTTTTATTTCAAGCTTATTAAAAAACCTTTTCATATATCATGCCCTTAATTCTTTGTGTGACTAATCCATTTGAAGCTACATCTGTTATCCGAATCAGCACCATTTGATGAAGTGTACATACCAACTGTGCAGCCAACAAATCCCCCTGCTTCTTCTGTTGTGTATGGAATCAAATCAACATCTTCCTTTACAGGCAACTGGCCATTTTCATCAACAATATAAATCTGGCACTTCTGTTCCTTTGCCTTTATTCCAATTTCAACCAATCCATCTGAAACAGGTATTGATTTTATAATTTCTTCTTTGCCAGAAATTACAGTTCTCACACGGAATTGCTTTCCACTTTCGCCTTTTACAATTTCCATAACTAAATGATTTTCATGGTTTTGGAACAACACCAGGCCACCGCATTCTTTTTCATTCTTAGGTGTAAAATCAATTCCGCAGCTAACAGCAAATGCATAATCCTTCTGACGAATTCCAAGATAAGAAGGGTTACAAATATCCTCGATTCTTTCTGGACGAGTGTAAAGGGTAAGGAATCCTGACTTTTCTGCAAGGGAATAGAAATCCTCACTTCTTCTTTCAATTCCAACTAATCTATCATCCAATTCTTTGCTGTCGAAATGAATAATGTCAGTATACGAGTTTTCCTGGTTGAATCTGTATTCCTCAAATGGAAGTTCAACCTGGTCTGTAAGCTTTCCAACACCTGGATTAATAACAGGCCATCCATCTTCCCATGTAACCTTGGCAAGGAATGTTTCTCGGCCCATGCTGCAGTGATTTTTACACTGTCTCGAGGCAAGCATTACAATGTAGTAATTGCCGTCTTTATCGTCTACTAAATCTCCATGACCTGCATAAATAACAGGATAGTTCTTGCCCAGATTTCTGTGGGTAAATATTGGATTTCTTGGACAGCCTTCAAACCATTTAAAGAGTTCCTTTGATCTGGCAACTGATATGGCATGCTCTGGGCCTGTGCCACCTTCTGCATGAATCAAATAGTAATAACCATCCTTCTTGTAAAGATGTGGGCCTTCTGGCCAGATAACATCCTTTACTGCCCCCTTCCATATTGCCATAGATGGGCCAACCAGCTTCATAGAATCTAAATCCAGCTCCTGCACCCAGATTTCCCAATCCCCGTTGTATCTAACACCTTCTGGATTTGGTCTGGTTCCAACATAGTAGCAACGATCATCATCGTCAAAGAATAATGATGGATCAATACCTGGACATTCTTTATCACCCAAATAGTATGGATCTGACCATGGTCCTGCTGGGTCCTTTGCTGTAACAAGGAAATTTCCTCCAGCATCCACATTTGTTGTAATCATGTAAAATGTGCCTTTGTGCTCTCTAATTGTTGGAGCAAAAATTCCTCTAGATATTTCACCATGTAATGGAAGCTGACTTTCTCTATCTAACACATGTCCTATCTGCTCCCAATTAGCCAAATCCTTACTGTGGAAAATTGGCACTCCCGGAAAATACACAAAGCTTGAACATACAATATAAAAATCATCACCCACTCTGCATATTGATGGGTCTGGATAAAAGCCCTTTAAAATCGGATTATTAGCAATTGTCATTATCTTCTCCCTAAACAAACTATCCTAGTATTCCACCTGAATAGTTTCCCCTTTCAAATCTATTTCAAATACATCACATTTATTTCCAGTAAGCTCTTCACTTCTACCATCAGGCTGACTTGTTCCAACAGCTATCTTAAACTTGCCTGGCTCTACAATAGCATTTCCCTTTTCATCGATGATTGCAAAATCTCTTGGAGCAAGCTCAAATGAAACTGTCTTTGTCTCCCCTGGTGTAAGTGAGACTCTCATTACTTTTCTCAAAGACCAAAGTGGTACTCTTGTGGATGCTTCCACATCCTTGATGTACAACTGAACCACTTCTTTTTGATTCATACTTCCTTGGTTTGTCACATCGATATTCACTGTAAAATGCTCACCCATGCCGCCTGAAATCTTATCAATAGCTGCGTTGCCACATTTGATTTTCGAATAACCAAGTCCATATCCAAATGGATAAAGAGGAGTTCCTTTGAAATATCTATATGTTCTATTATCCATAGAGTAATCTTTAAAATCAGGCAAATCCTTGTCAGATGCATAGAATGTGACCGGAAGCTTTCCACTTGGGCTATCCTGTCCAAACAGTACCTGTGCAATAGCTTTTCCACCCCTTGCTCCTGGATACCAGCACTGCATTATGGCATTTACGTTTTCCTGTGCCCAAGACAAGTCAAGTGCTGACCCTGATAAAAGGAGAAGCACAACTGGCTTTCCAACTGCTGTAATTTTTTCCAGCAATTCCTGCTGTAACCCTGGAAGCTTAAGTCCCTTTTTGTCACCACTACCGAACTCATTTCCAGCGTCACCTTCTTCACCTTCTATTGTGGAGTCTAAGCCTAAACACATAACCACAACATCTGAATGCTCTGCAACTGCCATAGCTTCTGCAAAATCATCTCTTGCTTCGCTAAGCACATGCATTCTATCTTTCCAAAGATGAGTTCCATCTGCATGGAATACTCTTACATCATCTCCAACAAATCTCTGGATACCTTCAAGTGGAGTGATATATTCAGATGAAATTCCTTCGTAATTTCCAACAAGTGCTATTCTTGAGTTTGAATTAGGACCAATGACTCCTATGGTCTTTAACTTGTCTTTATTCAGTGGTAAGACACCATCATTCTTTAATAAAACAAAGCTTTCCTTTGCTGCTTCATTAGCTAAATCCTTATGTTCCTTGCATTCCACCACTTCATATGGAATATCATCATATTTACTTTTTCTTTCAGGAAGAGTTCCTAAGCGTAATCGAAGTTCTATCAATCTTTCGACTGCAGTGTTAATTGTCTCCTCTGAAACAAGGCCTGCTTTATATGCGTAAATAAGCTTTTCATATACACAGCCGCAGTTCAAATCACAGCCGTTATTCACAGCCAATGCTGCCGATTCCACTTCACAGCCTGTTACCTTATGGTTTTCGTGGAAATCACGAATCGCCCAACAGTCAGAAACAACATGTCCTTCAAAGCCCCAGTCATCTCGCAGGATGTCCTTTAGTAAGCGTTTACTTCCACAGGCAGGCTCACCGTTTACTCGATTGTAGGCTCCCATAACGGACTCTACCTTGGCATCCTTCACCAGTCGCTTGAAAGCATACAGATATGTGTCATACAAATCCTGATCTGATACCCTGGCATCAAAATGATGTCTGTCTGCCTCCGGACCAGAATGAACTGCAAAATGCTTTGCGCAAGCAGCTGCCTTTGGATTATCAAGATCTGGGCCCTGTAATCCTTTTACAAAAGCCATACCAAGCTGTCCAGTAAGATATGGATCCTCACCATATGTTTCATGGCCTCTGCCCCATCTTGGGTCTCTAAATATATTTACGTTTGGTGCCCAATATGTAAGTCCCTTATAAATATCTCTGTCACCGTGCTTGGTGAACTGATTGTATTTAGCTCGACCTTCTGTAGAGGTAGCATCACCAATCTTTTCTACAAGCTCCTCATCAAAGGTTGCTCCCAGTCCAATTGCCTGAGGAAAAACTGTTGCATCTCCAGCTCTAGCCACCCCATGCAAAGCCTCATTCCACCAACAATATGCTGGTATCCCCAACCTATCTATAGCTGCCGCGTGATATAGCATCTGACTAGTCTTTTCTTCCATAGTCATTTGCGACACTATTTCTTTAGCACGCTTCATTGTTTCTTGATTCATTTTCATCTTCTCCTTTTGTAATCATTTCTAGCTGAGTGTCAAACTCCTTACTGATGTAGTAAAGAGAGACAGTAGTAACAAGTATCCAAATTCCCAGCCCCCACTGGATATACCATGCGCAAATAATATATGGTAAAAAAGTTACTATAAAAATCAGTACCATTCTTGGGATATTAAGTATTGCCATAACTATGGATGCCTTTACCAAATCCTTTGTTGTGGTCTGAAATCTTGCCATAAAAGGAAACATGCAATAAATAATTGACCATACCAAAAAAGTAATAACTGCTAGTACCACTCTCATAGGAATAGGCATTGATTTGGCCATTCCAAAGAAAAGGTTGTACCAATCAAAAGCTAAAATCAGTAATACCAACAACTCCGCAATCCATACTGGAGTAATCTGCTTGAAATTTAAGCAAAATGATTTAAAGAAGCTTTTTACTGCATTTGGTTCTTCACCCTTTGCTATCTTCATGGAAACATAATATTTAGCAGTAAAAGACGCACCAATTGTGATTATTGGTATAGAACATAGAACACAAAGCAAATTTAATATAATTAAATCCGTCGCCTTCCCTAGAAATTCCATTACCTCGCTGTCCGGTCTTAGGATATTCATAACATTCTCTCCTTTTTTGCAAAAAAATAACTATTCAGCCTAATCTGATATACCCCAGATTATTCTGAATAGTTACATATTATCATTATAATAAATATTGTGGCCCTTACTTTTTGTGCCTTTAATGTAAGATTTTTTACATATTATAAATCTCTAGATTTTTCGATACAGATTCGTTCTGCTTCGATAACTGCACTTCTGAATCCTGCTGCCTCAAGAGCTGCAACAGCCTCGATAGTGGTGCCACCTGGTGAGCAAACTGCATCCTTGAGAACCCCTGGATGCTCCCCAGTTTCAAGAACCATTTTGGCTGAGCCAAGAACCGCCTGTGCGGCAAACTTGTAAGCTTGTGTGCGAGGCATTCCCTCTGCAACTGCTCCGTCAGCAAGTGCTTCGATGAACATATAAACATAGGCTGGTGAAGAACCGCTGATTCCAACTACTGCATCCTGAAGACGCTCTGGAATAATTTCTGCCTGTCCAAATGCTTCAAAAAGCTTTAATACAGTGGCTGCCTCGTCCTCTGAAACAAGCTCATTAGGGCTAAGAGCACTCATGCCTTCTCCAACAAGTGCTGGAGTATTTGGCATTACTCGGATGAGCTTGAGCTCCTTGCCAAACATTCCTGTAAGACGTTCCAATGACTGTCCAGCAGCAATACTAACAACAAGCTTATCACTGAAATCCATATCCTTGATGCCATCTACAACCTTAGCTAAAAACTGAGGCTTTACAGCAAGAAAGATGATGTCTGCAAATTCTACTGCGTCTCTGTTGTTAGTGCTTGTGTGTACTCCAAACTCTTCGCTGATTCTATCAAGTGCGGCCTGGAAAATATCTGTAGCAATAACATCAGTAGCTTCTACCATGCCTGAGGAAATGATTCCTCCCATCATAGCACTACCCATGTTACCTGTTCCAATAAAACCTATCTTCATAAAGAAACCTCCTATTCAGCCTTGGCCAAAATAAGCTTTTCAAGATATGCAATACGAGCACAAACTGTAAAGATTTTTGCTGCTTCCTCTAATTCTTCGATTGGTGGAAGAGATGGAGCAAATCTGATGATTGAATCGCTTGGATCCATGTGGTATGGGAATGGTGCACCGGCTGGTGTAAGCTTAACACCTGCCTCTGCTGCCAAATCTACGATACGTGTAGCTGTTCCCTTTGGAGCCTCAAATGTGATGAAGTATCCACCCTTTGGAGAAATCCATGAACCACATCCTGGGCCTGTTAAATCCTCTTCCATTGTCTTGATAACAAGCTCAAACTTAGGACGAAGAATCTTTGCATGTCTTTCCATGTGCTTTGATACAGACTCAACATCCTGGAAATATCTAGCATGACGAAGCATGTTGATTTTGTCGAATCCAATTGTCTGAACTGTAAGTGTCTTCTTGAGCTCCTCACGGTTGTTGTGATTGCATGCGATAGCTGCAATTCCACCACCTGCAAATGTGATTTTAGAAGTAGAAGCGAACTCAAATACGAGATTTGGATTGTCTGCTTCCTCACACTCGTGAAGGATATTTAAAATCTTGCTCTTTTCTTTGTATAAGTGATGTACCGCATATGCGTTATCCCAGAATACTCTGAAGTCCTTAGCTGCTGGCTTAAGATTTGCCATACGTCTAACAACTTCGTCTGAGTATACAATACCCTGAGGATTTGAGTACTTTGGAACGCACCAGATACCCTTGATTGTGTCATCTGCTGCAACAAGTCCCTCAACAACATCCATATCAGGACCATCCTCATTCATAGGGATGTTTATCATATCGAAACCAAAATGCTGTGTGATAGCAAAATGTCTGTCATAACCAGGAACTGGGCAAAGCCATTTAACTCTCTCAAGCTTGCACCATGGTGTGCAGCCATCAAAACCAAACATGTATCCACGAGCAACTGTATCAAACATGATATTTAATGATGAGTTGCCGCATACGATTACCTGCTCTGGCTGGCAATCCATGATTTCTGCCATAAGATGCTGAGCTTCTACGATGCCTTCCAACTGTCCGTAATTTCTAGTCTCAACACCATTCATGCATTTCATAAGAGACTTTCCATCAAGGATGTCGAAAAGTGGCATAGAAAGATTGAGCTGCTCTACAGATGGCTTTCCACGGCTCATATCAAGCTTTAAGCCCTTTGCCTGCCAAGCAACATACTCTTTTCTAAGTAGCTCCTTCTCTGCTTCAAGTTCTTCGGGTGACATTTCACTGTACTTTTTCATTGTTGGTCCTCTTTCATTTACTTTATTTATTATTTCGTACTTTATCTAAGTACTCATTAATAACTTGTTCATAACCGAGATTTCCTGGTCTGTAAAAATCTCCCCTTTCAAGTCCCTCTGGAAGATATCTCTGGTGTGAGAAATGGTTAGGATAATCGTGAGCATATTCATAACCTATGCCATGTCCTAGCTTTCCAGCAGACTTATAGTGTGCATCCTGCAGATGTGTTGGAATTGGTCGCGTGTGGTTGTTTCTCACCTCCTGCATGGCTAAATCAATAGCTCCGTAGGCTGAATTTGATTTAGGTGCACAAGCTACGTATGTAGCAGCGTGAGAAAGAATAATCTGACACTCTGGCATACCGATTCGTTCTGTTGCAAGGAATGCGCTGGTAGCAACTACCAGTGCCTGAGGATCAGCATTTCCTACATCCTCTGATGCACAAATACATATACGTCTTGCAATGAATTTGGGATCCTCTCCTGCGTAAAGCATTCGAGCCAAATAATAAACAGCCGCATCTGGATCTGAGCCTCTCATACTCTTTATAAAAGCAGAGATGGTGTCGTAATGATTATCGCCATCTTTGTCGTATTTGATAACTCTACGCTGAATGCATTCACTGGCAACATCTATGGTGATGTGGATTTTTCCATCATCGGATCTGTCTGTAGTGAGAACGCCAAGCTCAATAGCTGTAAGAGCGCTTCTGGCATCGCCATTTGCAATGTCTGCTAAAAACTCTAAAGCGTCATCATCGATAACAGCATCGTAGCTTCCGAGTCCCTTTTCTGAATCTGTTAAAGCTCTGTTGATGAGGGTTTTAATATCCTCTATATCAAGTGGCTTTAGCTCGAAGATGATTGAACGGGAAAGCAAAGCTCCGTTGACCTCAAAGTATGGATTCTCAGTGGTGGCCCCTATAAGAATGATGGTGCCATCCTCAACGAATGGGAGCAGATAATCCTGCTGGCCTTTGTTGAATCTGTGAATCTCATCGATAAATAGAATTGTTTTTTTGCCGTATGCACCAAGTGTCTGTTTAGCTCCCTCAACAACTGCCTCCATGTCCTTTTTGCCGGATGTGGTGGCATTGATGGAAGTAAACTCTGCAGATGTGGTGTGGGCGATTACCTGTGCAAGTGTGGTCTTGCCTGTACCAGGTGGTCCATAAAATATAATAGAAGAAAGCTTGTCCGCCTTAATGGCTCTGTAGAGGAGCTTGTCCTTGCCAATGATGTGCTGCTGACCAACCACTTCATCAAGTGTGGTAGGACGAAGCCTAGCGGCAAGAGGCGATTCCTTTTTCTTTGCTTCCTGTCTCATGTAATCAAATAGATCCATGTAAAACCTTCCTTATCTTGATACTATCGTACGCATTCATAATAGCACATTTGTTCTGTATAGGATAGAGCTTTCACATTCAAATCTACACAAAAAAAGTATCAAGAGGTCACTTTACTAAACTAAAGTAATCGCTCTTGATACTATACTATAATTTTTTCAGTATTACAATAAAAATTTTTCGTAGGACGGACATTTGTCCGTCGCTGGCAATAATCAATTTAGTTTAGATCGTATTTTGTAATGTTGATAACTGCATCCTCATTTGTGTTGAAATAGATGCCATCGCAAGATACATCAGTTGGAAGCGATGCTGTCATAACGTACATTCCATCCTCGAAGAATACTTCCATGCTGTATCTATCCATTACAATTCTAAGCTTGATTGTCTCGCTCTTCCATGGAATATGAGCTCTACGCTGATGCACTATTGCACGTCTCGAACCAGAAAACTTTCTGTCAATCTTTGCAATGTTTTCCTTTGGACGAAGAACGATATCTGTATGATACTTGTCATCTGCTGCAATTGAGATAACGAATCTGTCATACATAGCCTGAATATCCTTAGGCTTAACTTCTAATTCTAGATCTAAACATCTGCCATTAATGCCTTCTAATGAAACACCACCTGCAACGCTTTCGCTATCACTGTCTTTGATGTTCTTTGTAGCAGTAATATCGTAATTACGATACTCTACTTTATTAGAACGCATATCTTCTACTTCTTTAATTGGCCACTGGCATAATCTACCATCTCTGATAGAAAGCTCTCTTGGAAGTGACATCTGACCGAACCATGGCTCTGATCCATCATGGGCCCCCGTTGTATCCCAGTTCTGCATCCAACCAATCATGACTCTTCTGCCATCTTCTGTGAGAATTGTCTGCATAGCGTAGAAATCAATTCCGTAATCAACTGCCTGAACATTTTCTTCTGTAAATGTATCTGTTGCAGAATCGAAATCACCAATTATGCAGAGGTTACCATTGCCGTTGTGGAATTCAAATCCTTCAGGAAGCATATCCTGTGGACTTGTTAAAAGAACACCTTTGCCTTCTAATTCAAAGAAGTCTGGACATTCCCACATGAGACCATATCTGCGCTCATTCTTTGCAAATATTTTCTCGAACTCCCAGTGAATGCAATCTGCACTCTTAAATAGAAGTAAATGTCCACTTCCATCTGGTGCTCTGTTGGCAACTAAACATCTGTAGCTGCCATCTTCTTTTTTCCAAATCTTTGGATCTCTAAAATCTGTTTTGCTTGACCCATCAGGGATAAGGTCTGAATTAATAACAGGATTATTTTCGTATTTCTCGTAATCTAATCCATCACCGACTGCTATACACTGTGTCTGGAACTCTTTCATCTGACCATTTTCAGCTGTTCTTTTCATAACGCCAGTGTAGATAAGAAGATGTCTGCCATCCTCTAGAGTAATGGCACTTCCTGAGAAGACGCCATCCTTGTCATAGAACTCATCTGGAGCCAAAGCAACTGGAAGAAACTCCCAATGAAGCAAATCAGTACTTGTGGCATGGCCCCAATGCATTGGGCCCCAGTGTGCATCATATGGATGATACTGGTAGAATAAATGATACTTCCCTTCATAATAACTTAATCCATTAGGGTCATTCATCCAACCAACCCTAGGCGATAAATGAAACTTTGGTCTATTCTCCTCAGGTATTAATTTCTCATAGACCTCCTCGTATTTTCTCGCCTCTCTAAGTGTTTGACTGCTCATTGGTATTTCTAATTCCTTCCATGTTTTATTTCTTAATTAGCATAGAAATCATCAAAGTACTTCTGATAGATTTCCAAATATTGATCTAAGCCATAGCTATCAACCTGATCAAGGTATGACTGCCAAGTAGCATCTGTAATACCATCTCTGATAAACTCAGCCTTGCTTGAATTTAAGTATGATACTAAATCTGTCTGGATTGTTGAAAGCTGTTCTGTATCATCAGCTGACATAAATACCTTTGGATATACATACTTGCAGTTCATATCATCTGTGTAGTAGTCCTTAATCCAATCAAGACGATACTGAGCATCATCTGGGCATGTTACATAAACATCATAGTATTCATCCAATATTGCAAGTGGTCCACCTACGCACTCAGCCTCACGAACCTCAACAGGTGAAGCATCACCTAAAGCTGCATGCTTAAGCATTGGCTCGCCGTCTGCATTCTCGCTAAGCTCGAAGATATCGAAATCATCATCCTCGCCGTATGTACCCCAGTTGTTCTGTGGAGACTGGAATGGATCATACATCTGATCTAACCAAGCACATACTAATGCAGGGTTTGAACATACACTTGTTACTACGCAACGTCCTCTATCAAAACCAGAAGTGAATGAACCGTTCTGTGGAGTAACGCTTACTGTATCTGCCTTAAGAGCTGCAAGTGGTACATAGTCCTGAATGTTGTCGATGTTTGCAACATCCCATGAGAAGCATACACCATATCTGTGTGATTTACCCTTTGCAACGTATGTTGACCAATCCTGTGTGAAGCACTCTGGATCGATTAAGCCTTCGCTGTAAAGCTTATGTAACCATTCTACACCATCTCTAAAACCATCTGTAGTTGCAGTACATACAACTTTTCCGTCATCATTTACTGCAATATGCTGACCCATATCTACATCACCGATACCATCGCCAAAACCATTAATCAAAAGGTTTGGATCCTGATCATTTACGATGCAAGACATAGGAATGATGTCACCATCAATATTGAACTCTTTCTGAAGCTCACTTGAGTGCTCCTGGAAAGCTAAAAGGACCTGCTCAAACTCATCTACTGTTGTAGGTGTTTCAAGTCCAAGGAAATCTAACCACTTCTGGTTGATGAATGTCATGTTGTTACCAACAGTCTGGATAGCAGTCTTCTCTGAACCAAGCTGCTCAATCCAAGGCAATGCCCAAATGTGTCCGTTTTCATCTTCGCACATTGTTCGATATTCTGGATACTTCTCGAATACAGAGCTTAAGTTTGGCATGTACTCATCAATGTAATCCTCTACGGGAATGATAACGCCCTGATCAGCGTATCTTAAAAGGTCACTATCACTGAAGCCTGCGTTAAACACGAAATCTGTAAGTGTATTTACATTTGCCATGTTTAATGAAATCTTGTCACCCCACTGATCTGAAGAAATGGCTGTCCATTCAACATGTACATTTGTGTCATCCTCAAGTCTCTTGAAGATTGTACGATTGTTTGGCTCCTCCTCTGTTCCTACTGGATAGCTAGTCATACCTGTGATTGTTACCTTCTCATCCAAAGGAAATGATAGATTTGATACATCTACCTTGTCTGCATTGCTTGCGCTGTTACCCTTTGATCCACAGCCTGTGAATGCTGATGCTGCCATCGTCATTGCAAGAGCGGCTGCTGCGAATCTCTTTACATTTTTCTTCATTTTATCTCCTCCATTTAATATATATAATAGCTGCACGCTACTATTTACCCCTTAACTGAACCAACCATAATTCCAGCATCGAAATACTTCTGGAAGAATGGATACATAACTAAAAGTGGCAAGCTTGAAATAATGATTGTTGAGTATTTTAATAACTCTGCAAGTCTTGCTCTTTCTGCTGTTGACTGCATATCTGCAATCATTCCTGCATCTGGCTGATTCTGAATCAGAATAGCTCTAAGTACCAACTGTAATGGCTGCTTTGAAGCTGTGTTTAAATAAATCATTGCATCGAAGTAGCTGTTCCACATTCCAACGAACTGCCATAAGCAAAGCACCGCAATAACTGGTGTACATACTGGAAGTAGAATCTTGAAGAATAATGTGAGCTCATTTGCTCCATCAACTTCTGCTGCTTCTCTAAGCTCTCCTGGGATTCCTTTATAATAAGTACGTGCAATAATCATGTTCCAAACTGAGAAAGCACCTGGAAGAATTACTGCCCACATACTATCAAGAAGACCAAGATTGCTGATTAACAAATATGTAGGAATCAATCCACCGCCGAAGAACATTGTTATCATAAAGATAACGTTAAATACCTTTTTACCTTTGAAGTCATCCAATGACATTGGGTAGGCACATAGCATTGTAATGGCGACTGATAGGAAGGTAAACAACAACGAATAAATTACGGCATTTCTAAAGCCTACCCAAATCTGTGAATTGGAAATAACTCTTTCATATGCTGTTAATGTCCATTTATCTAAGTCAAATGTGATTCCTTGGTTTTGCAATGTAATTGGATCCATAAATGAAGCAATTACTATGTAAACCATTGGCACGATTATGGCCAATACAAATAATCCTAAAAGTACATATCCAACTAATAAGAATGTTTTATCACCAGCTGAATACTTGGCAAATGTACTTTTCTTCTTTTTCTTATTTTCCATCGTATCCTCCCAATTACAGGCCCTGGCCGTCGTTCATTTTCTCAACAACTTTGTTTACTGATAAAAGTAGGATTAAGTTGATGACTGTATTGAACAAACCAACCGCTGTTGAATAACTGTAGTTTCCATCCAACAAACCCTTTTTGTATACGTAAGTAGCAATGATTTCTGAAGCACCTAAGTTCAAGTCTGTCTGTAAAGCATATGCCTTTTCAAAACCAATGCTCATTATGTTACCAGCCTGTAAAATGAACTGGATGATTACCATATCTTTAATGGCAGGCCATTCAACTGCCTTAATCTGCTGGAAGATGTTTGCTCCGTCAATCTGAGCTGCTTCCTTTAATTCCTGACTAGCATTCGCAAGTGATGCTGTGTACATGATTGATGCCCAACCAGCACCCTGCCAAATACCACTTATAATGTAGATAGGTCTGAACGCCTCTGGAAGTGTAAGGAAGTTGATTGTTGTATGGAACAACATATTAACTGGTCCTGTTACTGAAAGAAGAATTCTTACCATACCGCAAAGTACAATTACTGATATGAAGTTTGGCATGTATAAAACAAGCTGAATCTTTTGTTTGATCTTGCTGCTCTCTATTCTATTAAGAAGAAGCGCAAGAATGATTGGAACTGGGAAGCCCCATAACAATCCAAATACACTAAGCTTTAATGTATTAACCAGATATGACATGAAATCTGGGGATGATAGGAACTGGCTGAAATATTCAAACCCAACCCATTCACTTCCGAAGAAGCCTTTGAAAGGACTGTACTTTTCAAATGCAATCAAAATACCACCCATTGGCAAATACTTAAAAATGATTGTAAGTAAAAGCGCTGGTCCCAAGAAGAAAACATATAGTCTCCAATGATGTGTCACATACGTAATCGTATTGTGAAATTTGCCTTCCTTTTCCATTTATCCTCCTCATATACACCCAAAACATTTGTGTGCGTTTGCACAACTTGTGTATGAATTTACTATACCATTTTTTACATTTGTGTCAATGCGTTTTTGTTTATTTGTAACATTATTACAATACTCTACTTTTCTTTTTGTAAAAATGAACCATCTCAATTTTTACATTTGACAAATATATTTTTACATTTTATAATTCTATCAACGGATTTAGACAATAAATCCTACAGCGGATTTTTACATAAAATAAATAGGAGAATATAATGGCAAACAAAGTTACGATTCAAGATATTGCCGATGCACTTGGCGTTTCAAGAAACACCGTATCAAAGGCAATCAATAACACTGGCATCCTCGCCGATGCCACACGTGAAAAGGTATTAGCAAAAGCTGTTGAAATGGGGTACAAACAGTTTTCATACGCAAATTCAGTTTCCGATATCTTCGGAGGAAGCATAGTAAAGAAGCCAGAGCACACTGGTGAAATAGCTCTTTTTACAGGAAGTTTTTTGGATAACTCCCATTTTGCTTCTACTATGCTTGATAAATTCCAGCACGAAATTACAGATTTGGGATATAGCATGTTGATGCATCGTGTTACTCCTGCCAATATTGCTGATATGGTTTTACCAGCCAGCTTTAACAGAGAGCGCACAAAAGGCATCATATGTGTAGAGATGTTCAATCAGAAATATTGCGAGATGCTTTGTAGCCTTGGCATCCCAATGCTATTTGTGGATGCACCAGTTGAAAGCTACAGCAATCAGCTTGAAGCAGATGTGCTTATGATGGATAATTCAGCGGGCTTCTTTAACTTGATTTCTAATATGAAAGAACGCGGTGTTAAAAAGATTGGTTTCGTTGGCCAGGCTAATCACTGCCGCTCTTTCTTTGAACGATATATGGCTTTTAGAAATGCAATGTATTTAAATGGACTTCCAATAGATGAAAAGTTCTGTCTTACAGATATTCATCCACATGGCCCAGAATATTTTGCAAATCTATTTAAAGTCATTTCAGCACTTGATGAGCTTCCAGAATTGCTTATCTGTGCCAACGATTTCATTGCAATAGACATAATCAACTGCCTCAAGGTTATGGGTCTTTCATATCCAAAGGATGTTATGGTTGCAGGCTTCGATGATTCAGCCGAATCAAAGGTTATGACACCAGCCTTAACCACCTGTCACATTCACTCACAGATTATGGGCTTTACTGCTGCCAATCTTTTGGTATCTCGTATCGAACAGCCTGATTTAAACTATCGCACTGTTTATACCGAGACAAACCTTATTTATAGAGAATCTACTAGGGATTAATTAGTAGGAGATTATATGAGAAATTTACTTAATTACGACGGTCCGGTTCTGACCTTTCTTACCAAGATTGTATACAGCGTCTGGCTAAATATACTTTGGTTTATTTGCTGTATACCAATTGTCACAATCGGAGCATCTACAACAGCTTTGTACTACTGCTGTCAAAAGATAGTAAAAGATGAAGAAGGCTATATTACCAAGGCTTTCTTTAAAGCTTTTAAGGATGATTTTAAGAAAAGCACTATTATCGGATTAATTATGACCTTGCTAGGATGCATCATCATCACAGATGGATACATTCTTTATCATCTTTGTTTTACATCAAAGCTTTGGACATTAATCAGTGCTGTACTTATCATAGCCTCTATCGCATATACGATAGTATTGCTTTGGATTTATCCTTTGCATGCCCACTTCGAAAATACGATAATCAACCTATTTAAAAACTCCATTATGCTTGGCATGCGTTTTATTTTTTGCACCGTCATAATGTTTGGCGTATTTCTAATTATGGGATACATCGTATATTATGTGTGTACACCATGCATCATCCTGGGTGTTGGCACATGTGCACTTATTAATTCCATGCTTATGAAAAATATATTGATTCAATGCGAGCTACAAAGCACTGAGAACTATGAAGAACAAAATTAATACATTTTCACAATTAAACAGAACACAAAAGCTGCAGTACATCTGGGATTACTACAAAATCCACATAATAGTCACTGCAGCTATTATTTGTATTCTTTTTTCTATCATTAGAACTGTACAGAAAAATCATGATATAGATTTATATGTGGCATATGTAAACATCGCCGCAGATGATAGTTTGCTTGAATCTATCGATGATGCGACAGGTCTTAACATTTCTAATTACACAAATCTACTTATCACTGAAGATCCAGCCAGCGACAATCTGGAGTATGCCTATGCATCTTCTATGAAGCTTATGTCTGCCATTAGTGCTGGCAAGCTTGATATTATTGTTGCTGATAGCTACGGCATCGAAATGGCTAATAACGCTGGATATCTTACAAATCCAAAGGATTATTTAGAGTCAAAAAATCCTGCTCTCGCAAACAAATTAGAGAACTATTACATAGAGGATGAAAGCTGTGTTCCATATGCTATCGATTTATCTTACTCTAATATATTTGTTCAAGCAGGTTTTTCTGAACATCTTTATGTTGGCATCGTCGCCTCTGAGGAGGTTTCCCCAGAGGTTTCCGATTACCTGTTATCACTCAACTGATTTGATATTTACCACTAATCTGCCTCCATCCCAGGCATCGTTGCCTTCTGGATCTATGGCAAATAGTATTACATCGCCTTTCTTTACATCTATTGTTTTATCAAATGTGGCTTCTCTTTCTGAATCAAAGTTTCCAGCTGTTTGATTTTCAAAGTATATCTCCTGTCCGTTGACTCTGATTCTCATGCAGGTTCCTGTAGCATTTTCATCTTCACTATTTGCAAACTTCACATAGCTTCCTGAAATATTGATTGTTCCATCTTCTGCTACTACCCATTTGTACGCTGCATTTCTACCATTACCTGGCTCTACAAAATCTGACTTAAGCTCTGGCTTGCCATCATTGTAGTATCTGTTTGCCCCTGAATCATAGCCTAACTCGCTAAAGTTTGCTCCGTCCCAGTCGCACATTCCATAATACCATCCATCAGAGCCCTGCTCACCAAATGCAGATGCAAGATTAGTATTATTTGTTCTGCCATCTGTTTCAGGTTCATCTGATGGCTCTGGGTCTGTGTTTTCACCTGGATTTTCTGGCTCATCCGGATCATCTGGAGTCTCTGGAGTCTCTGGCTCATCCTCCTCATCATTTCCTGTTCCATCAGAAATCTTGATTTCAAGACGTCCACCGTCATAACTATCGTTGCCCTCAGGGTTTACCGCAAATACGATTTCATCTCCTTCATGAACAACATATTCTTCATTGATATCTCTAGTGACTTCGCTTGAGAAGTTTCCTTGAACGCCAATAAACTTCTTTTCCTCACCATTGATAAAGATTCTGATAACTACACCATCTGCTGCAGGATCATCGCTGCTAACAAACTTAGTATATTTTCCTGTTATCTTAATCTTTCCTGTTTCACCTGCAACCCATTTGTATGCAGCGTTCTTACCATTTCCTGGTTCAACAAAATCTGCCTTAAGCTCTGGCTTACCATTGTTGTAGTATCTGTTGTTTTCTGTGTCCATTTCAAGCAATTCAAAGTTCTTGCCATCCCAATCGCACATTCCATAATACCAACCATCTGAACCCTGCTCACCGAATGCTTTTTTAAGGTCTGTATTATTTGTTCTACTTGATGCTGCTTCCTTTGCTTCGTATATGCTAACTGAAAGCTTACCAGCATCATATGCATTATTTCCTTTTGCTGAGATTACAAATGATACCTTGTCTCCTCTGTGAATATCCTGCTTAGTGAACATGAAATCGATTTTGTTATCATTTCCATCACCTGCAAATACTGCAACATCATGCTCAGTTAAAAGCTTATCATTTATGTAGATTTGAATCTTTGTACCATCTGGATAGCTTGGATTTGAATCATTCTGACCAAACTTTACATAATCTCCTAAAATATCAATTTTACCGTCTGAATAAGCTACCCACTGATAAATGGCTGCTCCATCTTTTCCTGGATGAACGTAATCTTTCTTGATTTCCAGACCTTCATTCTTTCCTGAAAGATATGCTGTACTATCATCATTCATGTAGTGAAGAACCTTTGCATCCTTCAGTGATGTGCCATCTAAGAACCACCATCCATCTGTACCCTGTTCGATTGAATCGATAGCGCCAAGCACAGTGTTGTTTGTTCTCTTTTTGTCGCCTACTCCAACCTTTGTTGCATTAGCATCTTCAATGTCAATTTCAAGACGTCCACCGTCCCAGGCATTGTTCTTATTGCAGCCAATATCAAAAGTAATAACATCTCCAGCCTTAACACTAAGCTTTGAAATATTTATATCTGTCTTGTAACTTCTGTCCTCACCTCGTGGGCATGCACAGATTTCATCAAATATATCCTTACCATTCTTGTAAATCGTTACTACCGTTCCATCAGGCCATGATGCATTAGGATCTTCATGTCCAAACTTAACATAGGCTCCAGTTATATCAATTTGACCATCCACAGCAACAACCCACTTATACATTGCATGAGCATTGAGACGAGGCTGAACGAAATCCTTCTTAACCTCTAAGCCCTTAAGCTTTCTAGAAGTGTAGCCTGTACCGTCCTCTGTCTTCTGGCGAAGGACCTCTGCCTTATCTACACTCTTGCCTTCCCAGTAGTACCAACCATTGTTGCCCTGCTCGCCGAAATCTAAAGCAAGATTAGCATAGTTGCTACCACTATTGTTTACCATATCAACAGTTTTTAAATCTGCATCTTCAATTACAAATGTGAAATTACCACCGTCATAGGCTGTATTTTCCTTGCCATCTACCATAAGTGTCAGGCAATCTCCTGCTTTTACATTTACACCTTCTACTGACAAATCCTTTGTTACTTCTTTGTCTGTAAGAGGTTCAAAATCCTGCTGTTTAAGGATTTCGTTATTCTTTTTAAGATATACAGTTACACCATCTGGCCAATCAGGATTTGCATCCTCATTTTTCAGTTTTGTATAGGTCAATGAAATATCTACTGGACCTGTCTGTGCTGCAACCCATTTTACATTTGCCGATCTGCCTTTGTTGGCTGGCATAATGTAGTCTCTTTTTATTTCAATTCCATCGTTAGTTGTGTACTTATCATTTTCTTTGTAAGTCTCAACATTTACCGCAAAATCAGGGTCAAGATAATATCCTGACTGGAATACCCAACCATTGCTTCCCTGCTTTCCAAAATCTTCCTGCATAGAAGCGTTATTTGTTCTAGAACCACCAGTATAAGTAACATCCTTATGAGTCTTTCCTGTAAGAGGAGATAAGCCCTTTATTGAAAACTCATAGCTTCCTCCATCATATGCATTATTGTCCTTACCATTTACAACCATTGTGATGAAGTCATCTTTTTTAACAGACACTTTTTCTACGTTTAATGACTTTGTAATCTCTTTTTTAGTATCAGCTTCAAACTCTTCCTGAACTAGAACTTCATCATTGTGATAGATGGTTACTCTAGTACCATCAGGCCAGCTTGGATTCTTATCTTCGTTTTTGAACTTTGTATAAGTTGCATCGATTTTGATATCACCAGTCTGTGCAACCTTCCACTTAATTACTGCAGATTTGCCCTTTCCTGTGTTTACAAAATCACGCTTTATTTCCAAATAGCTGCTATCAAAATATCTATCTTCTTCAGTTTCGAAGTTTTGCATGTTATATGAACCAGTTGGCTCATCACTAAATCCATCCTGATAGAACCATCCGTTTTTGCCCTGCTCGCCGAAATCATATTTTACATCTGCAAAGTTCTGTCTTGTCTCCGATTCATCTATCTGAACATCTGCTTCTGTAGTTGCTCCTGTTCTATCAATGATATTAATATCGAAGCATCCGCCGTCATATGATGAGTTGATTCCTGCGTCAACCACAAAATATAGCTTATCTTCTGTAGTTACTTCTAAGTCCTTCTCTCTAAAGGAAATGCTGTTTTCTCCCTTAGCTGGAGCAGCCACCTTCTTGTTGAATAGTTTTTCACCATTCTTGTATACAGATACGACTACACCATCTGGCCATGTTGGATCACCATCGTTTTGCTCAAACTTGGTGTACTTTCCTCTGACCTCAATCTTTCCATCCACTGCTGGCTGCCAGCAAAGCATAGCCTCATCATTTATAGCCGGATGGATGAAATACTGGCTAATTGTAAGATTTGGAGATGTAACATTCATGTATGCTCCATCTTTTTCTGTGGATACAAGCTTGGCATCCTTTACACTTTTGCCGTAAAGATACGTCCAACCATTATTTCCCTGCTTTCCAAAATCCTCCTGAGAGTTTGCATTATTATTCTCTCTTGTGGTATCTACCGAAGCAGTTGGCCCTTTAGCGTTTACATCGTTGATTGCAACATAAAGCGAACCACCATCAAATGCATTGTTCATGTTTGGGTCAACGATAAAGTATAGGCTCTCCAATTCCTCCACAGATAAATCCTTGATTGTTTCCTCTACAACCTCTTCCTTATCTGTGCTTACATCTACTTCGTATCTGCCAATTGCTTCATCGCCCTTGTACACATAAAGTGTGACACCATCTGGATAAGAAGGATTCTTGTCCTTATTGGCATTCTTTACGTAAGTCAGCTGTACATTTACTTTACCTGTATCTGCAGCTCGCCACTCAAGAATTGGCGCCGTTCCTTCGGCAGTATGTATAAAGTTTGATTTTATTTCCATGCCCGTTTTACCAAGCTGGAAATATTTCTCCCCGTCATAAGACTCAAGTCTTCTGGATTTAACAGGGTCCAGGGCTGAACCATATCTATAAAACCAACCGTTATTTCCCTGTTCTCCAAAGTCTGCCACATTAAAGGCATTGTTTGTTCTGCTTGGATCATCCACAAATTCAGGCTCTACGTATTCGTCTGAAAAAAATGAATCCGGCCATCCGCCTCCTAAGGCTATTATCTCATCCTTAATTTCCATAGGATGATTCGTCATTACCACTGCAGCAACCGCAATAGCTGCCGTGGTTCCCGATGCAATCAGCGCCGTTTTTACCCTGTGAGCCAGGATAGCCTGAAGCACCTTACTAAACCCCTCTTTTAACATTATTCTCCTCCTACTTACTAATGCTCATATTTTCGAATACCACATTGGAATTTACTGAGAAAATCCCCCATTCCATTCCCTGTGATAAATACATACGAGTTGTAAAAGCCAGCTCATCGTTTACATACATGCAAACAACTCCATCAGAAATAACCATTGATACATGCAGCTCTTTCTCCTTTGACAAATCAAAATCAACATATGATTGAGCGCTTATTTCCATTATGTTGCTGCCGTTGTAAAACTCGATTCTATTATTTGCCCCGTTGAAAATGATATTCAGATTGCCTACATTTTCAGTGTTTGTATTGAAGCAAAAGCCAAACATGCCATCAGCATCAAAATCCTTGATGTCTGCCTTTAACAGGTAGCTTCCCATTAGATTCTTAAAGCCAACCATTTCATATTTGTCACCACTAAAGGTATAGGTTGTACCGTCTGCTTTCACAGTCTCTGTCATTTTCAGTGGTTCCAAATCAAGTTCATGTATCAGCTTCTTATTAATCTCAGGATTCAATACTGGTGATAATGTTCCATCATCATTTTGATTCAAAAGATGAGTGACCATATTTCCACCCCAGTCATATTCTCCTGTATCCTGGTGTTCCTTCTTGGTTCCATTCCAGCCTACTACATAAAGATTTTCTCCATCTGTCTCCAATCTTCCTGCATAGAATCCATTGCAATCAAATGTATCTCTTTCAGGCTTTTCAAATGGACCATCCAAAGAATCTGATACTCGGTAGTGAACAACTCTGTTTGGCCACTGATCAGAAAATGCCAAATAGTATTTTCCTTTATATTGAAGAAGAGATGGACACTCCATATTTGAATCGGTTCCCAAGTCATTCTCAAAAAAGACTCCCCCGTCAGTCCATTTACTCAAATCTTGGGATGTGTATTTTACGATAACTCCCTTATTTTCAAAACGAGTGGTTACAAGCATCTCATAGCATTTATCATCAACTGAATAATAAACATATGGATCTCTGAAATCATCTGTGGAGTACTTGCCCGCACCTGTAAACGTATCTGCTGGAATCTTTTCCCAGTTCTCAAGGTCCGAACTTGTGGCATGCATCACAGCTTCCTTTGGTTCAAATGTATCATTGTGTCCTGTGTAAAATGCATGATAGATTCCTTTGTCATCCTTGATTACGCTTCCTGTACCAAGTGCAATATCCTGACTTTCGACAGTATCTCCATAATTAATCACCACACCCTTGTCATCATACTCTGTAAAATCGCTGGTCTGAATCAAAGCCCATGGATGATAACCCTGTTTTCCATTTCGTTGATCAGCCAAATAGAAAACATTATATTTTCCATCATCATAAAAAGGCATTGTATCTCCAATAAATCCTTCTACCGAAGCTGGAAACAACTCATAATTATCATATTCTTCTCCCAAGTACTTCTCTTCCTCTGCCTCTGCCTCTACTGTTTGATTGCCACATCCTACCATGTTTAAACCCATGATACCGGCCAAAATCACTACCGCTACTTTTCTCATATTACCTCCCTAAGGTGCATTTGCACTATATCTTGCACCATAAATTTTACATTCATGGTGCATATAAATCAATAATGCTTTGCAAAAGTAACATATTTTTGTGCAAATGTAATCAAATGCACCATTCATTTTGTTAGAAATTACATACTAGACTATTTCAAAATGTTACAATTGACACATTTATCACCTTCAAGTATGATTGATATTAGATTAAATTTAGGAGACTATTATGAGTAAAAGGGTTACTTTACAAGAAATTGCAGACGCTCTTGGATTGTCACGAAACACTGTTTCAAGAGCCCTTAATAATACAGGAAATGTTTCAGAAGAAACAAGAAATCAGATATGCCAAACTGCCATTTCAATGGGATACAAACAGTTTAGTATGCCTGATTCAAGAGCCATGTACAATGGTACAGTGAGTGCAAATTTACCTGCTTCAGATGGAAAAACTGAAATTGCTTTGTTTACACATTCCTTCCCAGGCTACTCTCACTCTGGAACCAAGCTTTTAGAAGCATTCCAGCACAAAATCGATAGCCTTGGTTACAAATTAACCATCAACATTATCAGAGATTATGAAATAGACAATCTATGTTTTCCTAGCAATCTTAACATTGATAATATTGCCGGCATTCTATGTATAGAGCTTTTTTCCGAAAAGTACAGCGAGTTTTTGTGCAAACAAAATATTCCTCTTCTCTTTATAGATAGCCCTATATCTCATCGCTGTGAAATAAATGCAGATGTTTTATACATGGAAAATCTATCAAGCTCGTATCACATGCTTGATACTTTGATAAAAAAAGACTGCAAGAATGTCTCTTTCGTAGGTGACCGTTTCCACTGCCAATCATTCTTTGAAAGATGGCAAGCATATGTGTCTGTTCTTGCAGATAGAGGAATTAATATAGATACAGCAAACTGCATATTAGAGGATGACAGTTGTCCATATTCAGATGTTTTATGGCTTAGTGAAAAAATAAAAGCCCTTAAAACCATGCCAGATTTGTTCTTCTGTGCTAACGACTTCTTGGCAATGTCGGTTTTAAAGGCTCTTAGATTATTAGGCAAGGATGCTCCTGCAGATGTAAAGGTGTGTGGCTTTGATGATGCCCCTGAGGCAGCCCTTTTAGAGCCAAGCCTCACAACCGTTAAAATCCATAGCAGTTCTATGGGTTACACAGCTGCAGAAATTCTTCTTTCTAGAATTGCAAATCCTCTTATGCCATATAAGAAAACATACATCGAAACTGATGTTATATACAGGGATTCCACTAAATAAGTGGAATCCTTTATTTTTATTTTATATATTTTTTGAAGAAAGCAGCCTCATCTTGGTTGATTTGTTTGGCCTCTTCAAGATTCATATTGACATGGCACACATGTCCCATGTATTCCTGACCTTCCTCTCCATACAGCTTCCATTCTGTATCGATTCCCTTGTCCTTAAGAAAATTGTACATAGGCTCTGCATTGTCCTTCAGAAAATCGTAGTAGGATGTCATAACATAGGTTGGTGGGAAGTTTTCAGTAATGTGACCTAACACATCAAGCTGTTTCTTTACTTCATCATCGTCTCTTCCAACATACATGTTGTACAAATCCTGAGTAAATTTTTCATTTCCCTTTCCACCTGCTTCAAGGCCAAATTTGTACATGCCACAATTGAGTGCGATGGCCTTTACATTTATTTCCTGTGGGGTGCTGAATGGAAATAGCTTTTCATACTCTGGATTTGTGAAGATAGCTGCATACTGGCTGCACATCTGTGCTCCAGCAGAATCTCCCACTAAGAATACATTGTTAATATCAATATTGTACTGAGTGGCATTTTTCACAATCCACTGCATTACCTGATTAATCTCACTAAGCTGAGATGGGAACTTAGCTTTTGGTGCCAAATGATAGTTGAAATTCACAACTGTGAATCCAAGGCCTGCAAGATATACACAATAGTGTTTGTAAATCTCCTTTGTGCCGTAGATATATCCACCACCATGGATGCTAACAATTGTAGGTTGAATTTCATTTGTGCCCTTCTTGAAATAAACATCTAAAAGATTGTATTTATCATTGTTTCCAAGGTAGTTGATGTTTGTTTCAAGTTGAATATTATCTGGTACTTTCAATGTTGAATCCCTCTTTTTGTCCCCCTTTGCTGCCATATACTTAAACATGAAAGTTTGAAATGACATAATGCATTATCCTCCTGTGTGTTAACTAAACAGCTTGGTTCCATCTGAATCAATTGTGATTGTTGAACCCTCACTTATATCTCCTGCAAGTATGATTTTAGCTGCCATAGTCTCCACATTTTTCTGAATGTATCTGCGAAGAGGACGAGCGCCATATACTGGATCGTAGCCCTGATCAATGACGAACTGCTTTGCTGCTGGAGTAAGTTCGATTTTTAGCTGTCTGTCTTCAAGTCTACCATTCAACTCAGCCATAATCAAATCTACAATTCCACCAATATTGCTCTTTGTAAGTGGCTTGAACATGATGATTTCGTCCAGTCGATTTAAAAACTCTGGTCTGAATGAATTTCTCAAATCATTCATTACCAAATCATTTGTCGCTTGGGTGATTTCACCAGTATTTTCATCGATTCCTTCAAGCAAATACTGAGAACCGATATTGCTGGTTAAAATAATAATTGTATTTTTGAAATCAACTGTACGGCCTTGTGAATCGGTGATTCGACCATCATCAAGTACCTGCAATAAAACATTGAATACATCTGGATGTGCTTTTTCCACTTCATCAAAAAGCACTACCGAATATGGCTTACGACGAACTGCCTCTGTAAGCTGACCGCCCTCGTCATATCCTACATATCCTGGAGGTGCTCCTATAAGTCTGCTGACGCTAAACTTTTCCATGTACTCCGACATATCGAGACGAACCATAGCGTTTTCATCATCAAATAGTGCCTGAGCTAATGTCTTTGCAAGCTCTGTTTTACCAACACCTGTAGGTCCAAGGAAAAGGAATGAACCGATTGGCTTACTTGGGTCCTTTATTCCTGCCTTTGAACGAATTATAGCTTCTGACACAAGCTTTACAGCCTCATCCTGTCCCATAACTCGTTTGTGCAATTCCTCATCAAGATGAAGAGTCTTGCTGCGCTCTGTTTCATTAAGCTTTGCTACAGGAATGCCTGTCCATCTTGAAATGATTCTTGCTATTTCTTCCTCTGAAACATTTTCGTGAACTAGACCTGTATCCCTAGCTTTAAGCTTTTCTTCAGCTTCTGCAAGCTTTGCCTCAAGCTCTGGAAGTCTACCATACTGAAGCTTTGCAGCCTCTTCCAAATCATATTTTTGCTGTGCAACCTTTATCTGGCCCTGCACATCATCAAGTTCTTCTTTGATTTTTGCCACATCTTCAACAAGTTTTTTCTCGTTGTCCCATGCAGCCTTCTTTGTGTTGTATTCGTCACGAAGCTCTGACAATTCTTTTTGTAAATCTGCAAGTCGCTCCTGAGATAATCTATCTGTCTCTTTCTTAAGAGCAGCCTCCTCGATTTCCAACTGCATTACCCTTCGATTCATCTCATCCATTTCAGCTGGCATGGAATCAAGCTCTGTCTTAATAAGTGCACAGGCCTCATCCACAAGGTCGATAGCCTTATCTGGAAGGAATCTATCAGAAATGTATCTATTAGAAAGTGTTGCTGCACTAACTAATGCGCCATCGGTAATCTTTACTCCATGGAACACTTCATAGCGTTCCTTAAGACCTCTAAGAATAGAGATTGTGTCTTCAACTGTTGGCTCGTCAACCATTACAGGCTGGAAACGTCTTTCAAGAGCAGCATCCTTTTCAATATACTCACGGTATTCATCAAGGGTTGTGGCACCGATACAGTGGAGCTCGCCACGGGCAAGCATTGGCTTAAGCATGTTTCCTGCATCAAGACCACCATTACCATTTTTACCAGCACCGATGATTGTGTGAAGCTCATCTATAAATAAGATGATTTCGCCATCTGAGTTTTTTATCTCATCAAGAACAGCTTTCAACCTTTCCTCAAACTCACCCTGGTATTTGGCACCTGCAATCATTGAGCCAATCTCAAGTGAGAATACCTTTTTATTTTTAAGTGCTTCAGGCACATCACCTCTGACAATACGCTGAGCTAAGCCCTCTACAACTGCTGTCTTACCAACACCAGGCTCACCAATAAGAACTGGATTGTTCTTTGTCTTACGGCTAAGGATTCTGATGACATTTCTGATTTCTTCATCACGGCCGATTACAGGATCAAGCTTATTTTCTCTAGCTCTTTCTACCAAATCGTATCCATATTTCTCAAGTGTGTCATAGGTTGCTTCTGGATTATCCGTATTTACGGTTTGGTTTCCTCTGACCGTTGCAAGCACTGCAAGGAATGAATCCCTTGTAATATTGAATGCCTTGAAAATATTCTTAATAGGTGTGCTTGGCTTCTTAATCATAGCAAGCATCAAATGCTCAACTGAGACGTAGCTGTCGCGCATTGATTTTGCTTCGTCCTCAGCATAAGTAAGAACATAATTGAGATGCTGACCTACTCGAAGTTCACCACCCTGAACCTTTACTCTGGCTTGAAGTGCCGCATCTACAGCATTTTTGAATTGTTCCACATCGATGTCCATCTTGCTAATCAATGATGGAATCAATCCATTCTCCTGGCGTAGCAACGCCATCAACAAATGCTCCTGCTCTATCTCCTGATTGCCATAATCCATGGCTATTTTTTCGCATGCATTAATTGCTTCGATTGATTTTTGTGTAAATTTTTGGATGTTCATAATCTCACCTCCACCCGTTATTTATCTTGTAATTATGTTCTAACACAAAAATTAGCACTCGACAAGTCCGAGTGCTAATAATTAATAATTATTTTAGAATTTGTGGAACAGCTTATCAATTAGTTCTATCGTATACACGTAAATCATAGTGGTTGGAATACATATCTTCCAAACTTTCTACATCTACATCCCCACTAATTAGAAGTCTATCAAAAGATTGCGATGTACGATGCTGACGATAGTCTTCATAACACATGTAAGCAAATGCCTCCATTAATGTGGCATTAGGCTTATAAATAGAATGAATATCTATAATATCCGGATTAAGCAAATATGTTTTTGTACCAATAGAATATGAACGAACTGCAACAATTGGCCTTTCTTTTGTGCTGCTTTCATGGAAATATGCAGTCAGTTTATATGCATCAATATTTGCTCCACCGACTACACAGCTACCTAATTCTTCGTATACTGGTGGCTGAGGATCAAAATCGTATTGATTTATATTGCTAAGTTCTATAGCACTAGCCAGCTTTTGCAGTTCATTAAATAATGTCATATTACCAATAGTGATCGCCGTGTGCTTTGCATAGTCCGTTAAAGATACAAAATCATATTTTTCATTTTCATTAAAGCCTGTTGGCTTAACTGCCTCGATAGCAGCATCACTAAAATAATGATCTGGGTAATTGTCTCGAATGTAAGCAAGAAAAGTTTTGAAGTCAGAGAAAGTACAGCGATGTAGGTCAATGTTTTCGATTTCGTCCCGCGTAACTTGCCGAACTTGCTCCTCATCGCTATTAGCTTCAATTTGATAATTTAAATGCGTTCTAAATAAAATATCTGTTGTTTCCATAAATTATAATCTCCCCTTTTACAGCATAATAGCACATATAGTGTCATCTGTATATACCCCTACAAAATGTTGTAAGAACTTTATTAAATTATACTAAAATTAAATATTGGGGTTTATACAAGTTGATTACGCTCTAATGCTTAATACGGCCAAGACTAGGCCACCTCATATGTGGCAAAGCCTCTGGTCAGCACTGGGGGACTACTGCCTAGAATGAAAAATAAGCAATAGGCAGTAGTTTTTAAGGGCAGTGTGGCGTAACTCGACGACATTCTTATTGCCAAGTCGATTAGTCTTTATCTTGCAAAAGTATTTAGCACCAAACTGTCCCAAAACACAAAAAAGACTACTACCTAAACTAGGATAAACTAGTTTAGGTAGTAGCCTTTGAAAAAGTTAAGCCACACTAGGGATTTGAGCTTGAGTTAAACAAGTTATCCTTCAATAGCTATGTATTTTGTTTCATCTTTCTGAGGAATTTCTTCCTTCTTAGGTACGCTTAGGGTAAGAACTCCATCTTTGTATGCTGCATGAATATCTTCCTGTGTGATGTTATCACCTACATAGAAGCTTCTGCTGCAAGAGCCTGTGTAGCGCTCGCGACGGATGTAGTTGCCATCATCGTCCTGAGTGTCGTTGTTCTGATTTGTTTCAGCTTTGATTGTAAGATATCCATCTTTCAACTCAGCTTTAATATCTTCCTTTGAGAATCCTGGAAGATTCATATCTACTTGATAACCGTTTTCGGTTTCTTTCACATCTGTTGTCATCATTCTTGAGAAGTCATTATCGAAATTTCTTCCAAATCCTGTGACACGTGGTACTCCAAAGAAATCATCCATAAAATCATTTGATAAAATACTAGGCATTAACATAATACTTACCTCCTTTTATTTACGGGCTTCTTTGAGCCTGATTGTTAATGTGGTTAAAGAAGAACTTCTTTTGTTCCTCTTTGTGATTATGTTATAACTCTAAAATTAGCACTCGTCAAGTGCGAGTGCTAATAATTTATAATTATTTAATATTTTGTTTATAATTTGTCTGACATTAGAAAAATTACGTATAGTGCACTAGTCCCCCAGTGATGACTTGTGGCTTCGCCACAGTCCCAGTTTCAAACCTGCTTGACTAACATTTATCTGTCCAAAGTTATGAAGTCAAGGGAGCGAAGTTCCGAAGGCTTGCCCTTGACTGAAATAACTTGGCAGATATGATGTGTCTAGCAGTTTGAAACATAAAAGAGACCAGACGCAAGTCTGGTCTCGCATTATACAATTTGCAACTACATTTAATTACTATTTAATGCCTACGAATTCATAGCCTGCAGCTTCTACTGCAGCCTTAAGATCTGCCTCAGCGACATCAGCTGAAGTCTTAAGTGTAACAAGGTTTGCCTCGTGATTTGCTGTAGCCTCTTCTACTCCGTTGATTTTCTCAAGGGCTTCCTTTACGTGTGCTTCGCAGTGAGCGCACATCATTCCTTTTACCGTAATTTCCATTGTTGATTTGTCCTCCTTTATTTCTCCAGCTGATAAGTGCTGGCTGTTTACTAATAATTTTTCATGACCAAGAGATTTCTTGATTGCTTTATCCTTGCCATGCTCATGCATCTTGAATAGATTCAATCGCAATGCATTTGTTACAACGCAGAAGCTTGATAAGCTCATGGCCGCTGCACCAAACATTGGATTCAAAGTCCAGCCGAATGCGTGTATATATGCGCCTGCTGCAAGTGGTATTCCAATAACATTGTAAAAGAATGCCCAGAATAGATTCTCATGAATGTTTCTCAAAGTAGCTCGGCTAAGTCTGATTGCTGCTGCAACATCTGAAAGTCTACTTTTCATAAGAACTACATCTGCTGCATCAATAGCAACATCTGTACCTGCACCAATAGCAATTCCCATATCTGCGCAGGTAAGTGCTGGCGCATCATTGATTCCATCGCCTACCATGGCAACCTTACCATACTGCTGCAATGCTCGGATTACTTCCTCTTTGCCCTCTGGCTTAACTCCTGCTACAACTTCATCCACACCTGCCTCCGTTGCTATGGCTGATGCAGTCTTTTCATTGTCACCAGTAAGCATTACCACGTGGATGCCCAAGTTTTTCAAATGTTCTATTGCTTCTACAGAATCTTCCTTAATAACATCTGCAACAGAAATAATTCCTAAATACTTGCCATTCTTTGCAAAGAATAATGGTGTCTCGCCCTTTTCTGCCAGTCTATCTGCAAGTTCAATTATTTCTTTACTAACAGTCGCATGCTGTTTTATAAGGTCAAGGTTTCCTCCGTAGACTTCCTCTCCATCCAAAATAGCTGTGATTCCATTTCCAGATAGAACCTTAAAGTCTGTAACCTCAGCTGGCTCCATACCATTTTCCAGGCCATTTTCTACAATAGCTTTAGCCAGCGGATGCTCTGATTTATTCTCTACTGCGAAGGCAACTCGAAGAAGATCCACATCATCCACATCATCGGCTTCAAAGATACCAACCACCTTTGGTTCACCTTTTGTGATTGTACCTGTTTTATCAAGGGCGACAATCTGAGCCTTTCCTGTTTCTTCAAGAGATACAGCTGTCTTGAACATAATGCCATTCTTGGCACCCATGCCATTGCCTACCATGATGGCAACAGGTGTAGCTAGACCAAGGGCACATGGGCAACTGATTACAAGGACAGAAATTGCTCTAGCAAGAGCATAGCCCACAGGCTGTCCAACAAGCATCCACATAATAAATGTGATTATCGCAATTACGATAACTGTTGGAACAAATACGCCTGATACCCTATCTGCGATTTTAGCAATTGGCGCCTTTGTAGCTGCTGCATCACTAACCATCTGGATAATCTGAGAAAGTGTTGTATCTTTACCAACTCTAGTGGCTTCGCATACCATGTAGCCACTTTCGTTGCTTGTGGCAGCCGAAACCGAATCACCTACTGTCTTATCAACAGGAATACTTTCACCTGTAAGGGCAGATTCATTAACTGCACTACTTCCATCTACAACGATTCCATCCACCGGGATATTGTCACCAGGCTTTACAACAAATCTGTCTCCTATTTTGACCTGTTCGATAGGGACTTCTGTCTCTACTCCATCCTTTAATACAACTGCTGTCTTGGCAGCAAGCTTCATTAAATCCTTTAGGGCATTGGTGGTTCTTCCCTTTGAAATAGATTCCAGTAACTTGCCAACTGTAATCAGTGTAAGAATCATAGCCGCTGATTCAAAATAGAACTCCATCATATATTCCATGACTTTGTCCATATCACCATCAACCATAGCTGATGTCATTGCAAATAAAGCAAATACACTGTATCCAAAGGATGCTGTTGCGCCAAGGGCCACAAGAGTGTCCATATTAGGTGCACCATGCATGAGCCCTCTAAATCCGCTGACAAAAAACTTTTGATTGATAATCATAATCGCGATTGTAAGAAGCATTTCATACAATCCTATAGCGATATGATTTCCATCCAGAAAACCTGGCAGAGGCCAATCCAAAAGCATGTGCCCCATCGACACATACATGAGAGGAATCAGTAGTATCACTGAAGCGATTAATCTATTTCTAATCTTTGGCGTCTCTGTATCAGCAAGCTCATTATCATAATTTGGCACTGAAGCACTTGCTCCTGCAGAACCATCTACCTTTAAGCTGGCACCATAGCCTGCATTCTCGATAGCCTTTATGATTTCAGCAGAATCTGCATTTCCCTCAACTCCCATTGAATTCGTTAGAAGGCTCACTGCACAACTGTCCACACCAGGAACTGCGGATACAGCTTTTTCCACCCTAGCCTGACATGCTGCGCAGCTCATGCCTGTCACATTATATTGTTCCATATAACACCATCCTTATTTCATTAGTTTTTGTAGAACCGTTACAAGCTCGTCTACCACCTCTTCGTCGCCATTGCGAATATTGTCTGCAACGCATGTCTTTACATGATTTGCAAGCAACACCTTATTGAAGCTATTCAAAGCAGATGTGATGGCAGAAACTTGCATGAGAATATCTGTACAATACGCATCCTTCTCAAGCATGCTTTCCACTCCGCGAACCTGCCCCTCAATTCTTTTGAGACGATTCATCAAATCCTTAAATTCTTTATCCTCGCGACTTTTGTGCTTGCCAGAGCAACAGCATTCGCAAGTTTCCTCTATTAATTCGTCCTTATTTCCCATGATTAGTACTCCTTTATATACCCCCGAGGGGTATCTTCCTCGTTAAGACGATAATATACCCCCATAGGGTATTTGTCAACAATTAAATTTTATACAATGAAAAAGGACCACATCACCTACTGGCAATGTGGTCCCAACACTATTTTTATTTAGTTCTGTCCGTAGTAAGCGTTTGCTCCGTGCTTACGATAGAAGTGTTTATCTCTGATGCAATCTGGAGCTGGCTCAACCTTTGGGTTAACCTGCTCTGTGAAGAGTGCCATCTTTGCTACTTCTTCGAGCACTACTGCATTATATACTGCCTGGTCTGCATCCTTGCCCCATGTGAATGGGCCGTGGTTCTTGCAGATAACGCCTGGCACGTACTTTGTGTTAACGCCTCGCTCCTCGAATGTCTCGATGATTACCTTTCCAGTGTTTACTTCGTATGCTTCATCAATTTCTTCTGGAGTGAGATTTCTAGTGCATGGGATAGGTCCACAGAAATAATCTGCGTGAGTTGTTCCATACAAAGGAATATCTCTTCCTGCCTGTGCCCAAGCTACTGCGTATGTAGAATGTGTATGAACTACACCACCGATGTTTTCATACTTTTTGTAAAGCTCAACATGTGTAGCAGTATCTGAACTAGGCTTATATTTGCCTTCTACTACCTCGCCATTAAGGTTTACAAGTACCATATCCTCAGGTTTAAGCTCATCATATTCTACACCTGATGGCTTAATTGCAAATATTCCAGACTCTCTATCAATTCCTGAAACATTGCCCCAAGTGTATGTAACAAGACCACGCTTTGGCAACTCCATATTAGCCTCATAAACCTGCTTCTTTAATTCTTCTAACATATTTCTATACCCCTAGTCCGTTCGTTACGGTGACAAGCCTTGTTATGCTCCGCTCGACAGCACGTCTCGCTAAAGCATTAACAAGAGCTATTCACCTACGAACTCATCTAAGTAATTTAATTGTCTAGTAGGCTACTCAGCCTACGTTGTGTTAGCGCCATTCGGTTACGGCGCATGCCTCAGCCTTAAGTGCCTTGCGGTAGTCAACCATCCACTCATCGTAGCCCTTTACCATATCAGCATCTGGCTCCATTGTTGTAGATTCCTGACCTGCAAATACCTTTTCATCAAGATAATCCTGTAACTTCTTGCTCTTGTCCTCACGAAGAAGATAATTAGCAAGAACAGCCATACCCCAGGCACCACCTTCGCCTGCTGTAGCCATTACAGTGATAGGTGCGTTGAGCGCTGCTGCAAGAACAGACTGACCAACACCCTTTGTCTTGAAGAATCCGCCATGGCCTGTGATAGACTTAACCTTCACATGCTCTTCCTTAAGAAGAATATCATTACCAATCTTTAATACTCCAAGTGCACCGTAAAGGTTTGAGCGCATGAAGTTTGCAAGACTAAACTTGGCATCTGGTTGTCTAACTACCATTGGACGACCTTCGTTTACATTAACTACAGGCTCGCCACCAAAGTAGTTGAAAGAAACAACACCACCGCAATTTGCATCTTCTGTAAGTGCCTTGCGATAAAGTGTGCCGTAAATATCGTTCATTGAAACATCCATTCCAAACGCATCTGCGAACTCTTTGAATATTCCAACCCACGCATTTAAATCAGATGTACAGTTGTTGCAGTGAACCATTGCAACTGCCTCGCCGGTAGGAGTTGTAACCATATCGATTTCCTCGTAAGGCTTTGATAATGGCTTGTCCAAAACTACCATCGAGAATACTGATGTACCAGCAGAAACGTTTCCTGTACCTGCTGAAACTGCGTTTGTTGCAACCATACCTGTACCTGCATCACCTTCTGGTGGAGCAAGTGGGCAGCCTGGCTCAAGCTCTCCTGTAGGATCAAGAAGCTTTGCACCTTCCTCTGTAAGTGTTCCTGCATCATCACCTGCCACAAGAACAGCTGGCATTAAATCTTCTACCTTTGTTGTTACACCATGAGCAGCTGCAAGCTTGTTGAACTTTTCAAGCATTGCTGTGTCATACTGGCATGTTTTTGAATCGATAGGGAACATACCAGATGCTTCACCAACACCTGCAACCTTCCTGCCAGTCATCTTGAAATGAACATAGCAAGCAAGTGTCATGAAGTATGCAACATCTTTTACATGTGGCTCCTTGTTAAGGATGCACTGATAATAATGTGAAATACTCCAGCGCTGAGGCATGTTGAAGTTGAGCTCTTTGCTAAGCTCTGCTGCAGCCTGACCTGTAATAGTATTTCTCCATGTTCTAAATGGAACCAAAAGATTATCATTCTTATCGAATGCAAGATAACCATGCATCATAGCTGAAAATCCAATGGCACCAATCTTTGTAAGCTTAACATCGTATTTATCATTTACGTCTTTTTTAAGCTTTGCATAGCAATCCTGAAGTCCAGCCCACACTTCATCAAGAGGATATGTCCAAATTCCATTATCTAAATGGTTCTCCCATTCATGATCCCCCTGAGCCAAAACCTTATTCTCCTCATCAACGAGAACAGCTTTGATTCTTGTCGAGCCAAACTCAATACCCAAGGCTGTCTTCTTGCCCTCAGCAATTATCTCATTAATATTCATGTGTAAATTCCCCCAATATATCTCGCTGGTTACGGCTACAAGCCTACTGATTTCTCCGCTCGGTGACATACCTCGCTTGAGAAATAGTAGAGCTTGATGCCTACCAGCTATTTATACTTTATGAAAAAATTACTCTCCAAAGACCGCTACGTAGTCCTTCTGGAATTTTTCAATACCAGCAGTTGTAAGTGGATGATTAATCATCTGCTCGATTACCTTGTATGGTACTGTTGCAATGTCAGCACCTGCAAGAGCGCAGTCTGTAACGTGGATTGGGTTACGAACTGATGCAGCGATGATTTCTGTATCATATCCATAGATATCAAAGATTTCTGCGATGTCGCGGATAAGGTCGATACCTGGCATGTTGATATCATCCAATCTTCCAAGGAATGGAGATACATAAGAAGCACCTGCATTAGCTGCAAGAATTGCCTGGTTTGCAGAAAAGATTAATGTAACGTTTGTCTTGATGCCCTCAGCTGAAAGAACCTTTACAGCCTTAAGTCCTTCTGCAGTCATAGGAATCTTTACTACCATGTTTGGATGCATTGCTGCAATCTCACGGCCCTCTTTAATCATACCTTCTGCATCAACAGTTGTTGCCTTAACCTCACCTGAGATAGGTCCGTCTACGATAGATGCGATTTCCTTAAGGATTTCTTCCTGGCTACGTCCACCTTCCTTAGCAATCAATGATGGGTTTGTTGTAACTCCACAGATTACTCCAAGATCGTTAGCCTTCTTAATGTCCTCAATTTTTCCAGTGTCAACAAATAACTTCATTTTATTTCTCCTTCTTTCTGTGCTGGCAATTTTGCCAATTTCTTCTAGTTTTTAACTACTAAAAGTTTAATGCTTTTAACCTTTGCCTTCAATCAAATTTATGACTTTCTAATGGCAATTTATTTACCGTATACAAGATTTCCAAGTGCAAGATCACGCTTGAAATCACGAATTTTTGTATCCTTATCAATGTAAACAGCTTCGATTCCCATTGCTGCAGCCCAGTCGCCCATCTGCTCTGCTGTCAAATCATAAGAGAATGCTGTATGGTGTGCACCGCCTGCAAGTAACCAAGCCTCTGTACCTGTGTAGAAATCTGGTTGTGGTGTCCAGAAGTTGATAGCTGTTGGAAGCTTTGGAAGTGGCTTTTCAACCTTCTTGCAATCAACATCTTGAATGATAAGACGGAATCTATCACCAAGATCAATAAGAGATGTAGCAATACCCTTGCCTTCCTTTGACTGGAATACAAGACGAGCTGGATCCTCTCTATCACCCATTGAAAGAGGCTGAACCTTAATCTGAATAGGACCATCAGCAAGTGTTGGGCAAACCTCCAACATGTGAGCCTGGATAATTCCTTCCTTGCCCTTTACAAGGTTGTATGTGTAATCCTCAAGCATTGAAGTTCCCTTAGCATCCTTCATACCTGTTGTCATAATCTTCATAAGACGAACCATTGCAGCAACCTTCCAGTCACCTTCTGCGCCAAAGCCATATCCCTTTTCCATAAGTCTCTGGATTGCAAGACCTGGAAGCTGTTTGAGAGAACCAAGATCACCAAAGTGTGTAACGATGGCCTGATAGTTCTTCTCCTCAAGGAATCTTTCAAAGCCAAGTTCAATCTGAGCCTGAACTGCAACATGCTTTTTGAATTCCTCTGGGTCTCTACCTTCAAGGCAGATATCATATTTGCTGTAATACTCATCGACAAGAGCATTTGTATCAGACTGAGAAACAGCTGCAACTGCCTCAGCAATTTCATTTACAGGGTAAGCATCAACTTCCCATCCGAACTTAAGCTGAGCTTCTACCTTATCACCTTCTGTTACAGCAACATTCCTCATGTTGTCAGCTACTCTCATTACACGAATGTGGCTAGATTCAACAACACCAACTGCTGTACGCATCCAAGAAGCAAGCTTGTCCTGAACCTCAGCATCCTGCCAATAGCCAACAATTGTCTTTCTCTCGATACCCATTCTTGAAAGAATATGAGCATACTCTCTATCACCATGAGCAGCCTGATTCTCATTCATGAAATCCATATCCATTGTTGCGTATGGAATCTCACGATTGTACTGTGTGTGAAGATGGCAAAGTGGCTTTCTGTATTCCTGATGTCCAAGAATCCATGACTTTGCAGGTGAGAATGTGTGCATCCATGTGATGACACCTGCACATGTTGGATCATTGTTTGCCTCATTAAATGTACGTCTGATTACCTCGTTTGTAATCATTGTTGGTTTCCAAACTACCTCGAAAGGAAGACGTCCCGACTTGTTTAAAGTCTCAACAATCTCCTTTGAGTGTGCTGCAACGTGCTCTAAGCACTCGTCTCCATATAAATCCTGAGAACCTGTGCAGAACCAAAACTTGTAGTTAAGCTGTGTTTTCATAAGATTTACCCTCCTCCTAAAACGTTTACCATATATAAATAAAATACAACTTGTCCAGAGGTTGGCACAAGTTGTATTTCTTCGATTTAAAATATTATATTTTAGCCCTTTAGAGAGAGTGTACAAGTTGTGAAATCACTGTACAAGTTCTGCCTTTTCTCCATTTCTTTCTATTTCCAAGCTCCAATACATACTTTTAAACTCTGTAGGAGTGCATCCCTTTTGGAGCTTAAACATTCTAATAAAAGAAGAAATAGACATGAATCCGCAGTTAAGTGCTACATCAGTAACAGAATTTCCCGGTTCAATCAAAAGCTCTGACGCCTTAGCAATACGCTTTTGATTTACGTATTTATAGAAGCTGGTACCCGTAAACTGTTTGAACAGTCTTTCAAAATAGAATTTACTAAAGCCACTCATGTCTGCCACATCATCCAACTTCAAATCTTCTGAGCAGTGTGCATCTATATAATCGCAGATTTCCACAAATTTACTTGCATAATCTTCCTTCGAAGAAATACTATAGTCGTTTGTTTTGGTAGTCTTGCTTGAATAGTTTTGTCCGATAAGCTTAAACATTTCCAAAATCTTACTATATATACTAAGTTCTGAAAAAGATGTGCCTGCCATATACTCCTCTTTTATTTCTATCAGCATCTTTACAAGCTGCTCATGAATGTTTGGATATTCCTCTGGCGTGATGATTGCATATGGTGACATAAACGAGATTAAAACCTCGAATTCTCTAAGGAATCTCAGATATGTAGTATTTGGTTGAAAGATGATTCTACGACCGGTTTCAGGTGCTTTTATAGCATGAACACATCCAGGACATATAATGCAGATATCCTTCTCCCTTAAATACACTTCTGAATTTGAAAACTGCATTGTATATCCATTTTCCACTGGCATTATTATTTCAATAGCAGGATGCCAATGCTTTGGATAATCCTCATATTCTCTATTGTCATAAAGCTTAAGCGTGGTGCTTTGCTTATAATGGACGGTTTCAAATATGCCATCTAATGTCTCGATCATTGTAAATTCCCCCTATAGCAACAATTAGCAATAAATCTTGTTTTCAATTTTTGCTCTAATTATCAAAAAAATCAAGACATTTTTTATCAAATTCAATTTATATTTCTCTCATTTTGTGCATAATGCATATTTTGCGTTATAGCCTTTCGGAAATCATATACAAATCACCGATAGAGCGCCGTACCACTATGGCAAGATTTGATAATCAAGAAACAACAATTTATAAGAATGTGAATAATCTGTGTGCTACATTTAGGTTAACAACAACGAAGCAGTTTATTTGGGGTTTTTATAACAAACTGCTATCTAAGAAAAAAGGAGAAAGGTATGAGAAAAAAATTATTATCAGCAATCTTATCAACAATGATGGTCGCTTCTTTATTTGCAGGTTGTGGCCAGTCAGGAAGCTCTAGCTCATCAACATCTGCTGATGGAGTAGAGGAAATCACTTGGATGTTCTGGGATGACTTAAATGCAACTGAGGATCTTATCTCTCTCGGTTACAAAGATGTTATCGACAGATTCAACGCCGACTACGAAGGTCAGTATCACGTAAATGTAGTTACAACAAACCTTGAAGAGTACTACGCAAAGTTAAATGCTCTTGTAGCTGCAGGCGATACACCTGATGTATTCATTGTCAGCCCTGGTCCAAACCTTACAGATTATGTAGAGCCAGGCGTTGCTGCTCCACTTGATGATTATCTTGCACAGGATGGTTGGAAAGATACATTCACAAGCGACGCAGTATTTACACAGCAGACATATGATGGAAAGATTTACGCAGTACCTCTTAACACAGCTGCAGCTTGCTGCTTCTACAACACAGAGATGTTCGAAGAAGCTGGTGTAGAAGTTCCTACAAACTGGGATGAAATGCTTGCAGCATGTGACAAGCTTCAGTCAGCAGGTTACACACCAATCTCAATCTCAGCTGGTACAGCATGGTGCCTTTCAATGGTAGCTGGTTACCTTTGCGAAGAGGAAGGCGTTGACCTTGCAGCTCTTGCAGACGGTAGTGCTTCTTGGGAAGATGGAAAGCTCGAGTCAGCTGCAACAAAGCTTGTTGAACTTTCTAAGTACTTCCAGCCAACAGCTGCTGGTGATACAAATGATGTAGCTACAGCAAACTTCTACAATGAAGAAGCTGCTATCCTTATCCAGGGTTCATGGGCAATCGCACAGATCAATGGTTCAAACCCAGACTTCGAGTCTAAGTGTGGTGTATTCCAGTTCCCAGGTTGCGATAGATTAATTGCTAAGTCTGATTCACTTGCTATGAGCTCAACAACAGAGCATCCAGAAGCTTGTGCTGCTCTTATGAAGTACTTCACAGATGACACAGCTCAGAAGTACACAGCAGAAGTTGGTGGAAAGATTCCTGTAACAAACGTTGAGTACGATGCATCTAAGGCTCCTGCACAGCTTGCATACGTTATGGATGTATTCCAGAACGCAAAGGGAACATTCGGTTTCTACAACGAGTCAATGCCTACAACTGAGACAGGTTCTCACTTCGATGACACAATGGTTTCTGTATTCCTTGGCGAAATAACCCCTGCTGAGGCAGCTACAGACATGGAAGAATATTACGAGGCAAACTGTAGATAAAAACTAACTTCTTCTTCATAATCTCATTCTTTTTGGGGCACTTTAATGTGCCCCAATTTTAAAAAAGAAACCAATTCAGACTAACTAATTAATAAGGATATTGTTATGGATAAACTATTAAGAAATAAAAAAGCCATATTCATCTTTATGGCGCCAGCATTTATACTTTTTACATTTGTTCTATTTATACCTATTTGTCAGTCAATCTATTATTCATTCTGTGACTACAATGCACTCACTCCTCCTAAATTCATAGGACTTGAGAACTATAAAAACCTTTTACAAGATAAGACTTTAGCAATTGCATTAAAGAACTCATTGTTCTTTCTTATCTTCTCATGTGTAACACAGCTTATTATGGGTCTGTTTCTTGCAGCCCTTCTCACAAATATAGACAAAGGAAGAAACGTATTTAAAAACATTATTTACTTGCCATGCGTTCTTTCTTCTGCAGCATTAGGACTTTTGTGGATGTTCATCTTCAGTCCTAAGCTTGGTATCAACCAATTACTTGCAAAGCTTGGTATCGAAGGCCCTCTGTGGCTCATGGATATAAACGGATTCATAATCCTTCCTATGTGGGTAATCGCTTTCGTAGCCCTTTGGCAATATGTTGGTCAGTCTATGATGCTTTACATGGCCCAGATATCAGGCATTAGTAAGTCTCTTTACGAGGCTAGTTACATTGACGGATGCAACAAGGTCAAAAGTTTTCGTTACATCACACTCCCCCTCATCAGACCTATGGTTGCAACCGCAATGTCACTTAATGCTATTGGTTCATTAAAGTTCTTTGATTTGATCTTCAACATGACTGAAGGCGGACCAAACCACAAAACTGAAGTTCTTGCAACACATCTTTATCAGCAAGGCTTCAAATACTTTAAATACGGTTATGCAAGTGCCATCGGTGTACTCTTACTAATCCTGTGTCTGCTTGTAACAGCTTTCATTAATAAAGTTGTAAAAACCGAGCAGTACGAAATGTAATAGGAGGGTTTAGTAATGAAAAAAATATCAATTCCTAAAATTATAATTTATATATTTTTAGTACTCATGGCTGTGCTTTATCTTGCACCACTACTTTGGGTATTTAACGTATCTTTTAAAACAAATGCAGAAATATTTACAGCACCATTTGCTTTGCCACAGGCTCCTACCTTTGAAAACTTTACATTTGCCTGGACAGCTGGAAAACTTGGCATTGCCACATTAAACTCTTTCATTGTCTGTGTAATCACACTGGCATTAAGCATGATTATCGGTTCAATGGCTGCTTTTGGAATCGCTAGACTTCGCTGGAAATTTGCAAAGCTTTCACTTACATATTTTCTTCTTGGAATGATGATTCCTGTTCACTGTGTAATGATTCCTTTGTTCACTCGTTTTGCAAAGGTTCATCTTACAAACAGCCTAACCGGTTTGATATTGCCATACCTTACATTTGCACTTCCAGTTACTATCTTCATCATGGTTGGCTTCTTCGAAGGTATGCCAAATGAACTTATTGAAAGTGCTTGTATCGATGGCGCTACTATTTACCAGATTTTCTTTAAGGTTTGTCTTCCACTTGGAAAGACTGGCTTATTTGTAACAGGTCTTATGACTTTCATTGCAAACTGGAATGAACTTCTTTTAGCTATGGTATTTATATCAGATGATTTGAAGAAAACCCTGCCAGTTTCACTTTCTAAATTCGTAGGACCATATAATACTAATTATTCCCAGATGTTTGCTGCAATCATTATCGCTATCGTTCCTACAATAATTGTGTACTGTGCATTCTCTAACCAAATTGTTGACGGATTGACCGCTGGTGCAGTTAAGGGCTAAAGGAGACAAAATGAAAAAACAAAACACACCCCTAGTGACACACATTTTTACAGCAGATCCATCTGCACATGTTTTCAACGACAGAATTTATATTTATCCATCCCATGATATTCCTCATGATGGTGAAGACAACGACAATGGTGATGAATACCAGATGCGTGATTATCATATCCTATCAATGGATGACAAAAGCGATGAGGTTATAGATCACGGCGAAGTTCTACATCAAGATCAGATTCCTTGGGTTAAGGAACAGCTTTGGGCACCTGATGTAGTTTACAAAAACGATACTTACTATTTAGTTTTCCCAGCAAGGGATATGGATGGAATATTTAAACTTGGAATTGCAGAAAGCAAGAATCCAGAAGGCCCATTTACTCCAAGAAAAGAGCCAATTCCAGGAAGTTTTAGCATCGATCCATGTTCTTTCATGGATGACGATGGAAAGGTTTACATCTACTTTGGCGGTCTTTGGGGCGGCCAGCTTGAAAAATACAGAGAAGGCAGCTTTAATCCGAACGGAACAGAGCCTGAGAAAAATGAACCAGCTGTATGTCCAAAGGTTGCTGTTATGACCGATGATATGGAAGGCTTCGCTTCTACTCCTGCTGATGTTGTAATCCTTGATGAAAACGGCAAGCCTCTTTTAGCCGGAGATGAAAACCGTAGATACTTTGAAGGCCCTTGGATGCACAAATACAATGGTAAATACTACTTCTCTTACTCTACAGGCACAACACATACCATTGCATACGCCATCGGAGATAATCCACTTGGTCCATTTAAATATGCAGGCAAAATTCTTGAGCCTGTTATCGGTTGGACAACTCACCACTCAATTGTTGAGTATCATGATAAATGGTATCTCTTCTATCATGATTGTGAGTATTCAAAAGGAATCAACCATCGCCGTTGCGTAAAATACTGCGAACTTACCTACAATGCAGACGGCACTATCCAGACAATAACTCCTCAATATAATTAATCAAAAAACTCCTAGCAATAACGCTAGGAGTTTTTTGTATCTTCTTTTAGTTTTTAAATGAATGAATAGGTGCTGGGATTCTTCCCTTACGATTTACAAAATCAGCACATGAGAATTTGTTAACTGGCATGATTGGAGCATATCCAAAGAGACCACCAAACTCTACTGTATCGCCTACGCCCTTTCCGATTACAGGAATAAGACGAGCTGCTGTTGTCTTTTGATTTACCATACCAAGAGCCATTTCATCAGCAATCATACCTGAGATTGTTGTAGCTGGAGTATCACCAGGGATTGCAATCATATCAAGACCTACAGAACATACGCATGTCATGGCCTCAAGCTTCTCTAGAGTGATTGCACCTGCCTCTACTGAGTTAATCATACCCTGATCCTCTGAAACAGGAATAAAGGCACCGGAAAGGCCTCCTACGTATGAGCTTGCCATTACGCCGCCCTTCTTAACCTGATCATTAAGCATAGCAAGAGCTGCTGTTGTACCAGGAGCGCCTGCATACTCAAGACCAATTTCGCAAAGAATATCAGCAACGGAATCACCGATAGCTGGTGTTGGAGCAAGTGACAAATCGATAATACCAAATGGAATGTTAAGACGCTTGCTTGCTTCTTGTGCTACCAGCTGACCTACACGTGTAACCTTGAATGCAGTCTTTTTGATTGTCTCGCAGAGAATCTCGAAGCTTTCACCTCTAACCTGCTCAAGAGCCTTCTTTACAACGCCTGGGCCAGAAACACCTACGTTGATAATAGCATCTGCTTCTGTTACGCCGTGGAAAGCACCTGCCATAAATGGGTTGTCATCAGGAGCGTTGCAGAATACCACAAGCTTCATACAATCAACTGAATCTCTGTCCTTTGAACGGTCAGCCACCTGAAGAAGAATATCTCCCATAAGTCTGACAGCATCCATATTAATACCAGTTTTTGTGGAAGCTAAATTAACTGAGCTACAAACTCTTTCTGTTTCGCAAAGAGCCTGTGGAATTGAACGAATAAGTAATTCATCAGCTGTTGTCATTCCCTTTGAAACAAGAGCTGAGTAACCACCAATAAGATTTGCACCAACTGCTGCAGCTGCCTTGTCCATTGTGTGAGCCAAAGTAACAAAGTCCTCTGGTTTCTTGCAAGCTGAACCGCCAATTAAAGCCATTGGTGTAACAGAAATACGTCTATTAACAATAGGAATACCGTAATCACTTTCAATTTCCTTTGCGACTTTATCTAAGTCCTTTGCAACTGTAGTGATGCGGTTGTAAACCTTTTCATTAAGCTTATCTATATCTGAATCTATGCATTCTAAGATACTGATACCAATAGTAATAGTACGAACGTCAAGGGTCTGTTCCTCAACCATTTTGTTTGTCTCAAGTACTTCCTGTAGATTAACCATATTCCCTCCTATAATCTGTGCATTGCGTTGAAGATGTCTTCCTTCTGAGCTTTAATCTGAACTCCAATTTCATCTCCAAGCTTTTCCAAATCACACTGAATATCGTCAAAAGCACGTGAGCTTGAATTGATATCTACAATCATCATCATATTGAAGAAGCCTTGAACTATAGTTTGAGTAATATCCAACACATTAACACCGCTCTCTGCCAGATAAGTACAAATACGTGCAATAATACCTACTGTATCTTTGCCAACTACAGTAATAATAACCTTATTCTCCATCTTTTCCTCCTATAGTCCATTATCTACTAGTTATATAACCACCAATTGGGAAACTTCGCTGCGACTTGCAACTGTGATATTGAAATCATTCCCCTTGTATGGAGTGGTTTCATCCATGGTAACTTCGAGTCGGACAGTCTCGTAAGCTAAATCTGGATAATTATTTTCATGGCTTAAATGCCCTAAAAATACGTGTTTAACGTTGTCATTTAAAACCTTGCTTAAAAGCTTACCACTGGTTTCATTTGACAGATGACCATAATTTCCAAGAATTCTTTGTTTTAAATGATATGGATATGACCCAACTTCTAGCATGTGGATATCGTGGTTTGCCTCTAAAAGCATAGCGTCCAAACCTGTGAGATTCTCCACAATATTGTTGTCATAATACCCTAAGTCAGTGCAGACTGCAACCTTAGATTTATCATTTTCTATACGATATGCAACTGGATCAGCCGCGTCATGGCTGATGTGGAATGGGTGAATTTTAAGACTACCTAAGACGAAGTCCTCATCGGGCTTGATAACATGGAAAAGAGTGTCATCGATAGCCCCAAGGCTCTTCATAGAACGTATTGCTCTGATGGTACCAGCTGTAGCATAAATTGGAATGTGATATTTACGAGAAACAACACCGAGACCAGAAACATGGTCTGAATGTTCGTGAGTCACAAGAAGACCAGCCATATCTGCTGTGGTGTAATCGTACTGATTCATACCTGCTTCTATGCGTTTTCCAGAAATACCAGCGTCAATCATTACGTGGGTGCTGCTGTCACCCACGCAAATGCAATTACCGCTGCTACCACTTGCAATACTAAAAAAATCCATTACTAAAATACTTCCTTACTAACTTTCGCTCCATCTAATTTCGACTTCATCGCCGGCGTTAAGATCCTTGGCGTAGCCGCATGGCTGTCCATTAACCTTTGTAATGAGCTGTCTACCGCCACCTGTGCTTGGGTCGAAATTGATGAGATTGTATACATCTACAAAGATGTAATCCCTTTTACCTGCCAAGACCATGTCCTTGCCATTGACCTTGATAGGGATTTCAACGGTTTCGATTTTCATTCTTGTGCGAGCATCCTCTGCTGGTGCCTCAGGTGCTGTTGGAGCTTCGTAATCCTCTGGCAAGCCTTCTGAATCATCAACAAGATAATCTGCTCTGTATGCGATTTGATTTGTAGTTGTCCATTCGATTGCAAAGTTTTCATACACAAGGGATTCCTTGGTAGATGGACGATTGTTTACAAGGATTTCGTATCTGTCATCGATTGTAACATCCATAAACTCTGCCAATTGGCCAACTGTGTAGAATGGTCGAGTCTCGATAACATCTCCATCCTTAACTGAATATGTAGGTGGTTCCATAGAACCATTAACCTCAACAAACTTTGGACACTTTACTCTGTGACCACAAACATTGAAATAAAGGTATTCAGTAGTGAACTCTGCCAAATCAGCAATTGTACCACGTCCACCTTCGCCAACTGTAGAAGGCACAACTGTAACATCTGCATTGAACTCAAGTGGAGTGTTAATTCCAACTGTTTTACCATTCATTGTAACAACTGCAGATTCCCCTTCTGTTCCACGAATCATACGTGATACACCATTGACTGTGAAGTTGATTTCACGGCCACGTCTTGGGAACAGCTGATCAGCAGAGAAACCTGCCTGCATAGCTGCATCTACAATTGTAAGCTGTCCATTATCGTAAAGCTTCATCATCTCACCATTGAAGTGAATCATAATGAAGTTGTTCTTTGTCTCGTAGTAATTCAAGCAGATACCGATTGGTGTAACAAGAAGAGAATCCTTTGCAATATCCTCCTGCTCGAATACAATGTTTTTCATTACTTCCTCGCCACGAAGAGCAACACGTTCTGGGACGATTTTCAGGTCTGCTGCAAGAGCTTCTGTGAAGCCGTGGATTTTTCCACCACCACCAACAACAAATGCTGCTGATACTGATTTACCTCCATTAAGCTCTTTAATCTTTTCTGCAACCTCAGAAGCAATTTTCTTCATAACCGGCTCTGTAAGCTTCCAAACATCCTCAGATTTGATTGTATGGCTAAGACCCATAATATCCTCGTATGTGATTTCTCCGCCTTCGGTTGAAGCGCGCTTAATTTTCTCTGCTGTAGCAAAATCTACAAGGTATTCATGAACCAATACCTCTGTAAGCTCATCACCAGCCATAGGAATCATGCCATATGCGATGATGCTGCCGTCTCTGGTGACACAGATATCGGATGTACCTGCACCAACATCGATAAGGGCGATATTAAGCATTCTGAAGCTCTGTGGGATTGCAACATTGATAGCTGCGATAGGCTCCAATGTAAGGTTGGCAACTGAAAGATCAGCCTTGCCAACTGCTGAATAAAGGCCATCAACAACATCCTCAGGAAGGAATGTTACGATGATGTCCTCTCCGATTGTATCGGCCTTGTGGTCCTCAAGGGATGTGAAAACATCTCCGTTTAAGTAATATTTAACAGTAGAATAACCTACACAGAAGAACTTGTATTTATTGTCCTCGTCGCCTTTGATTTCCTTACCAGCCTGCTCGATACCCATCATATCAAGTGTATGTAAGTCCTCTCCGGTAACAACTGTTTCCTCTGGGAATTCCATCTCTACATGAGTAGTGATTGTACGAAGCACACGACCAGCGGCAGCGATACATACTTCTGATAATGCAAGACCTGTCTGTGCTTCAAGGTCCTTTTTCACCTCATCGCAAGTAGCACCTACTCGACCGATGTCGTGAATCTGACCGTCAAGCATGGCTCTGGTATCGTGTTCTTTAAGATTTTGAGCGATAACATGGAATTCATCGCCATCAAGATATCCTACTGTACCAATGACATTTCTGGTACCAATATCAAGTCCAAATACAATATCTTTCTTCTCCATATAAGTTACTCTCCTCGGGAATTATTCGTGAATAATCTGGCGCAGCTGAGCAAGTGTCTGCTCCTTTGTGCCACTGTTGTCTATGATTCTGTTGCAGTGAGCTCTGAAGCTCTCCTCACTGCGTTGTGTACTGATTGTTTTTGCGATTCGTTCTTTGGAATATCCGCGAGTCTCCATAAGGCGTTTTTCCCTTACTTCCTGGCTTGCATAGATATACCACATCTCATCCACAAGTTTACCATAACCGCATTCTATGAGCAATGCAGCTTCAAAGAAAAAATACTCTATATTGTGTTTTTCTTTCTCAGCTTCCACTTGATTTAGTACTTCTGTTTGTACTGCTGGATGTACTATTCCATTTACTGCCTCGCGAAGACTGTTGTCAGCAAACATAAACTTTGCCATCTTAGGTCTGTCAATTTCACCCTGAGAGTCTAAAATGCTTTCTGGCCATGGCAATGCCACTACCTTATCAAAGCATTCTTTTCCAGGCCTCATTAAATCCGCAGCAACTAAATCTGCCAGTAAGACCTTACAATTAAAATTTTCCTCTAGTAAAGAGAGCACCGTGCTTTTTCCAGCACCGATGCCCCCTGTAATGCCAATAAATTTCATTAGTGTGCCTCTGCCCAATTCATTCCGGTTTTCATATCGATTTCCAAATCAACCGCCAGTGAAGCAGCATGCTCCATCTCTTCTGCAACAAGCTTTTCAACCTGTGCCTGCTCGTCCTTGAATGTCTCAATAAGGAGCTCATCATGAACCTGAAGCAATAGCTTTGATTTAAGATTCTCTTTTAATAATCTGTCATGAACATTTACCATGGCAATCTTGATAATATCTGCAGCTGTACCCTGAATTGGAGAGTTCATAGCTACTCTCTCGCCAAACTGTCTTGTCATAAAGTTTGAGGATTTAAGCTCTGGGATTGGGCGACGTCTTCCGTACATAGTAGTAACGTAGCCCTTTTCATTGCCCTCTGCCTTTAATCCCTCTAAGAATTCATGCATCTTTGGATATGCAACAAAATAATTATCGATATATTCCTGAGCTTCTTTTCTGCCAACTCCGATGTCCTTTGCAAGACCGAACGCACTGATTCCATAAACGATTCCGAAGTTTACAGCCTTAGCGCTGCGGCGCTGAATATCTGTAACCTCATCAAATGGTGTGTTGAATACAAGTGAAGCTGTAGAACGGTGAATGTCCTGTCCAGCCTTGAACGCCCCGATAAGATTATCATCCCCAGACATATGTGCCAATACTCGAAGCTCTATCTGAGAATAGTCAGCATCAATGAATACGCAGCCATCCTTTGGATAGAACACCTTGCGGATTTCACGGCCAAGCTCCATTCTAACTGGAATATTCTGGAGGTTTGGCTCAGTAGAGCTGATTCGTCCTGTAGCTGTAACTGTCTGCATAAATGTAGAACGAATTCTGCCGTCTGAATCTAAGCAATTTGCAAGACCATCTGCATATGTGCTCTTAAGCTTTGCGAGCTGTCTATATTCCAAAATATCATTAATGATAGGATTTGCAGGAGCAAGCTCTTCAAGAATATCTGCTGCTGTAGAATAACCTGTTTTGGTCTTCTTACCGCCTTGGACTCCAAGCTTTTCAAACAAAATCACACCAAGCTGCTTAGGAGAATTGATATTAAACTCCTCACCAGCCTGCTCATAAATGCTCTTTTCAAGCTCTGTGATACGCACTGCAAGCTTGCTTCCATATGCTGATAGGGCCTCAGCGTCCATTGCAATACCTGCTATTTCCATATCAAACAATGTGTAAACTAAAGGAAGCTCAATATCCTCGTAGATATGAAGCATTCCCTGGTCTTTAATTTCAGAAATAACCTTTTCGTATGATGCATAAGCTACATAAGCATTGTAACAAGCATAGGTTGTAATATGCTCAAGCTCTGAATCATCTTCTAAGGCTGCCTCAAGCTTTTTCTTGCCAAATAAATCTGCCACTGCAGGGATGATTACGCCAAGCATCTCGCTTGCCACGTCATCTGCTGTGTATGCATTCTTTGTAGGGTTTAGAAGATATGCTGCCACTGCAACATCGCAGGCAGTTGGGAATATTTCAGCCTTTCCACCATTTGCATCTACCTGCGCTTTTTCCTCTGTAGAGAAAAGCTGATAGATGATGTGCATTGCATTCTTTAAGTCCCAGAAGCAAAGCTTCACGCCCGCCTTGCTGATTTCTACAAGCTTGTGACCTAGATAATCAGGAGTAATAAAGCCTGCGCAATCAACATAAACAGTCTCATCACCTACAGAAAGAGCAACGCCCTTTATAGATTTATCTGCACCAGCCATAATGCTTGCACCGATAAAGTCTTTTCCACTTTTGCTTAAACCTGCAAAGAAATTTTCCACATCTGATAAATCAGAAATGTGCTTAAATGTTTCCGATGTAGTATCCTGCACCTTTGAAGTATCAGTGTTTTCAAATCTTGGAAGAAGCTTTTTAAGCTCATAGCGCTTGCAGAGAAGATATGCTTCCTCTGTAAATAAGTTTTCAAGCTTTGTTGAGCCTTCCTCAAGCTCTATTGGAGCGTGTACGTTGATTGTAGCAAGCTCCTTTGATAAAACTGCAATATCCCACTGAGCAATGAAATTATCAAGGACCTTGCCTTTTTTCATTTCATCCACATGGGCATGGCACTCTTCGATTGAGCCATACTGAGCAATCCACTTTTCAGCTGTCTTTGGACCAACGCCTTCAACGCCTGGAATGTTATCGCTGGCATCACCCTGAAGTGCCTTTACATCTATAAACTGCTTTGGTGTAACACCATAAACTTCCTTAACATCAGCAGCGTAATACTGCTCGATTTCGGTGCCACCTTTTTTTGTCTTTGGAATTGAAATCTTTACTTTGTCTGTAGCAAGCTGAAGAAGATCTCTATCTCCGGAAACGATAGTTACGTCGAATCCCTTTTCCTCACCAATTCTAGAAAGAGTTCCAAGAATATCATCTGCTTCCCAGCCCTCTAATGTGATTACAGGCACACCCATGGCTTTAAGCATTTCCTGAATACGTGGAATCTGTTCCTTTAACTCTGGAAGCATTGGCTTTCTAGTGCCTTTGTATGCATCATACATTTTGTGGCGGAACGTTGGAGCTGAAACATCAAATGCAACAGCAAAGTTGTCAGGCTTTTCGTCGTCGATAAACTTGAGCATCATATTCAAGAAGCCAAAAATGGCTCCTGTATGCTCTCCCTGACTATTTGTAAGATCTGGAACACCATAGAATGCGCGGTTAGCTATACTATGGCCGTCAATCAGTAATAATTTTCCCATTAAATGTCTCTTGTCTCCTTAGCAAGCCATGCATTTTCCTCATCGGTTAGGTATGGCTTAAGTGTCTCACGAACAAATGCGTGATATTCGTTAAGAGTCTTCTTTTCTGCCTCTGTCATCATCTCTGGAATAACTGGATCAAGGTCGATTGGACAAACTGTAAGTGACTCGAAGTGACGGAAATCGCCGTACTCTGTTGTCTCACCAGCTACGCAAAGAAGCTCATTTTCAATTCTGATTCCGAAGCCGTCTTCGATATAAAGACCTGGCTCGTCAGTTGTAATCATTCCTGGCTGAAGCTCTGCAGCGTTCTTGCCCTGTGGAACTCTCCAGCGGAAGTTGTTTGGTCCCTCGTGTACATTGAGGATGTGACCAACGCCGTGACCTGTACCGCAACGGTAATCAAGTCCCATATCCCAAACTGGACCACGTGAAAGTACATCAAGGTTTGCTCCTGTAACTCCCTTAGGGAAGTTTGCAGCCATAAGTCTTAAGTGACAACGAAGAACTACTGTGTAGTACTCCTTCATCTGCTGTGTAAGCTCACCAAGAGCGATTGTTCTAGTGATATCTGTAGTACCTTCAAGGTAGTGGGCTCCTGAATCAACAAGAAGGAATCCTTCTGGCTTAAGTGTTGCTTCTGAGCCTGGCTTAGCGCTGTAGTGCATCATTGCAGCGTTTGGACCATATGCTGAAATTGTATTAAATGATAAATCTACAAAGTGCTCCTGCTCACGACGTCTAGCTTCAAAGTAATCTGAAGCTGTGATTTCTGTCATTGGCTCCTTTGTAATGTTTTCTTTGATGTATTTGATAGCCTTTGTGCAAGCTACACCATCTTTGATGTGCGCTAATCTTGTGTTCTTAATTTCTGTCTCGTTCTTAACTGCACGCATAAGCTCTGAAGGGTTCTTACCATCAATAATCTTTGCTGAGCCCTTTAAAGCCTTAACGATGTTGTAGTTAACGATTTCCTGATCAAGAAGGATGTTTCTGTTAGCCATATCAGCGCTCTGCATGTAGTGGTAAACCATGTCGTATGGATAAAGCTTTACGCTGTTGTCGTTGAGGTATCTCATAGCCTCCTCTGGCCAATTTGTTGTGTCTGTAAATAAGATTACGCTATCATCTGTAATAAGAAGGAATGAAAGGAAAACTGGTACGTTTGCAATATCATTTCCTCTGAGATTAAGGATATATGCAATATCATAAAGGCTTGTTACTAAGTGTGCATCTGCCTTTTTCTTTTTCATTTTTTCGCGGATGCGGTAAATCTTTGCCTGCATGCTCTCACCTGAGAACTCATCCTCAAGTACCCATGTTGTAGCCTTTGGAAGCTCTGGTCTGTCTTCCCAGATAATATCAACTAAATCCTCTGTTGTAGCAAGCTCACCGCCCTTGTCCTGAGCAATATCAAAATACTTTGCTGCATTCTTTGCTGATACGCATCTGCCATCAAATCCGAGACATCCTCCCTCAGGGAAGTTCTTCTCGATAAATTCTTCTACCTCTGGAACCTTTGGCTCACCCATTTTTTCAAGGATAACCTCTGAGCCTGCAATCTGCTTTGCAGCCTGTACAAAGTAACGTCCATCTGTCCAAAGATGAGCCTCTGTCTTTGTGATAACAGCTGTTCCTGCTGAGCCTGTAAAGCCTGTCATAAAGCTACGAGCCTTAAAGTGCTCTCCTACATATTCTGATGAATGGAAGTCGTCTGTTGGAATCAGGTAAAGATCGATTCCTCTCTCATTCATTAATTCTCTAAGTTTTGCGATTTTCTCATTTGTTGTCATTATCTCTTTTTCTCCATATTACTTTTTTCTTCATTGAGCTTTTGCTCTTTTTCATTTATGTCTTCTGATGTTTCATCAGAGATTTCTTCATCATCCTGCTTGCTTGTATCTATTGATTGAAGCATATTGACGAAATACTGGCCTTGTTCAGAAAGCTCCTCTTCCTCCCAGTCAGCTGTCTTGTCGCAGTCTGAACTAATCAAAGCAGAACCCTCTGCCTTATTTGAAAGATTCCAGATGCAAGTTGAAAGCTGATACTCATCAATAATATCCTGCCATTTAGCAGCTTCCTTTGTATCAACAGAACCATCGCCATCAGCTGAAACAAAGCCATACTCAGAAATGAATACTGGAAGGCCTGCATCTAAAGCGTCTGTAAGGGTATTTCTAGCGCTGGATTTGTGTGTGCCTGCATAGAAATGATATGTGTACATGATGTTGTCATAATCAAGTGGAGCTTCCACAACTGAATCAAGGTCACTAGACCAGTTTGGAGTACCGACTAAAATCGCTGCATCACTATCCACATTTCTGATTACAGGAATTACTTCATCCGCATAAGCACAAATATCTTCCCATGTAGTGTCACCGTTTGGCTCATTGCAAATCTCGTAGATAACATTTTCGTTGTCTTCGTATTTACGAACCATCTCTCCAAAGAACTGAATAGCCTGTGCTTTGTATTCATTTGGATTGCTATCATTTAAGATATGCCAATCGATGATGACATACATATCGTTTTCTGTTGCAGCTTCGACTGCAGCATCGATGTTGTCCTTTAATGTATTTTGAACATCCTCTCCTGCCACGCAATAGCCATTGTAATCGCTTGTGTACATAGCAAGGCGGATAACATTGATTCCCCAGTTATTTCTAAGAGATTCGATAGTCTCTGGTGTGACATATTCCGGATACCAGCTAAGACCATGTGAGCTAACACCCGTAAGCACTGCTACATCGCCTGATTCATCTACAAGCTTGCCATCCTCTACATGAAGGGCTCCATAATAATCAAGTGAAACACCTGTAGTAGCTGCTGAAGTCTCTGGCTCTTCTTCAACAGGTTCTTCTGGTTCTTCTGGCTCTTCTACCTTTTCTACCTCTTTTTCAAGCTCTTCCTCTTTAGCAGTAGCCTCCTTAACCTTTTCAGCTTCCGGCTCCTCAGCAACCTGCGGCTCCTCTTCCTGCTTTGCAGTTAATTCCCAAGGAAATACCACACTGCCCTTGGCATAGCTTACTCCAAATACTCCAGCGATAATTGCTATCGCAAGAATTATTATTAACAATACTGTTCTGAATTTCTGCTTTTTTGAAACCATACCATTCTCCTTATTTTTAATTTAGTCGAAAGTTACAGCAGCCTCTCCATTGTGAGCATACTGAATATAATCATAGAGGCGTGAACTGGTTAAAAGATCTGTAGCCTCAAGGTCAAAATCGTAATCAGCAAAATCTACTTCTTCGATAAACTTATCTAACTCTTCATTGCTAAGTGAGTTTACATATTCTTTTATTTCTACAATTGTTTTTCCTGTTAAATCGTACATACATAACCTCTTTTCTATAAAACATTCTTCTTAAGATTATAGTACATTCTCCCCTTTTAAAAAAGAATGTTTTTGTTGTGAAACTCATTGTAGTCTGTTATCATATATGATAACATTATAGTATCGAATTGGTGGGTAGCTAATGAAGGAAAGATATTCAGATGGAATCATTTCATCTCAAGCCATAGCAGCCCGGCGTTCCATTGCAAAGCAGCTTAAGGACGCACGCAAATCCCTGCATCTCACGCAGGAGGTTTTAGCTGATATGGCCGGCACGAAAAAATCAAATATCTCCCGCATGGAAAGCGGTAAATACAATCCCTCATTGGATTTTCTAGTGAAGGTTGCAAATTCTATGGGTAAAGAAATAAACATACACTTGGATTGATAGGAAATTGTTATGAGAAAGAAACCAAAGCTTGCCAAAAACATTGATAAAGACGTTGTCTTATGCGAAATTACAAACAGAATAGTATCAAATCGTACTTCTAATCTACTTCTTCATGAATCAGTACCTTTTTCAAAGAACTGGCACCGAGTGCCATTCTTCAAGCGCAGAACTTACAATGGAGCCAGAAACGTCTGTGTTATTTCAATTAGTCGTACACAATATTCAAGAGCCCGCCGTGTCCTTAATCTTCTAGAAGACCGTGACTACAACAGACTCTTACTTAACATCATTTAAATTAATGCCAGGTTCAGTTGAACCTGGCATTTTATTTAATCTCTATTTCTTATTAATTTATATATACCTATTATAATTCCTCGTATCAGGGCATATATCAAGAACATCAGCATAAAGCCCCACACGCCAAACACGATATCCTCAAACTCCATTGCTCCTGAGCCTGTAATCTTTTGCTCGATTTCGATGGCAAAGGTAAGAAGAAGAATTAACGTAAATACGTATATCCAACTGATTACAAGAACGTGACCTGTTTTGGCCAAAAGTGAGAAAATTGGCTGAACAATAAAAATCATAGCCATGCCAATTGCGCCAATCACAAGGAAATGTAGCTCTTTATCTGTGAAATTTGCCTCATATGCATCATTCAGAGAAAGAAGATATGTGTGCATGTCGTTAATAAAATCCAAAATAGCGTATAAAAAGGTGTTCATAGTATCTCTCCTTATGTTAGAATAATCCCTAGAAGCTTAATTATAAGCATACGTTCGGGAGGTAATCAAATGGGAAACATCATCGTCGCACAGTCGGGCGGACCAACTGTGGCAATCAACGCCAGTCTTGCTGGTGTTATCGAGGGAGCCTTGTCTTCTAAATACGACAAGATTTACGGTTCCATCAACGGAATTATCGGCATTAAGGATGACAACATCATCGACTTAACCGAAACAATAAAATCTGATTCTAATTTTCTAAAAAAACTTAAAGTTACTCCAGCCATGTACCTTGGCTCATGTCGTTTCAAGCTTCCAAGCGTCACTTCAAACGACCCTATCTATAATACCCTATTTCAGCAATTTAAAAAATATGATATCGAAGCATTTTTCTACATCGGTGGAAACGACTCCATGGATACTGTAGACAAGCTTTCAGCATATGCAAAATCAATAGAATCTCCTATTAGGTTTATCGGTGTGCCAAAGACTGTAGACAACGATTTGTGTGTAACAGATCATACTCCTGGTTTTGGTTCAGCTGCTAAATACATTGCTACCACCACTATGGAGGTTATATATGACGCTAAAATCTACAACTCTCCTAGTGTTACTATTATAGAAGTAATGGGACGAGATGCCGGATGGCTTACAGCTGCCACATCTCTTGCAAGAAATAACTGCTGCTGTGGACCAGATTTAATCTATCTTCCAGAGGTTCCATTTAACACAGAGGTATTTGTAAACGATTTATCTCGTCTTTTAAAGGAAAAGACAAATATAGTTGTAGCTGTATCCGAGGGAATTCGCGATGCTAATGGTGAATATATCTCTGCATCTACAGGCCAATTAGACAACTTTGGTCACGCACAGCTTTCAGGTGCTGGCAAGACACTTGAATATATTGTAAAGGATAGACTTGGCGTAAAGGTTCGTTCAATAGAAGTAAACGTTTTACAAAGAGCTGCTGCTCATATGAGCTCACTTACTGATTTAAAAGAATCTGTAGAGCTTGGTAAGCACGGAGTGCAGTATGCAGAAGAAGGTGTAACAGGTGCAATGGTAGTTCTTAACCGCACAAGTAACGCACCATACACTGTAGACTACAGCTATGCTACTATCCATGATATTGCAAACGAAGCAAAGGAAGTTCCTCAGGAATGGATCAATGAAAGCCACAACTGGGTTACAGATGAAATGGTAGAATACCTCAAGCCTCTAGTAATTGGGGAGCCTGAGCTTGAATACGAAAATGGCCTACCTGTTTACGTAACAAGATAATTTTGCACATTTCACAAAATTAACACTTACATTTTGTTGAAAATCATGTTATCATTGCTGACGCAACAAAAGATAATATGGTTTAATTGGAAACGCACATCCTCCGGATGATAACGAACAACACATGTAATTTTATGTATTATTCATTATCAGAAGGAGGATTTATTATGCCTAAAAACAAATTTCAAGACGTAGTATTAACTATAATTATGGCCACTATTATGGTTTACGGAATGGTGGTTTACAACGTTGCCTTAAACACAGGTGGAGTAACAGGTCAGACATTCTTTTTAGCACTCCATGAGCTTCCTATCATGGTGCCTATCGCATTCATCCTTGAGTTTTTCATCGTTGGTAAGCTTGCACGTGCCCTTGCATTTTCTGTAATGAAACCTACTGACAGACCTCAGTTCATTACATACGCTATCTCAATTTGCATTTGCTGCATCATGTGCCCAACAATGAGCCTTGTAGCTACTATTCTTTTCAAGGACACTCACACATTTGGAACATGGATTCAGACATGGGCTATGAACTTCCCAATGGCACTTCTTTATCAGTTGTTCTATTGTGGACCATTTGTAAGACTTATTTTCAGAACTATATTCCGTGAGAAGAAAGTAGAAACTTCTAATGAAATCGAAGCTGTTGAGGCTGCGTAAGATTTATAGGGAATAAGATAAGAGCTGTCACTTTTAAAATGTGGCAGCTCTTTTTGTTCTTGCTTTTGAGTCGCAGCATGTGGGGTTGTGGCTGTTCTCTTTTTACATGCCGCTATTTAGGGCTAGATTTTTCTATAAATAATTATTATTCTGTTTCAAAGGTATATGTATCAGATATTGTTAATCCATCGTCACCTTCTATAGCTACATTAACAGTAACACTTTCTGCTGAAGATTCAGCAAAACCAACTCCTACAGTATATTCTGTACTTGTTGTTCCATTTTCATCTGCAACAACAGGTGTATTTCCAAAAGAAGATGTAACTGTTGTTTCCACACCATTTGTTTCCCTAGTATTAGGTTGCACTTCCTCTGTTCCAACCTCTGCACTTGTCATAATATAAACAGCTGCTGTTGAATTATTTAATGTTTGATATGAGCTTGCGTCTTCTGTCGCCTTTACTAATACAGGTATTGTAGCTTTTTCTTTAGCTGGATCTGGCATACCTTCAACAGAATCACTCATCACTGCGACATATCCATTTGTACTTGTTATGAGTGTATATACACTATTAAGATAATCCTTTTCCCATGCGCCATATGTACCTGCTGTTTGTCCCTCATATATTCCTATATGAATACCAGAACTATCGCTTGTGGTAAGTGTACCAACTTTTTCCAATCCTTCTAATGCTGATCCCCCACCAGCTGCATCATCTGCAACTATAACAACTGAACCGCCTGTGGCTGCTGCCCTCTGCTCTGCAATTGCGATAGACTGTCTTACAGCCCCGTAATCATTTGTTCCTAGATAAACAGCAACTCTATATACATCAGGAGTGATTACTATAGAATCGTTAGCAAGGCCGATTACTGTAATGCCAGCTTCTGCGCAAGCTGCAATTGTTGTGATATCTCTGCCGACGGCTTTACCTTCCGTTGCATAGTGTCTATAGTAGCTTAAAATATCAGCACCAAACTGGGCTTTCAAATCACCATATGCACTAGCGTATGCCGCAGGGTCGAAGTCTGCGCTACCTGTTCTTCCTTCAAACACGCCCTTAGTACAGAAATGATTAAAGAGTGCTTCATAGCTATCTCCGTATTGTTCAACTACATCAGGATTTTGCTCCTTATAGTATTCATAATCAAAGAAGCTCTTTAATATCTGAGCATCCTCATCAGTGATTATTCCATAATGAACAAGTTCTGGAAACTGTGCCTGTGTCAAACTAGCTGCACTAACCTCAAACCCAGAGAATGCCACCATTGCCACCATGGCAATCGCCATTGCAAACCCCAAAACATTTTTTCTATTCATAGACTGTCTTCTCCTTTCCATCTTTGCCTTGATGCAAAGATTTTGCTACGAATGAGTTGACTGTTAGCATAGATGGAATTAGTGAAAAAACTGCGAATAATCCGTGCTCCCGGGGGATAGTTTTAGTATAGGTATCAGAACAGAAGCCCACAAATTCAATATTTCTTTACCTATCCCAATTGGAAAGTGCTAGAATTATTTCATGAGAAAAAAGATTGCATTTACAAGTATTTTAATAGGAATATTGTTCTTTTTAAACAGCTCACAGTACCTATCCTGGTTCTATATTTTGAACCAATGCAACGAAGGAAATTATGTTGATTTTATTGGACAATTTTTAGGAAAGATTTTCCAGGCACTGGGTATTCTATTATTCTGCGGATACGCGTATTTCGTCAAGGAAAAGCCATCTAAAATAATCGAATTCTCCATCCTTATTGCTGTCAATTTTCTGCTCACTGTTGTAACAATAATTCCCCAGTTCAGGGATGGTATTGAGTTAACAGGATTGCTGATGAATATAGCGATAGGTCTGCTATACGCATGGTATGTGGCAATAATAGTAGATATTATTGATAAAAATAACTATGGTCTCACCTTTGGTGCCGGTATAGCCCTAAGCTGTGTCTTTTCCTATATTCTTTACTTTTTCGACAAAGATTATAGCTTTATTACCAGTATACAATGCCTGTATTTATATGCATTGATAAGTATTGGCGCTACTGTCCTATATGTGCTGACCTTGCATTCTTACATAAACACAACCAGACTTGTGGAGCAATCTTCTACTTATAAAGTTACCAGCCCATTTGGCAAAAATTACATTTTAATTATATTTTCTGCCCTTCTGTTCGTAAGTATTGTTAACGGACTGGGATTTTTCCAACCTAGCAGCGATATCTCTTCCTTCCATATAAGTGTGGAGGCTATGAGGTTGTTTTACACACTAAGCTTGGTTATTGCAGGTATCCTTAATGATAAAAGCCGTGGGCTGGGATTCATCCTTTGCCTTGTGGCATTATCTTTTGCATTCGCATTACCAATTATGCATGACAATACTGCAGGTGTTTATGTGACTTGGGTGCTTGCTTATGTGTTTATTGGTTTCATCTCTGTATGTCGAACCGTAATCTTTTTAGATATTGCAAAGGAGAATAACAAGTACTATTTAGCTCCAATTGGCCTTTTTATAGGTCGCGTTGGCGAACCAATAGGCATGCAATTCAGGTTTTGGCTGGCAAACAACAATGCACTTTTGCTTGTTGTTATTTCCATTTTGTTTGCCGTAACAATCGTACTGTTTGCAATACCCTTCGCACAGTTTTATGGAGTGAATACTCGTTCAGATGAAGAGATTGATTATCATGGAGTTTTTATTGACAGATATCAGCTATCCTCAAGGGAAGTACAGATTCTTGATGAATTACTATCTGGTAATGCTAACAAAGAAATTGCAGCAAATCTGTATATTACAGAATCAACAGTAAAGTTTCATGTAAAGAATCTAATGAAGAAGACCAACTGCAAAAACAGAAATGAACTTATAAAACTCTATAACACAGAAAATCGACTTAACAAGTAACACACCTTTCGGTGTAGTAATCTAACCTCATTTGGCGGTTTTATTATTTATGTCATCGAAATCTAATAATTCAAAATCAGTTACAGGCATAGGTTTATAAAAATAATATCCTTGCATTCGTTCGTAATCTATATTTAAAAGAAATTGAGCCTGTTCTTTGGTTTCGACACCTTCAGCAATAAAGTTGAATTTAAGCTGCAAAAGCATTTTGATTATATAGTTAATAATGATTTTGCTTTTTTCTTTGTTCTTCTCGTCCTTTAAAAAGATGTAATCTAGCTTTATTCCGTCAACAGGAACCTCTTTAAGCATATTTAATGAAGAATAGCCACTACCAAAATCATCCATTTCAACAATAAAACCATATTTTTGAAGGGCAGTAGTTGTTTTTAGTAGAAGCTCAGTATCTTCAACATATGCGCTTTCAGTAATTTCAATCCTTAGCTGCGACGGAGCGATATTATAATTTCGTACCATATTGTTGAAATAGTCAGCAATGTTGTTATTTTTTTCAATGTCATAACGTGATAAGTTTACCGAAATGGAATGTTGGATACCTTTTTCATTCCATCTATGGAGGTCTTGACATACTTTATCCCATATTAAGCAATCTAAATCATAGATAAGCCCTGCTTGTTCCAACATAGGTATAAATATGCCAGGACTTATCCAGCCTAACTTTTCGTGCTTCCAACGGCACAATGCCTCGGCACCAACTATTTTGCCTGTCTTATAATTAACTTGTGGTTGGTACCATACTTGTATTTCATTATTCTTTACGGCTGTTGAAAAATGACCACAGATGTCGGCAACCATTTTACCTTTTTCCCATTGGTCAGTATTGTATATTTCATATCCCCCACCTGAGACAGAATTGTGAGCTTTCTTTTCTGCTAAATGGGCATAATCCAACATCTTATCAACATTAATATCTGAGTAATCATCACTTGTTAGAACGTATACACCACTGCATAACTGGACTGTATAGTCGATACCCTGATTTATATAATAGTTTTTTACAGGTTCAAATACAGTCTTTTCTTGATTGAAAAGATTATTGTCATCTGGAACTAGAGCTAAAACTGCAAAATGATCAGCCCCTATTCTTGCAACAGCTTCTTTTTCAGACAGGTAATTCATTGTTTTATCAGCCCAGAAAACTAAAAGTTCATCACCTGAATTCATACCCATTTTATCGTTTATAAATTTAAAGTTTTTAATATTGTTATAAGATATTAAATACGTTAAAGTTGGGTTCTCCCTTAATAGCGTTTTAACTTTTTTACGAAAACCATCAAGACTTAAGGTTCCAGTAAGAGCATCATACTCAATTAATTGGCGGATTTGCTCATCTTGCTCTTTTCTTATTGCATATTGTTTTGAAACGAAATGCAGAATAATAAAAACCAATAATAATCCAAATATAATGATTAGATTGCCATAGATATATAAGTAGTCAAAGAAATCATTTTTATACAGACGCCGAGATGTATAATCCAATATAATCGCCTGACGTTGATTATCATTAATCTTAGAAATGCCCAAATTAATCTGGTTTATTAGCTCCTGACTTTTGGGGGTATCAACAGCACCAACTCTAAAATCCATTGAGAACATTGTTGTTGGTTGAACTTCTAAATCTGAATATGATGGTTTTTGAAGCACATAACTCCATACATAAGAGTTGTAAAGTAATGCGTCAACATCACCTTTTCGAAGAGCATTCACACAATCAGGCATAGTTTCATACAAAACAAGATTCATACTTGGATACAAAGTGTGAACAGTATCAGCAACACCTGCCATTGATTGTAGCATTCCAACCTTTATTTGTTCTAAAGATTGAATGTAACCGCTACTCAAAGTGACAAGCGTGAAAGGTGTTGTCATAAGATTATCTGATACGATTGAAGGTTGTCCTGAGGTACTATTTATAGAACTGCCAAAAGGCATTACCAAATCATAATTAGGGTTGTCTAGTGCGTCTTTAAGTGATGATTCTTCTATGATCTTAAAATTCACATTATAACCAGCATTTTCTGCCGCAAGACTCATTAAATCAATTCCAATACCTACAATATTTTTAGACGAATCATCAGTATAAAAAAGAGGGCATCTATCTGAAGGTACACCAACTATTATGGTTTCCTTATCGGCCAAATCTGTAGCCAAAACTGCCCCATTAAACATGGAAGCAATCATTAATGAAATAAGTAAAAGCACTATTATATTAATTTTTGGAAATGTCTTCATATTAAATCAACCCTTGTAAAATTAACATTATTTAATAAGTAGGTTTTACATGGTTCCAAACAATCCACCCACTATATACCGTATCTATGTAAGTGTAGCAAATATTTATGAATACTTTGTTAATTACCAGTCTGATTAATTCGTCCAATGAAGAATTGAAGAAAAGATTGAAAGGTTTTCGGATATAATTACTGTTGAAAGAAAAAAGAGAGGATGCTGCAAGCTTTGCTTCGTCTTGCAGCATCCTCTTTATCTACACGCTGATATATAGGAACTAGATTCCCATATCTTACTCCCCAAATCCTTATATTAAACTAACTACTAGCTAGCCTTCTGCGCTGTCATAACTCCAACAATTTTAATAGTATTTCTCGCTACAAATACTGTCTTAACTCCCTTTTGCTGAAGCTCTTCAGCTCTCCTAAAAAGATCCTCTGGACCTGTGCATATAATGATTTCACCTATCGCCATTTCTCATGCCTCCCCTTGGCGTATTTTAATGCTTGTTGTTTGCGCCACAGCGCAATTTGTTAACAACCGAACGTCTTTAATGATAGTACCAAATCCATTGTTTGTCCATTGCTGAAATGTGAACAAATTGTGAATTTGAGATTATAATTAAGAAGAGCCTCTATCATTTTGTATGACAGAGGCTCATTTTTTTTACAAACTGGAATTATTATAAGTTCATGCCCGCATTTTTTTGTCGCGTTTTTCTTTCTTTAATCATTTGCTTGTACTGTGCCAAGCTCATCATTTTCTTTGGGCGCTTTGTGTATTTGATTTTAAGTTCCTCTGGCTTGTACATCTTCATGATGCCAGTGTATGTGATAAGTGAGCCGTCAGACTTTGTAACACATCGTCTGTTTATATGGATATGATAGTTTGAAACCGAACCGTTAATGATAAGCTCTGCAATACCCTTATCATCGCTGATTTCACCACTGTTAACCTTTGCCTGAAAGGTGTAAATATCCATAATCATGCTGGCTTTATCTTGAATTTTCTTTTGAGCCTCTTTAGCAGCCTGGATAGTCTCCTGATCTGGGGCTTCTATTGTAAATCTATTACCCATTTCCTTATTCCTCAAAAACTTCAGTCATTTTATCACAATTTACCCACAATTTAAAGATGCACAATTATCCTTTAATTCTTCCAATCAGATAACATGCTCCAAATAGAATGCAATCTACCGCCACAATTGTGGAACCTACTGGTGTGCCTGCAAGTATAGAAATAATGATTCCTGCAAGAGCACAAATCATTGATGATACTGCCGAAAAGATTGTTACACTTTTAAAACTCTTCAAAATGCTCATAGCTGACAATGCCGGGAAAATTACCAAAGCAGATATAAGTAACGAGCCCACCAAATTCATTGCAAGCACAATTATTACAGCAATTACTGTGGCAATAAGCAGATTGTAAAGATTTACCTTTGTGCCTACCGCATTGGCAAAGTTCTCATCAAATGTAACTGCAAAAATCCTGTTGTAAAACAATATGAAAATCAAAATCACTATAACAGCAAGAATTCCACAAGCCCATACATCAGCCTTTGTAAGTGTAAGGATAGATGTTGAGCCAAAAAGTGTTGAGCATACATCACCAGATATATTAGCTGATGAAGGGAAAAGATTCATAATCAAGTAACCAAATGCAAGTGCTCCTACTGAAAGCATAGCTATTGCTGCGTCGCCTTTTATTTTCGCGTTTTGGCCCTTTCTTAGCAAAAGGATAGCAAACAGAATTGTCAGCGGAAGTACGATAATCATCTTGTTTGTAAGCTGAAGAACTGTTGCTATAGCAAGCGCGCCAAATGCTACGTGTGATAATCCATCTCCAATAAATGAATATCTCTTAAGAACGAGAGTTACCCCTAAAAGCGATGAACAAAGAGCTATGAGCACACCTACAATCAACGCATATCTTACAAATGGGAATCCCATATACAAAATAAGTTTATCTAACATGACATTCCCTCCATATCATTAACATTTAAAACTCTGGTTGCATAGTCTTTTACAGCAACCATATCATGGCTAATCATGATAATTGTAAGCCCCTCATCGTTAAGCTTCTTTATAAGCTGATACATCTCCTCTGTGACAATAGGATCAAGGCCAGCTACTGGCTCATCTAAAAGCAGTACTCGTTTTGTTGCACATAAAGCTCTAGCAAGAAGTACACGCTGTTGCTGCCCTCCCGATAGCTCTCTATAACATCTGTCCTTTAAATCTTCAATGCCCATTCTTTTAATATTTTCCATAGCTAAGGCTTTATGTTCCTTAGTATAGAAAAACTTTTTCTTTAGGCTATTCTGGCAACCTGAAAGAACAATCTCAAATACCGAAGCAGGGAAATCCCTTTGAACTGCTGACTGCTGTGGTAAATAGCCGATTTCATTTTGAATAAGACCATCCCCAAACTCAATGCTGCCGGAAATAGGACTTTGAAGCCCCAGCATAGTCTTCATCATTGTGGACTTTCCCGAGCCATTCTCCCCGATAATACAGAAATAATCTCCTGCATTAATCTCAAAATTAATATCTGAAAGAACTGCCTGGCCTTCATAGCCGACGCATAAATCCTTTGCTGTTAAAAGTGCCATATTGCCTCCTAATTTAGTCCCTGACTAAGTATATCCAAATTTCCTTCCATCACTGAAAGATATGTAACGCCTGCTGCTACATCTTCTGATGTAGTAGACTGCATGGAATCAAGTGTAAGAATCTGAGCATCCTTAGCTGCTGTGTTTTCAATAATAGTTTTAGCTATTTTTTGATCTGAGTTTTCTATCGTAAATACGGTATTAAGATTAAGCTCATCCACCTTTCCTGCAAGGAAAGTGACAGTTTCAAAGCTGGCCTCTGTCTCTGCTGAGCAGCCAACGAATGCAGCATAATAGTCAATACCATAATCATCTACTAGGTATCTAAATGGAAAACGATCTCCAAAGAGAACTGTTTTTACTGATGCTTCATCAATTGCAGCCTGGTACTTTTCATCAAGCGCAGCAAGCTCCTCGATATAAGCTGCTGCATTGGCTGCATAAGTATCTGAGGTATCAGCATCTACTGTTGCGATAGCCTGTTCAATGGCATCCACAAGAACCTGCGCATTCTTCAAAGAAAGCCATACATGCTCGTCGTACTCAACCTCTTCCGCTTCACCTTCTTCAGCCTCAGCTTCTTCCTCTTCCTCGGCCATCATTCCTTCTACTACTTCCTCTTCCTTTACAGATGAGCCTAAAACATCAAGAAGATTTACAACCTGCATATCTTTATTGGTAGCCTCTGAAAGAGCATCCTCAACCCACTCATCAGACTCACCGCCAACATAAATAAACACATCACATGTAGCGATTTTCATAATGTCCTCTGCCGTTGGCTGATAGTTGTGAAGATCCACACCATTGTCCAAGAGCATTGTTATATCAACATTGCCATTGGCGCCAACGATTTCTTTAACCCAATCATACTCTGGGAAAATAGTGGTCACTACAGAAATCGTATTATCTGAATTTGTATTATCCACTGATGAATTATTTTCTGTGCTTGCACCACATCCTGTAAAAGCTGAAACGCCAAGTGTTGCAGCTGCAAGTAAAGAAATTATTTTATTAGTTTTCATTTTTATTATCTCCATTCTTAAAAAATTTTACCAAAACAGAACCTGCATTGTTTCAAAATGCAGATAAAATGACAATAATCTTTAAGAATCTAGTCTTACCTTTTGGGAAATCAATGTAGCCTGAATAGACTCAAAAGAATAGTCCTGGAAAGCTTCTGTTAAAAGCTTATGTATGAATAGGACTACCGCAGCAACTATCAAGCCTGTACCGAATGTTTTTAGAGCATTCTCGCATTGTTCCAAAATAGAACAAACAGGACAGTGATTGCTATCTTCACAGTGATGTGATACATGCTCAGAAATATAAATATTAGAAAAGAACATCATAAATAAAGCAGCTGCGATAGCTACTGTAGCAATTATGATACTTTGAAAATTGCTGTTTTTCATGATTACCCCTTTCCTAATTAGACAAATCTAACCAAATATCACTGTCATGATACTTATTACTAGATACTTTGTCAATTTGCAAAACTCCACATTAAAAGCCAAAAATCAAACTAAAAATTTTGTTATTATTTCTTGACATATGAATAGCTGTTCAAATTAAAGAATTAGTTGTTAGAATATTCACACAACTGCTGAAGTTTTATGATATTATACTAATAGGATTTTTTGAGCGAAAACTAGAATTTAATGAGAGGAGGCTCTTTTATGTACGACTACATAGCAATAGAACGTAAATATGGTAGTGGTGGTCATGAGATTGCAGATAAGCTTGCAAAGAAGCTTGGATATCAGCTTTACGATCGAGGGGTTGTTGTTGAGACTTGCAAGCGAATGGGACTTCCTTATGATCAGGTTTCTGGAATGGACGAGCAGACTCCTGTAAAAGCTCTTTTTAAGGCTTCAGGAACTGACAATACTTCCATGGAAGAAAAAATCTATAATACTGAGGTAGAAATCATTAAAGAAGCTGCCGAAAAGCCTGGCTGCGTTTTTGTTGGTCGCTGTGCAAGTGAAATACTAAAGGACAAAAAATGCCTTAAGGTTTTCATTACAGCAGACGATGCTTACCGTATGAAACGTGCAATTAACGTGGAAAACATTGAAGCTGACAAAGCTGAAGAAGTTATGAAACGTTTTGACAAAAAACGTGAGAAATTCTTTACCACACATTCAGGATATAAATGGGGCTCCACAGACTACTTCGATCTAGTTCTCAATGTTAGTGAACTAGATGAAGAAGCCTGTGTTGCAATGCTTGAAGCATTAGTTAAGTTTTAAATATGCATCAATTCCACATTTTAATCTATCAAGGCCATCCTGTAGGGTGGCCTTTGTGCATGCCACATTCATACGAAGGAAATTGGCACCTGTGCCACCATAAGCTGTACCAGCTGATAGGTAAAGACCTGTTTCTTTTCTAATAAAAGCAGCAAGCTTATCGCTGGAAATATTTAAAGTTGAAACATCAATCCACAAAAGATATGTAGCATCTCCTCTTACCACATGAAGCTGTGGAATGTTGGCATCCACATACTCTTCTACAATACGTCTATTTTCAAAGAGATATTCTCTCAATTCATCAAGCCACTGCTCACCCTTTGTGAAGGCGACAACTGCTGCATGTGCTGCAAAAACATTTGGCTCAGCAACTTCGTCAGTATTGATTCCACGCCATACCTTATGTCGAAGAAACTTGTTTGGAACAAAAATGGCAGCTGTCTGTATACCAGGGATGCTGAAAGTCTTTGTAGGTGCGATGCAAGTGATGCTGATATCCTTACATGTTTCTGACACCGAAGCAAATGGCACATACTCCTTGCCTGGTGCTGTCAAGTCACAGTGGATTTCATCTGATACCACGGTAACCCCATACTTCTTTGCTAGCTCTCCCACCTTGGCCAAATCTTCCTTTGACCAGATTTTGCTGACTGGATTGTGTGGGTTACAAAGTACCATAAGACTAGCCTGTGGATCAGACATTTTCTCTTCAAGGTCTTCAAAGTCCATCGAATATACGCCATCCTCGTATTTCAAAGGATTCTCTAATACTCTGCATCCGTTATTCACAATGCTATTGAAAAAGATGTTGTAAACTGGAGTCTGGATAATAACCTTTTCATTTGGAGTAGTAAGCTTTCGTACAATTGATGAAAGGGCTGGAATTACTCCTGTACAAAACATCAGCCAGTCTTTTTCAATTTTCAGACCATGACGACGGTCCCACCAGGAAATATAAGCCTGATACCAGTCATCGTCTACATCAGTGTATCCAAACACACCATGTGCCACACGTTGCTGAAGCGCCTCTATTATTTCTGGGGCGGTCTGAAAGTCCATGTCTGCTACCCACATAGGAAGCTCATTTTCCTTCACGTCCCATTTCATGGAATCTGTACCACGTCTGTTTATCTCAACGTCAAAATTATATTTACCCATAATTATCCTAAATCCTGTCATAATCAAAATCTTCGCTATGCTCGATTTTAATTATGAATTCTCCACTCTACGACCTCTTCCTTTTTGCCTACTGCCTGGCATTTGATAATAGTCTTTTCAGGATCAACGAAATCCTTTTCTACAATCAAAGTCTCGATTTCAGGTGCTGAAATAGTACCGCTGATTGGGTTAAATACGCTATCAATCTTGTTTGTAATCTCTGCATCGATATTCTTTGCATACTCGAATGAAAGTGTAGTATTGATAAGCTTACAATTTTTCATTGTAAGATTGTCGATGTAGCAAAGTCCCTGGAGACTCTCGATAGTACAATTTACAAATGTAAGATTCTTAGCATTCCATCCAAGGTACTCACCGCAGATGTATGAATCATATACAGTAACATTCTCTGTATTCCAGAATGCATCCTTTGAAAGGATAACTGAATTTCTGATAGTGATATTCTTGCCACCATCAAATGAATAGTTACCATCAAGTCTGAGATTATCAATTTCGATGTTCTCAGAGTTCATAGCAAAGTAATGTCCCTTTGCTGTAACATCCTTGAGATTGATGTTCTTACACATCCAGAATGTTTCTTCTGCATTTGTGAGATCTACATTATTAAGTGTAACTCCATCACATCTTCTGAAATTCTTTGGAGCTGTGATAAGAGAATTCTTGATTTCGATATTGTTTGTGTACCATACACCAGAACGAGCCATCTCGAACCAGTTACAGTTTTCTACCTTTACATTGTTTGAATACCAAATTGGATACTTCCACTTAAACTGAGAGTGGTATACCTCTATATTTTTGCTTTCCTTTAATGGTGACTCTCCCTCATCAAAGATAGAGTCGTAAATAACAGCATCCTCAGCTGCATAAAGGGCTCTCTCTCCTTTGAAAAATTCCTGTCTATATTCTTTCATATTACTATAACCTCCGAATTCATACTTATAATACTTCCTAAAGTTAACTTTAGGTCAAGGTATGTTTTCAATTTTATTCACGACATATATTCTAACATCTAAATTTGATTTTGTAAAATTAAATAGTACGTCTTGATGTCAAAATTCTGTTAAATATCATTATAAGATTGATAATTCCGTCGGTAAGTAACACAATTCCAAGAAATACCATATACCATCCCAAAGTATCCTTTGGCGCTACCAAAATGAATCCTCCCAATATAATGAGGATAGAGATTTCAGCTATAAGCTTTATCTTTTCCCCTCGTCTTTCCTTCTTTTCCGTTCTCTCACAGAGATTTCTAAAAGCAATGGCATTGCGGTAGGCCCAAGCTAAAAATGATACGCCAATTACTGCACTACCTATCAAGAAAATGGCATCTTCTTTTACAAGAAGCATAGCGTATACACCAACCATTCCAAGACATATATATACTCTTGCAGATTCTTCCTGTAGATTCCACTTCGCCTTGTATAAATGCCTGATAGTAACCCCTACCTCAAACACTATTACTGCAAACAAAGCCAAGCTAATGGCAGTCTGTAAAATGTATTCTGGAATGATAAATAAAACTACACTACACAGAATCATTCCCAGATAAGGAAGCCAATCCTTCTTTTTAATCTCTTCCTTTATCTTTTTAGCCTTCTTTTCATCTGGCGCTTTATCTAAAGCTGCTGTGATAGGCAGCTTCATAAAGGTCTTTACAGTCTCTTTATCAAGAGCTAAAAGCTCAATCATAATCTTTTCTATGGCGAAAGGTCCCTTCGCCACTACCTGACTGGTTGTTTTAATGCCTGCCTTATCGATAGCATTAAATAGGTCGTTAACAAAGCTTGTTCGCTTAGTATTGTTAACACTTTCAATCCACTGATTAAGAACCTGATTTATAAAAACACATCCCGGATCAAATCCATCACTAAAAAAGGCATGTCCATGATCAACTGCCCAGGATGTAGGGTCATGCTGCATGACGCCTTCATTTGTGCTCTTTACAATTACCTGTGGAATATCGTGTTCTTCAAACAGCTGTCCAAAAATAGAATACTCCGGAACATATCTGGTTGCTTTATCTTTTATTTTTGAAACACAGGATTTATCGCATACTTCCGGACAAAGACCTGGGCCATCATTCAGATACACTTGCTCTATCCACTTTTGATATTCGTCTGAAATATGTGTAGAAGCATAAAGCGCAAGATTGGCACCTTTGCTGTGACCTGCCACTATTACCTGATGTTTTTCATCGAAGGCTTCTTCCAAATAAGCTAAGGCTTTCTTTTGTGCCTCAGTCTCAGTAAAGCTTATCATGAAATCTTCCTTCCAGCCTGCCATGGTATCGTCCGTTCCACGGTATGCCACGAATCTGATTTCATCTGTTAAATCAAAGGTCATAGCAGAAAACTGGGCTGATATTGATTCATCCAATACATCCTCATGCTTTACTAAAAGCATTTCTCCGTATCTTTTAGAATCGGCAGCTAAAGTAACAATTTCTTCTCTGCCGTAGAATGTGCCCTGGATTCCAGTTTTGGCCATCACTTCATAAACAACATCCCTAAATGGTCTAGGCTTATCAAGCTTTACATCCTCAAGTATCAGATATGCAAGCTTACATAGGATAAAGTTGTCCACCTCTGTAAGTGGCTTCTCCTGAAATGAGCGGTCTTTGTACCATTTTATATAATCAATTACGTTATCCATATTATGCTCCACAGATTATAAAAAAATAATAGTCACTATAAAAATAGTAACTATTACTTTTCCCAAATACAATAAAGCAAATATTAAATTTTTGAAAACTTTTTGTTACTGAAGGTTTTCATCATAATCCATATAAATTTCCTTATTCACTGGTGTGTAAACCATGTATGTTTCTTTACCATAGATAAGTGATGCTGGCACCTCCCATGGCTTGCCATAGTAATAACAGTCAGCCACCAACTTTTCATCTGCAATAATCTGTGCCACATCGAATTCCATATTAATAGAAACCAGTCCATCTGGACTATCCACAGATAGCTTTTTGCATTGCAACTCTTTTCCGCCACATACTGAAAACTCTTCTGGATAATCTAGCTCTGGTATATAAATACTGTCCTCAATGGCCAACTTTGTGTGGCATGTTTCCTTGCTGATATTTCTTTCAACAAAGACTTTTCCATCCACCTTTCGCAAATATAGTGCAACCTCCCATGGAATAGTGACTATAGTTAAATCTCCTACCTGGTCATGGCTTACATGGGTAGAATCATCCACCGCAATCACCTTTCCATCCACAGAATACTCAGACTTTACCCCAGGCACTGCTGCAAAGAACAATGTACTATCATACTTGCACAGTAATTGAGCAGTAGCATATTCAATGTTGTGTTTTGCAAATGATAAATTGAAAGGCAGAATAAATGCCACATCACCCTGCACGTCAAACTGAGGGAATTTTCCGCTTCCAGTATCTATTACCACATTCTTTACATCGTTAAGCTTCAAGCTTCTTTGGTGATGATTAATAAATACGAAACCACTATGACCATCAGTACGCATTGCATATCTAAGGCTATCTGCATCATCAGCTTCCACAAAAGTCTGACTTCCTACATGCACCATTGGTGCCAAAATATCGCCAAAATCATTTATAAACATGTGAAGCAGATTGCATAGTCTGTATTGATTCCTGACCTGGCCATACTGACCGATGCAAGTCATGAAATCATAGTTTAAGATTGCATAGTCATTTGGGTATCCTGTAGCCTTGCTTTCATGTAATGTGGAAAGCTTGCCTAGCTTGTTAGTGCCACCATGATACATGTAATAGCCCACCAAGTTATTACCACAGCCAAGCTTTACCAAACTAAGTGCATAGGCATCCATTGGCGCCACATATGGCCTACGTATATACGAAGTAGGAAGTCCACTGCCCAGCTCACAAGTAGCAAATGGATAATCCTCATAAGGAAGTCTCCAGCCCTCGTCATCTGTTTCATTAATCAAATCTACACCTATGGCAGCATCATTTCTGATGGTATTAAATGTGAAGTGATGTGATGGAGGAAGCGGCTTTGTATGATCTAGCCATGGAGCATCCACATATGCGCCAAACACTGGCAGAAATTCCTTTACTGGAAACTTTGCTCCGTACAATCTATCCCATCCTGTCACAGTCCAAATAGGCACATCAAAACCAATTGAAACAGCTATTTCCTTGAGCTTTCCTAAGTGTTCGCACTGATCTACAAGCTCATTTTCAATCTGAATTCCAATAATAGGACCACCATCTTTGAAGAAAAGCCCCTGCACCTGCTCATAAATCTTTGAATACCAAACTCTAACACATTCCAAATATCCAGCGTCATTTGTTCTCAGCTTGAATCCCTTTTTCAAAAGCCAATCAGGGAAACCACCATTTCTAACCTCTCCATGGGCCCATGGCCCAATCCTTAGCATCACAGTAAGCCCCAGCTTGTCGCAAAGCTCCACGAAATATCGTAAGTCCCTATCCCCAGTAAAATCATACTGCCCTTCTATCTCCTCGTGATATATCCAAAACACGTAGAAAGCCACTGTTGTAATTCCGCCAGCCTTCATCTTGGCCAGCTCCATCTCCCATTCACTACGAGGATATCGCACAAAGTGAAACTCCCCCATTATTCCAATCCAAGGCTTCCCATCCTTCTCAAGGTACAAGCTGTTGACCTGGTAACTTCTACCATCTTCTCTAACCTGCCCCAAATTGAGATGATTACGTTTTATCTCAGCCTTCTTGTACTCTTTAAACCCGTATTCCATTTTCCTTCTCCCAATATTTAAACTACTCCTATGATAACAAAAAAATACTCTTATGGCTTGCCATAAGAGTATTTTCCTTTATAAATCTGTAGTTTCCACTGATTTCTCATATACCTCCGAGCTATCTGTGTGAAATATTGCTTTTTCATCAAAGACGCTTTGTTTATTGTTGATGGCATAGGCATCAGCCATGGCGTGAAACACATCTCCGTTGTCTGCATTTAAAGACACAGTACCAGGCTTTGTAATAAAAAGTTCATCTACCTGCTCGCCGTCTTCGCCTGACCATTCCTTGTGTTTGGCCTGCTCTTCTCGGGCTTCTTCCTCATCAGTTATCATTTGTAAGTATGCTTCCCAGTCAACAGATCTCATAGCAATATCCTTTCATATCACACTAATTATTTGTGTAATTTAATGGTTAATACATTAAGTCCTAGTAAGCTCTGATAATTGGCGCTGTCAGCTAGACGCATTACCATTTTGATACCAATATTCTTTGTCACATCCTCGGAATTCATATGTGAAGACATATCTACTGGATCGAATGAAATACAGTCGTCTTTAATTCTAAGGACCGCTTCATCATCCTTAAAAACAACTCGAGCTTCCAGATAATGCTTTTTACTATCATGAGTAAAGCCATGTTCAATAACATTTCTAGTCATTTCTTCTAGACAAAGAGCTGAATACATAGCCTTTTTCCTGTCCATGCCATGTTCTTCGCAAAAGCCTTGAACAGCTACTGATGTGTTGGATACATCCTCTGTATTTTCTATAGTCATAACAAGTCTATTGTTATCCTCTACACCAAAATCCTTTTTGAATAAAAGCCATTCATCCCAGGTCTTTGGAATACGTTTCCAAAAAACAATAGCATTTATCGGATATACGATAGATGAAATAACAATTCCTATAGGAGTTGCAAGCCAGATTCCCATCGGTCCAAATATAGGTGCCAGTATTGCAGCTGGAACCACAACGCTAAAGAATCCGTCTACCATCGAAAAAATATTTACACAAGCATTCTGCTCCATTGCTTGCAGATAGTTTGACTCAACAAGCACAATCAATATCAGTGGTATAGAAATATCGTATAAAATAAAGTACTGAAGGGCATAATGGTATACAAGCGTAGTAGAATCCGGGAAGAATATTCCAACAAATAATTTAGATGTGGCAAGCACTACAACAGTAATAATAACTGTTAATACAAGGCCCTTTGTAAAACAAACCTTTATCAGTTCCTTTATAGCATCCTTATCCTCTTCACCGATATTTATGCTGGCAAGCATACGAACAACAGCTCCTGCTCCCAGGCAAAATGCAATGAAAAATCCACCTATCATTCCCAGTGCAGATTTTGCTGCCAAACCAGCTTCACCTGCATAGGTCAATATAATTCTGTTCAAAACAAAATCTCTTAATCCAAGACAAAATACAAGGAGTGCTCCAGGTGAACCTATCTTAATTAAATTCCAGGTATCTTTCCAAAGAATCTTTTTAAATTCATAGTAGAGCTGAGGCTTACCAAAGAAATAATAGGTTACCAATATAATGAAATATATCCAGTTACAAAAGCTTGTAGAAAGCGCCAGTCCCCAAACTCCCATATTAAAGTAGGACACAAAAACAATATCAAATGCAATATTGAAAACAATCATTGCACCTATTCCAATATAGTTTCTTCTGCTCTGGCGTTCCAGCTGAAGAAATGCAACCAGCTGCTGTGATAACATCATAGGCAAAATTCCAAGTGAATATCCTACTATGTATGTCATCAGTTCACCCTTCAGCTCAGCATTACTTCCGCAAATATCGGCTATGTAACCTGGAAATAGAATACCTACAGCTGTACTGATTGCACCTACCATTATTGTGAGTGTAACATTTAAAGAAAATATTCCTCGGGTCTTTTCCAAATCTCCACTACCCATGTACCGGCCACTTATTACAGAGCTTCCTCCAAGAAATACCGAACTGATGGCATTTAATGTGCTTACAATTCCCATAAAAAGACCAATAACACCAACTGATTCAGCGGCTATAAATCTTCCTGCGACAACACCGTCAATCATGGAATTGATAGAACCCATTGCTACAATCAAAATCTGCACTGGCAATAATTTAAAAAATAATTTGCTTGTCATTGAACTGTTATTCATAGCCTTCTCCTAGCCTTCCATAACTAAGCTTGTACTACATTTCCATCAACCATAGGAACATACTCATCCTTCATTTCCTGAATATCGTGCATTCGGGCTTGTTTTAAACTCTTATTGTATGCTCCAATTCTGGCTTTTTGAGATTCCTCTGAGGTATAACTCTTAAACTTTTCTTTACGTAATAGATAATTAGGGTCCTCATTTGAAAAATAAGTCATACTAGGATCGGTAGCCATATCCTCTAATGAGGTAATTGCTTTATAATCTTCCGGACTTAAGAAGAAATTTCTACGAGGATCCCCCACTCTATACATTTGACTAAGAGTTTCTCTTTCCACCTTTGCAGCTATCTCTGTCATCTTGTTGACATAGGTTTGCATTCGGGTGAGCTGCATATTTATCTTTTCTTCAGACCAGCCCAAATCACGATAAATCAGCTTTTCAGTATCCCAGTTTTGAATCATTTCTTTGATTTTATCGAAGGCTTCTTTATCTGCATGCATCATTGTTGGTAAAACGATGGTCTTTTTGTTGTTCCTAAGCTCCACCTGTTTGTCCTTCTTTTGATTGACAAATTTTTCTACTAATTCATGGTCATTTTTATATAAGGAGCCTACATGATAAAATAGAGTTTGTAATTGATAATCAAATTTACCGGTGTATACCTCATTGGACCTCGTTATACCATCGCTATAATTCTTATCTACTTGAGTGAGTTTATTTGTTTTATATTCAACAGTTTCTTTTTCCTCGTCACCATAGGTTATACCTTCAACTACCTCTTCAGCATGAAGCTCATTATAATTATCATACATTTCCTTCAACAAACTGACTGCTTCTAGCAGCTGAAGTTTTGATTCTTCATTCAAATCAGCGAATTGGGCTTCCTTTGTCATCTTGCCATCGCGCATGTACAATATTCTCTTTACGGTTTCCAAAGCGTTTTTAATATTTTTCTCTGATATCTCTCCTCTGCCTGTTATAACATTTGCTCTATTCAAGAAAGTTATACATGTGTCAGTATCTTTAAAGACCTCTAGCAGCTTATTTATTTGACTCTGATATGGGTGAGCTTTAACCATCTCTTGCTTTTCTTCATTCCATGCATACCCATATTTACCTCGTTGATTGTTTAATATATACTGAGTCTCGTCAAAGAAACCACCATTTTCCTTTGGTACTTTTACATCAAAAACGCTTCTTGGATTAGCCACATTATAGTAGTAGTTATAATAATCACCACCAACTTCTACTTCATGCTCCAGTGGAGGTAACATTCCCATTTTCTTGTCCAGCGGGATATTGCTTTTTCCAAAAGACTGATCATGGTCATATGATTTAATACTTATAATCTTTATAGTCTTTACATCTTTTGGCAATTTCTTATTTCCACGTAAGATTTCTTCCAATGGTGGAACTGTAACGCATTTAAAATTTCGCCAATGTCTATCTACCTGTAGAGTGATAGTGTCAAACATCTGTAGACGTGTAAGGTTTCTAACTGCATTTGGTGTATATTGAATTTGTGCCCCATTCTTCTGAGCCAGCTCAACTACCTGCAACATTTCTATACCAGGTGCATCCTCTAAAACGGTGCACTCAACTTCTTTTCTCTTTGTCTCACCTTTTAGCTTTACATTTACAATAGCGGACTGACTCTTTGTAACAACATCAGTAAAGCCAAGTCTTTCTGCTGTTCTAGAACATGCTGTATTATTCTTTGCCAAAACTTCATCATTATCATTAAGTCCGCCACGTTCCATCTGCTGACCATATAGTTCTGCATCTTTTCCTGTAGTTCTAGTCAGAAACATTCTTATATTTCTACTACTTGCATTCTTTTCCTTCTGAAGTCCTACAATGGCATTAATCAAATCTTTATCAGCCGCTGCATCAAGCCCAAAAGTGCCGCTATTTATACATTGCATTAATTTATCAGCTTCTGAAATCTCTTCCTTAAGCTTCATGTTTTCCATTTCTGCAATGCGTGCTCTTAAGGCATCGGCTATTTCTTTTTGCTGATTTAATACTTCTTGTTTCTGATTTGTATCTGTTAAATGTTTTAAGCGCTCTCTAGCTGCATTTAAATCTGCTTTCTTGGCTTCATTTTCCTGTCGTATAGCTTCATTTTCCCTGTCTAAATCCTGGAAAAACTTATCAAAGTCTCGGCCTAGGAAATCCAAGTATCTCTTTGTCATGGCAGACTTGCCACCACCAGCATTTTCAAGGTTAGAATGCATTTTATTTAGAATTGCGATACCACCAGCATAGTCCGCTTCTGATAGATAAGTCCTTAATCTAGCTTCCTCCTGCGCCTGATTGTCATGGCTGGCTTGCACCTGTTTAGCTCTTCGCTCTAAATATCCTGATAAATCAGAAGATAAAGGTGGCAAATTTTCCTTTAAGTAACAGGTCTTTATTTCATTTTTTTCTCCTTTGTACTGGATTTTATAAACATCTGTTGAGTTTCCTTCCGGCTGCCATTCCTCGTTAATTACCTGAATAGAATTCATTCTGTACAGTACTTCGTATGCCGGAATCTTACCCTGCTGTTTGTCAATAACAGAATTAGCCAGCTGGTCAACGCCAACTATAAATTGGCCACTTTCCACCTGGAGACTTTCTTTTAAATCCTGTACCTTTTTCAAACGTCTGATGCCTGCAGAATGTTTCGGATGCTTCTTTTCAATATAAATGGAACATGCCTTTATTGCTTCTCTGTAAGCATTAGAATATATTTCTTTTGTCTGTTCCAAATCTACAACACTGCCCTTCATTGGCAATTCCTTGTTTAAAAGGTTATACAGACCGTTAGTCATGTTTTTGACTCTCTTCATTTCTGGAGAGTCCTTGCCATACCATTTTGAATCCTGATCAAGAATACGGGTGCGGTTGTTAATCAAGCTACGTCTAGCCTTAACTCTTTCTTCAAAGGTTGTACTCTGCTGCTCCACTTGCTCCGTATTTAGCTTCTGTTCTAATGCAATATTATCCTGCTTAAGTCTGGCTTTTTCTGTCTTATCAGTAAGAGCATTCTGGCCCAGAAGCATCTGATTTTCCTCGTATTTCATAGGATTCAAATCAAATTCTTCCTGCTGAACCACCTGGTTTTGAGCTTCCTCTTGAATCTGATTTTGAATTTGATTTAGATTGAAATTATCTGACATAAAATTTGCCCCTCCTAATACTCCCTAGAGTAAAACAGATTCTCCAAAAATTCGTATTCACCACTTGGTAAAGAATCCTCATAGAAATGCTCATCCTCTGTAGATTCTCTATCCGCAGCTTCCCCCGTAATATAGTCTGATACATGGGTCCATCTATACCTGATTTCTGCTGGTGTTACTTCAGGAAAGGCTCTCAATATTATTTCCTTACTAAATAAATGAGAGGCAATAACATGAACTAATTGGCTACTGTCAATATTATCTCCTACAGCAATTAATGCCCTACGAAGCACTTCTATTCCTGCAGCTGGACTATCTGCTCCAATAGCAATTGGGAAAAAGCTATTATTAAGCCTTGTTACCGCAAATAATCCATGAGGCTTGCCCTTCATAGTAATAATGAAACTCATCTCATTAACACAAACAGCTCTTAATTTTTCTGGCTCATAACTAAGTATTAGCTTTCCCTTTTTTTCTATAGCGTTTATAGCATCAAAAAAATCCTTGTTGTCACATTCCATCAGAGAAATCTGATTATATTTTGGATTGAGTTTTTCCTTTGCACTTTTATACAATGCCTGCTGATCAAAGCAATCCTTATCTGCTATCCACTCATTATCTAAATCTTCATATAAATCAAAACCCAGGGTTCTGAAATATCCTTCGATTTCGACAGGCTCATCCTCGCTCATCATCTGCCATGATATACGCACAGCCACCGATGGTATGTCATTTTGCTCAGCCACCTTCATAACTCTATCCACAAGCTCTGCTGCAAGCTCTTGATTCCTATAACTTTCATCAATATACAGCCACTCAATTACAATACGATTATCATGAACAGAATAGATTATTACCCCAGCAGGATACAGCTTCCCAATTTCTAAAGGTGCCATAGCTCCGATGCCATATGCATCTGGAAGCTTAAAACGTTCCATAATTGAGTTTGAACAAAGTCCCCCATAATAACCAATGTTATCGTTATCCAAAATATAATAATTCATGCCTTCCTCCTTACTGAATTATGATATTTCCGTCCAATCGGTTTTTATCGTCAAGCCCTGCTGATTTTTCATCATACATTTGTGCATTCATATCAAGATATGTATATCCATCCATAGATGATGTCTTTTCCAGATAGATAATATTTAGGTTTGCACGTACCGGAACAAACTGCCTCAGCAAATACATAATCTGCATCCGCTTGTCTTCTGGCACAAACTGCTCCACAAACAAAACCACATCAAATGGAGTTTTTCCATAAACATTTTCATCAGAATCCTGATTGTCCATCATTGCCTGCTCTACAATGATTGGCTTCTCATCAAGAACAATCTCGCATATTTTTTCTAAGGCACTTCTGGTGCCCTTCATTCTATTTAAGCTGTATAGATTTTTTACAAGTGTTCGTAGCTGCTCCTCTGTAAGGAAATTGCCCTCCACATTTACTCCCATCCAGCTGGCAAATACAGGTAGCAATTCCATAGGTGCAGTATCGATATTTAGCATCTCGGGAGCAGCTTCAAGTTGCTCCTGAAAATCGTTGTATATAGTTGAGAAAATCGAAAGATATTTTTTCAAAAAATCATTGTTTTGCTGATATACCTCAGGCAGTGTCTGGAAGAAGTTGTCACCTGGCAAAAACATTCTGATGTTTGATATCTTGCATTCATCTGTTCCCAGTATTTCCAAATAGATAAAGCAGTATCTTCCAATTACATCAAAAAATATTGCATCTTCTGTGGCAAGATATACCTTTTTCTCTACCAATGAAAACGCCTTCGCCTTTTCGACCAAAGATATTTTTGTATTTAAAAAGTATTCATCCCATGTCAATTCATCATTCATATATTTGTTATCAGTTGCAAATACATGAACTTTAAATAGGACCTCCTCGCTCTTTTCAATCTTCATTGAAAATCTGCCCCAAGGTGTTTCAGTATCGCCGCTATCAAGAGCCTGGAAAAACACACCATGGTCATAACAGTCTGTATTAATGCTGATGGTGTTATCCTCAAATGTGGCTTCATGAAAGGCTGCTTTTTCAAGACGGTTTTTATGAAATGAATAGTTTCTTAAATAAGCCATGTTTACTCCTCAATCTGTGTCTCTATATCAATGAATAATTCACCTGGTACTAGTAACGCATTATTGTTTGGGACAATGTCCATTCCATTTAGTTTTGCATGAACTCTGTCACGTGGTGTAATACTGAAATCGTAAACAAAGTCCACACATTCCAGCTGTTCCAATTCATGGAACAAATCATGGAAGGAAAGAACCTCTCCAAAATTCTTTTGACCGTTTGCATAATCCAATTCTTTATTTAAAAGAGTTTGAATGTCTTCCTTGCAATTTTTGTAATTCTTTTTTACATAAACCGTTCCGTGAACATCTACTGGTACATAGCTAGGCTGCACCAAAGAAACCTTTGTTGTAAGCATCCTGCGCTCCTGTAGATACTCGGTTATAACCTGCTGATAAAGCTCTGAAATGATTGGCTGCTCCTTTTCAGAATATGGCATCAATGTAACTGAAATCTCATTACTATTAGGCTCTTTGTATGCATGAACCTTTCTAATGCAAAGCTCAGGTATTTCCTTTACCAACTGCTCATAATCACTTTCTCTAACAAGTGTGTATGGGCTTCTAAGGTCTCCTAAAAATCTGGTAGAAAGCTCTTGAACTGTCTCTCCTGCACGTCCTCCTTCTCCTGGGGCTGGATTCGTAAATACGATATCAGACTGATAACCCTCTGGAATAAATTTCTTTCCTGCAAGAATATTTCCTTTTTCTCCCTGGGTTACAGCACAACCGCATACATAAATAACAGAGTTGATATATTTGCCTGCATCATGAACAACTATGTGCCCTACATTTTCATCGATGCTGTAATTAACAATCCCATCACCAGTTCTATCTGGCTTCACAAAGCTATATGACAAGCTGTGGTCAGGTTCTTCCGTTTCCACCAAAAGTGAGAAGGATTCTTTCACCACGTTTTCAACATTCAAATCAAATTCCTGATCATCAAATCCATACAATTCGCCTATACGATACTGTCTCATCATTCTATCGTTGTAGGCCACCACCTTAATGGAATCACTGCCTGCTGCAATATGATTGCTAAACTTGAAAATGAATTGACCATAGCCAGCATGTTCATAGTCGTATGTTCTTTGACCTCGCTTTAATTCCCCTGCAATGTACTCATAGTATTTGCCGTCCTTTTCCTTGCAATATACTCTGAAATATCCTGCCTCCAACAAATCCAGATACAAAGGAATTTCCTTGCCCTTTGGAAATGTAAGGCAGGTACTTTCTGTATTCTTTTGCCAAACTTCAAATAGGAAACCAAATACGCCATCTAAAACAGGAACAACATCATAATTTGATTTTTCAAGTGTTCCTCTAATTACATAGCCTTTTTTCTTGTATTGTTTCATGGTGCCTGCAGTCTGTTTGATTCTTAATTCGCCGCTGGCCACCATGCCACCTGTATAATCGTGAACTGTAATAGGCTCAAAGCCTTTTTCGGTATAAACCTCCCATTTGATTTCACCAAAGGAATTAACAAACTTTCTATCCACTGCTGGGTTGCGCCACTCATTGTGGGAATTTCTTATATAGAAAATCACCTCATCTCCAGATGCTATTGGATTTTCAATTTGAAAATAAATGGCCGTCCCTTCCTTGGCTTCTTTTCCAAATGGATAACGCTCAACATTCATCTCCTCCACAAGCAGCATAGAAAGGTCCTCAATTTCTCCTGTACTAGTCTCATTAAAAATACCGATAAGCTTGTTGGTTCCTATTTCAACTTGCCTGTTTGACTCATATGACAGGTCTCCAAGGACAAATCTCTGGTTAACAGGAATCAAAAATGGTTGTGAGGCATTTTTTGTTTCAAGAAGAACTCTTGCACATTTATTGATGTTCCTCTTAAAGTTCATCATGTTTAAAAGCTTCTCCTGAACCTGTGGTGAAACCGAGGCAATCTGACGCTGTTGATTCAACTGGAAGGCAAGCAAATTCTCCAGGATTGTCATTCCTGGATCAGAAAGATGAAAATTTGTCCAGTCTTTACAATACAATGGAATCTGCATTTTAGCTTTGTCCATCGCCTCATCAAATGTATCCAGTTTTTCTTCCTGTAAAAAAATCATCCCCCGTACCTCACATTTGCATTAATTAAATGTATGAATTCTATGCTCTCCGCTTACTACTACAAAAAAGGCGTTGTTTGGTAAATCTTCCAAGCTGACATTATGTGTACCGTTAGCATCTGTGTACTCTGCAACTATTTCCATTCGTTCTACTCTATTGGCCCCAGTTACAGAATTAAGCTTCATAAATATCTGCTTTCTTCTTGGTATCACACCTATATTCCAGCCATGATGACCTTCTGAAGATATTGGATTTAAATATTCATTCAACACCCGCTTCATTTCTTCCATTACAACAAAGCTGTCTTCTGATAAATCACGTCTAATCCATGCATCAACAGATATCTTTACCTTCAATGGCTCAACTACGAAAACATCATCTTCTGATATGGTAAGCTCACTATTTTCCACTACATAACGCTTTATAGATGGTGCCAGTCTTTGGAAAGTAAGAGAATTCTTTTCAAAATCCTTCATCAACACAATAATATTGATTCGATTTGTGTACTCCCTCAGATATTGATCAACTCCGCTTACTACAGCAACATGCTCAATGTTATTTGACATGGCACTAATATCACGAATGAAATCTGATGAGGACACTAGTCTGCCACTATTGCTAAGGAGATTTGCTCCATGCTTTAGTATATTTTGGAAGCTTTCGATATTGTTGCCCCCTGATGCAGGAAGTGGATTGGTTATATCTCCAATAAATTCCAAATACTCCATGGATTGGTTGATTGAGCCTTCGTTTACATTTCCATTTTCTCCGTCGCAGCTTCGTACAAAAACTACAAACGCTGGTCCATCCATAACTGTAGGAGTCTTTGTATACAAACCATCTCCAAAGAATATCTTGTTTGTAACTCTATTTAAAATGTAATGTCTATCTTCCTTACCTGAAAATTCTAAGGAGTCTACCTCATCCCACTTCACATAGAAATTCTGAATAGCACCTAATATATCTACATTGACATGGACTTTTTCCGGGCTATTCTTCATAAGCCCTTCCATTTGTTCCTTTGTAAGGACGTTCTTTTCATTTACCCAAACATCTGCATCAAGAATATTCTTTCCCTCTAAATCAAAGGACATATTTGGTACTATTTCGTCAAGATAGAATACCTGCTCTTCCTTGGAATCCACATTAAGTACTTCTACTGCATTTATCTTCAATTGATTCAATACAGGAGGTATAACCTCATATGTTGTATTTCTAGCTGCAACCAGCCTAAACCAATAACCTTCCTGCTCTTCTATTGTGCGTTTTACTATATCCTCAGGAGGCAAGAATCTGATAACACCGCTTTGAGAAAGGTTGTGAGTTCCATCCTCCAGCTGAATCTGCTTGAAGCCATCACGAGCCATGTACTCAAGACTAAAAGGCTGACAAGGCACAGATGTATCTGAAGTAATTCCTACATAAAGGCCTATTGGACCATTCAGCAAAGGCTTATCCAAGCATAGATAAAGTGCATTATCTATATATGGACTTGGATGGAAAATATCTATGCTTTCTCCTACCAAAACCTTATTACTAACATCACTGTGGCTATTTCCATTTACAAGGACAGCCTCTGTTGGTTTAAATACCTCTCCCTTATACTCGTAAGAGCACTTAAGATTCTTAAAAATAGGATAATGATGAATAGATGGAACCATGTAGCAGTTGTATGACTGTAACAGCTGGAAACGGATGTAATGTCCCGCTCTACCTGCCACATCCACAGACTGCCAGTCCTTTGGCGCTTCAAATGTGAGCTTGATATGACCTTCACTGCCCTTAGCAAACATTCTAATGTCGAATCCTTCCACATCCATTCGTCTCCATGCGCTGCCGTTGTAATAACACATAGAAACTTCATCTGGATACACATCCGGGCCAACTTCATCATTCTGATTCTTAGGCTTTCTTTTAATAATCTTTAAGCTTTCATCCACCTCTCTTTGACTAAGATTTACATTGTTAGTATCAAAATATAAGTCAAATTCAAGAGTCAGCTGAGCTCCCTGTTTCATGAAATAGTTTTCTAGATTGATATAGCATTCCTTGTATAAATCCAGCTTATCTGAAAATGGAGCAAAAATGTCTTCTCTGTAGTTTTCCTCTTCATTTCCTACAAAATCCATCTTTCTTGGAGAACCAGAAGAAGAAATATTAATTTCATCTACAGAAATGGTCTCAATAATAGAATCGTTGGCCATCATTTTTAATCTAGTTGTTTCGTGAGGAATTAGCTCTCCATCCTCTGGATTCACCTCATTTACCAAACAACTAAAATCCTTTTGAAGAATAACTCCAGTGGAAGTAACTCTATAATCTGAAACCGGCTTAAATCCATCTGGTCCTTCAAAAAGGAAAGAGAACTTTCCATCTCGGATTTTTGAAAGCAACGCCTCATTTCCTAACAAATCAAGAGTAATATCCTCATTTTCTATATCAAAAATATAAGGATGGGACAGTATTATGCTGTCCTCTCCTGTGGCTTTCATATTTGTGAAATCAAACAACGGAAATGGATCAAAATATAAACTATCCTCCATTTCTTGAGTAAAATTATAAACTCTACCATCCTCTCTTTTTGTTAAAAATCCCCCAACAAATTTTGAATTTGATACATATAAAGGAGCAGTTGTTTCAAATACGATTCGCTCCCCAGTATCCATTGATAGAAGCTTTGTTCCTGCAGGCACAAAAGTGCCTTCCATGGTATCCGCTATAAGGTCCATAAAAACTACAGTACCAGAAGGCTGGGCTGGCATCAGCGACAACCCCAGAAGATTAATAAGCTGGGCATGGTATCTTGGTAAAATATGATTAAAATGCTTAATATTTCGCATTGTTTGCTCAGCAAACAAAAGGGCAATTGTAGAACCTATGTCTGGATTTTCAGTGTCAAAATGCCACTGAGGTACATAGGATTGTGCCAGTTGCCTGATTCGCTCTATAATATCTTCTTCTGTTCTATTGTCTAGATTTACTGAAAAAGAGTCTTTTGCCATATGTTTCTACTACTCCCCTGATATCTCTTCTGTTGTAATACCTTCGTTTATATAAAATGGAAATACTAAATTATCCATGAAATCACTATCTACCAAGTAGTAATTAACATTTATGATTAACGCCCCATCCTTGGACTGAGCATCCACTTCAATATCCACATCTGCAATTCGTGATTCCTGCTCAAGAATGTTGTTTTTCAATTCTGCAGAAAACATGTTGAGCATTGTCAGTGAGGTATCCATAAATGTGTAGCTCATCATACTGGTACCAAAATTTGGACTCATTATCCTCTCCCCCACTGCCGTCATTAGGATAAGATATAACGATTCCCTAACACTTTCTCTACCTGATGACACCACAAAACGTCCTGTAGCAGGATCCACCTGTGGTGGAAACTTCATAGACTGTCCCAAGTTTGAAAACATATCCATAAACTAACCCCTCTATCCCATTGAAATCATATTGCCAGCTATCTTTGTAGAGCCTGAACTGCTGACTTCTGTACTTGAATTACCTTCTATCTTTACCTTGGCTCCGGCTACATTTACATTTCTATCTGATTTGATATCTGCTCCCTCTGACGCTTCCACCAAAAGCTTTTTCGTCTTCAATGTAACCTTGCCTGTTTCCCCATTCATTATGAGAGAAATATTATCCCCTACCTCTACTGTCAAATTCTTCTTAGCCTTTACTGTCATCTTGCCACTTTCGGTGTTCATGACAATCTGGTTTTCTTTGTCCTTGTCTGACAGGTAAACTTCCTTTTTCTCGTTGTCCATATGGAACTCATAGGCGTTTGTTGCTGTTTTTATAGCAATTGCATCCTTTTCTCCATCGCCTTTATCGTTATCCGTAAATTCGATAGTACTACCATTTTTAGTAGTTATTCTTTTAATCCTGTTTTTGTCATCTGCAGCCTTTGTAAAGAAGCTATCATTGTCCTTTGGAACACACCCTATTACATAAGGCTTATCTATAATGCCGTGATCGAATACCAGCATGACCTGGTCACCTACCTCCGGCAAAAAATAAGTTCCCCAATTCTTACCAGATGACATTTGAACCATTTTGGCCCATTTCAATTCATTGGCATCCTTGTCTCTCATTGGAATGCTGACGCAGATTTTTCCAGGATGATCTTTATCATAGTTACTGACAACTAGCCCAATAACCACGCCGAATATTCTATTGTCCCCAGTTTCTGTCTTTAAAATCTGTTTGTTTGCTATGTCATCAATAACATCGTAAAGTCCCATACACTTCTCCTTTATGGAATATTAGCTGCCTGCCCCACTATGTCCGTCAAATATCCATCAGTCTGATTCAATCTGTGATGAATGCTATAGATATAAAACTTATTTGTAACTGGTGCTCCCATATCTGCTAGCTTTATAAAAGCTCCAGGAATCAAATTAGGAATTCCTATAGTAGTCCCCTTAAATACTCCATATCTATATGATATTGATTCCTTTAAAGAATCCACTCTGTTAGTAGCATCTGCATCTGATTTGATGGTTGGATCTATATACACCTTTTGGCTCCCCTTTATAAATCCCGATGCTTTGCTTCCTAATGAAATCTTATTATCAAGCTTTGCGCTTGCAGATATTACCTTGCCCTTTCCATCATCCATTCCCCTTGCTTCGATGGTTTCTGCCAATCCTGATATGTCATACTCAACCTCGCAGTTAAAAAGCCCCTTGTCAGGTGTTAAATCTATTTCTACAGATGAATCACATTTTGCTGGTCTAAAATATACATTCCCACCTACCGTAAAAAACTCATAATTGAATTTCTTTGCAGCTTTTACAACAAACTCGTAATCTGATTCTGCCACCATTTCTATTTCAGGATTGGTGTTTTGCATGCCAGGCTTTGGAGCATCAGGCGTGTCTGTTATATAAAACTTTTCTACAATTCCAGAAGACTGCATTTTGCTATATGCTGTTTGTTCTAGAATCTCTTTTACCGCTGCTGAATATACCTTTGCCTTTAGCTTTTTAGAATAGCTTCCGGCCATCATAAGTCCCTTTATATCCATTCCTGTAACGGTAATATGAGGTGCACCACCTGCTTCATAGGCAAATGATACTTTTGTGATAACCCCAGTGAACACTTCCTTTACTCTAGCAGCGTATCCTAAGTATATTTGTAGCGCTGCTCCAATAACTACTGCTTTTGAAAGTGTTTCATACTCAAAACGAGCCTCAAATCTATCGAATACATTGAATATGTCAAATGAAGCTATAGAGGCTTCATAACCTGCTGTAATTTCCACATCAATATTGTTAATTACGTTTTGACCAGAGGCTATGTTTTTACCGTCAACTTTGATTATCGCTCTAGGTTCCGCAAAGCCTTCATATTCATTAAATAAATTTGCATATATTAGTTTATCCATTTATGCTCCCCGGCTATTTTAGGTTTAATAGGTTATTAAAATCCTTCATGCTCTTGGTTGCTGAATTACTTCCAAATTGAAGGTCTTTATCACCTTTGCCAAAAAACTTTGTATAGGCATCGTCCCAATACTGATTTGATTTAGAATAAACATCCTCTTTATTATCGTCTTTTCCCAGCTTGCCTGATTGACGAATGTTCATTGATACCTTTGCTCTAATTGGCTTTCCATCAACGTCAAACATTACATACTCTGCATCGACTTCTTCTAAGACTCCATAAAAAACCATGTGGCCCCAGGCGAATATTACATATTGTGTTTCTACATCATTACAAAGTGAACAAAGTCCATCCACTATTGGTTCTATATTATAGTAGTCCCTCCCCTTCACAAGATTTGCTACAGCAGAGGTAGCTGAAGAAATACTCATTCCTGTGGTAGCACTTAGACACATGGTTGAATCTATAAATATCTCAAAATTCATATTAGTCTGCGCATCGATGTTGTACTGAGCAATATGGGAACCAATATCTCCAGTTACGGATTGTTGCTGTTGGAAAGAACCATTCATTGCTGTGTATCTCATTGTGCTAGGATTAAACTCCACTTCAAGCCAATAATAAGACTTGATTTTACTTTTAAACAATTCATTCTGAACATTAGACTTGGTAATTCTTTTTTTCATATTCAATATGGTATTCTGTATTTGGCTCTGCAAATTGTCAGCAGTCGCTTTTGCTTCCAATGCAACTCTTTGAGCCTTATTAACAGCAGCAACACCGCTTATTCGATCATATTTTTTTATAGGAAAACCTATTAAAGCTCTATTGAAATATCCTAAAAAAGCCATACTAAACTCCTATATCAAATCTAAAATGGAATATTTACAAAATTGCCAGCAATGCCATTTTCTCCCCATCTAACTAGCCTGTTCTTATCTGTCTCTCTAAATGCCATATATTTATCAACCCACTGATTTCTAAAGCCAGCAGGGATACTATTTTCTACTGTAAGTATCTGTAGATTAATTCTTGAACGACATGGGCTTCCATCACGATGAAACATTGTATATGTTGCCTGTGCCGATATAATTGAACCTATATAGCACATTTTTGTTCCCCAGAAGAATCCTATATATCTAGTATGTGAATTTCTAAGGAGTGATAAAATTGCTTCCGTTTCTTCCTGAACCTTACACTTACTATCTGTAAAAAAGTTAAGTGCATTCTGTGCAAGGTTGGATGCATTTAAAACATTCACTGAGTCTGAAGAAAAAGCACTGGTATTGTCTTCTTCATCAATAAAAATAGGTATGTTTACAGTAATACGAGGTGGGATTTCCTGATAACCGTAATTATCACTTTTACCTTCTTCCTTTTTCGATGCAGTCAAATCGGAAATCAAGCCCAGCTTACTACCTACAGCATTCACACGAACCTGAGTTGGATTAAACTGAACCTTGATTCTTTTTACTGCAACTCCTTCTGCAGCTTTTACTCTGTCAACAGCGTTTAGTGGAAACAATGCATCCAACAAACATGCAGCTGCCTTTGCAGTTTGCATACCATACTGTAATTTAGCATTTAATTGTTCTGCTACAGCAGCAACGTCAACTGGAAGTTCTATTTTTAACAATGGCTTTTTTGCATCAAGCCTTTCAGCTTCTTCCTCCTGTATGTCCCTTCTAACTCCGGTATCATACACACACAAGTATGCGTGTTCAATGTTTCCTACAGCTCCAGCCAATCCACCCAATAAATCACTCATACCTAATAACCTCTACGCTTTCTTTCACTATCCAACTTTCTTTCAAGCCTTCTAAATACCTGATTTGAAATAGAATCCATTTGTCCCTTCAAGGTTTCATTTACCATTTCACGAACATTACTTGAAATGTTGTTTACTACTTCCTTGTTGTCTATTTCATTTACAACTTCCTGATGTGTAGTCTCCGTTGTATTGATATTTTGTGTTACCTCAACAAGTCTGTTTTCAACATAATTTTTATGCTGCCTGATTTCTTCTAACACATCCTCGGAAATAGTTTGTTCCTCTGTCTTGTGAACCAGCGTAAGATGCTTTTGTTCTGTCTCTACCTGTCTTACAACCTGCTCCACCTGCTTTTGGTTTTCTTTTACGTTTCTTACTATTTCCTGATTTCTGGAAATGTTTTCTATCTCTGTAATATCCCCTGGCTTTCCATTTTCAGCTAGATGTACCAGCAACTCTCTTGTAAATGGATCTGCCACTTGATTTACAATTACCTCTTTTACCTGTTCATAAATGTTATTCTTCAGATTGCTGTCAGGCATTCTGCTTATAACTTCACCTGTCAGTTCTGGATGCTCCAATAAAATCTGGCTGGTGTTATAAATATTCTTCTTATCAGGAACTGGATTTGAAGCTTGATTATTTATTACAATTTCCTGTTCCAGTGCCCTGATTTCTTCCAGCTTTTGCTGATTCTTTATGTTTATCTCGTTTAAAGCTTCCTGCTGAAGATTTTCATAATATTCCTGCTTATAAACAAGCTCGTCCGTTTCCTTTAAAACATTTTCTTCTATCTGTCTGCTATAATCATTTTCCTCTATCACATGGAATGTGCTAAGAGTTCTATCTGTAAAGAATCTGTTTAAAGTATTCTCCGCCGACTGATTATATGCATTTTTCAGCTGATACCACTGCTCATCTCGCTGATACTTATCGCCAGCCCTAAGGCTCATAACATTCTCTATGAGATTCATGATAATAGCAGCGTTTACAGATGAGAGGATATCTCCTTCTTCCGTAACGTTTTCTATTTCATCACCTTCGTTAAGCTGTTCCCAGCGATGTACCAGATAGTTCCTTGTGTCTCCTTCAAAGGTATGGAAAATTGAATTTAAAGTAAGTTCTCTAGATTCATTTTTCTGCTCTGCCAGATGAAACTCCGCCTGCCTGATAATTGCTGGCATATCTGGGTTTGCCTTTAAAAGCTCTGTCACCTCTTTGTATATTTCTTTGCTATGGAGCCTATCGAAAACTTTTTCATACAGCTCCTTCTCTTTTCTGCTTTCTAATACCTCTTTCTTACTATTCTTCCTCTTTTTAGGAATACGATTGTTTTCCTGAATAATCCTTTCCATCATCTTTTCAAATGCCACTGGATTATTCTGATTAATCTTTATGTAGTTGATGGTTTCATCCATCTGCTCCTTAATATCTTTAATCTGCCTAATGAAATTTGTAGTGTTTTCAACGCCAAGCTGTCTTAGCACATTTTCAACATACACCTTGTCCTGATAAGTGAAACGATTCTCATTTGAATAATACAATCTGTTAATCATTTCATTTAGCATTTCCACCTTGATGTTTTTAGTAGAATTGATATTGGTATTATTCGTAAGCCTGGTCATACCAAAATCTTCCAAATACACCTCTGGCGGTTCTGACACCAAATGAATCAGTTCCTCTTTGTCAATTCGCACATTCATTGCTCCATAATTAGTGCGAATGCGCTCAGAAAAACCGCTGTAGAAAGGCGTCAATGGTTTCAATTTTCTCATTGAATCTGCAGATTTTATTTTCAGCATTTATTATTTACCCTTTATTTGTTTATATTTGCTCCAAAGGCACTTTCTGTTGTTGGCCAGGTTCTTGCATTATCCTTAGCCGAATTAATATATGCCTCCAAAATATCTTTACCGTAATAGCTTTCATCTGCCGGATAACTTCTACTGTTATCTATTGCCGAATTCTTATAATTCTCTATTACTTCCTTGCCGAAGTAACTTTCATCCTCTGGATAAGACCTGTGATTAGCTTCAGGATTGGCTCCCATTTCTCCAGTCATATAGGTATAGGTCATATCAGCACTTTGCGCTCCATCAAACTTACCTGGTTCAGTCTTGTAGTATCTTGCATTCTCTGCCTCAACATTGGCTTCCATCTGCATGTTGTATTCCGAATCATCCTTTTGTCTGCCATACTTAGGCGTCTTCATCTGCTCTTCAGTTATTGCTCCATTTCCAAACAATTCGGAATAAGCTGTATGCTGCTTCAGTATTGTTTCTGGTAAATCCAAAACAACAATTTGTCTATAAGCAATTTTGATTGTCTCAGTTAAAAGACCACCCTTTTCTGCATCTAACGCACCATACTCTTTACCTGTAACAGTGCAGCCTGTAAATGCAAAGGTTCTTCTTGAATATCCCATGAAATCTCCCTGATATGGGGAAACGAATAATAGCAATGGCAGCATTAATTCAGTTCCGTTTTGCAAAGGATCATAATACAAATCGGTAGCCGCATAGCGTTCTATTTCAAGTGTGAATGGCTGAGATATAGGCTTACGTCTCATGTGAACATAATCGTTCAAACCACCTTCTTGTATGTATTCATATTCGAAATTCTTAGTAAAGGCTCGCACGCTTTTTACGGGAACATCAAAAACCATTTCCACTCTCAGTAAAAAGTTGAACCCCGGTACAGGGGTGAAGCCTTTGTTATCTGTAAAAATACTCATAGACAATACCTGCTAAACTAACGTGACCTAGATGGTTTCATATCTAGGATGCTTTTTTCTTTTGGTTTATCTGAGGGTCTTAAAGACTGGTTGATGGATGAAATCTCTTTACACCAGCGCCGTCTCTGATTGTGCTCTAAGGAGAGAACATCCTCACTACCCCAATGGAAGTAGTATGAGATAAAGGACATTTCCTCATACATTTCCTTTTCGGGATATAGCTTTAGCCCTCTTCTGTAAAATTTATAGGCACCTGAAATACCTTTCCGCAATCAGGACATACGCACTGAACCTTTGGTGGCTCAATATCGTTTATACGTTGGTACATATCCTGAAGGAATGCCAAATCTGCTGTAAATAATCTTTCGATCAATGTTCCGTTTACAGCTGGCATACCTTCGATTTCTGTAACAACCTCTGCCAAAAGAGCGATTGTCAAATACGATGGATTTGAAAGTACACGTGGATCTCTTGTAGCACTAATTTCATCACGAGCTGTTGCAAGTCTCATCTTGCCTCTCTTGTGAACCCCACCTTCGTTATCTACATATCCCCTTGGTAATTCAAAATCAAAAATAGTTTCCATAAACCCTCCTCCTTAGCTTTATATGTAAGTACCAAAGCCATCACCCAAAGGAAGCCCCCGGATGATGGCAATGGTAACTACATATTAGTTAGGAATAATCAATTCCTCATATGCAATTTCAACTGTTTCAATAGCTACTTCTGACTGAGTTGCATTCAAATCAGGAGCCTGATACTTTGTAACCCACGCATTAACTAAAACCCATACCTTTGTGCCCTCAATTTCGTTTTTAACTGTTGTAGGTGCACCTGAGTTAATGTCGATAAGTTCAATCTGTACACGTGTACGTGGAATAGCACCTCTTGTTTCAGAAACGCATTCACGTACCCAGTTCTTAAATGCATTGTCTGCAGTGTAACCAAACTTGAGTGTTACATTACCATGCTTTACAAGTCCTGGAATTTTCTGAGGTGCCAGTGAATTTGAGTTACCCTGTCTAAACTCAATTACATCAACTGTTCCTTCAATTCCTGTTACCTCGGAGAAAGCTGCCTTTCCATTGACGCTATCCACAGTAACCAGGAAATTCATTTTGGTTAATGGATAAAAATTATCCCCGTCAGCATATGCTGTTAAAGCTCCGTTCGCATTATCTGCCATAATTACTTCTCCTTATCTACTGTGATTTACTCTTCTCCGCCACCAGCTTCTGATGTAAACTGTGTAATTCTGAAGATTACAAACTCTGCTGGCTTTGTAGGAGCAATACCAATGTTACAAATCAATCGTCCATTCTCAATGTCATCTCTGGTCATTGTATTTGTTCCGATTTCAACGAAGAATGCCTCTGATGCTGAATCACCTGCAAGCATTCCTGCTCTCCAAAGATTGTCAAGGAATGAAGCAACTGTAATTGATACTCTGCTCCAAAGCATTGAATCGTTTGGCTCAAATACTACCCAGTTTGTAGAAGCCTTAATACTCTCTTCAACGAAGATGAATAGTCTTCTAACATTGATGTATCTGAAGCTTGATGAAGAGCTGGCTGTACGAGCTCCCCAAATTCTGATTCCCTGTCCAGGAAGTGCTCTAATAAGGTTTATGCCCTCTGGATTAAGGATATCCTGCTCTGCCTTTGTATAGTTAATTGAAAGACCTGTACAAGCTACTGTCTCGTTAGCTGGTGCCTTGTGAACACCGCGGTTAATATCTGTTCTAGAGTAAACACCAAGAACTGATCCTGATGGTGGGATGTAGCTTGATTTGTTTGCGCTTCTATCAAATACCTGCACCCATGGATGATACATAGCAGCGTATGTGCTATCGATTAAGCTTCTAAACTCAATCAAATCCTTTGGCTTTGAAAGCTTCTCAGGCATATCAAGAACTGCAAATCTACTTCCAAGATTCTCACAGTGAGCAACAAGTGCTACCTGAACCTCTGGAATTGTGATACCAGGAACTGCCATCATGCTAACTGTTGTATTTTCAACAAAGCTCTGGATACCAGTTCTCTGGCCAGGTCCCTTATCGATACCGATAAATGTTCCTGCGTTAACCTTTGAAATGCTTCCATCTGTACCACCTTCCAAAGTGAAGGAAATGCTTGTGGAATCCTTTGCAAAGATTTCTTCCATAGGATTTACGCTCTTTGGATTTCCTGTAACTGTAATAGTTGCAATCTCTGAATTCTCAGTTCTGCTAGCTACATAGTCCTTAGAGCCTTCGATGAAGTTGATTCCTGGATAGTTTTCAATCTGATCCTGATATCTGATTATCATATCAGTTTCTACTAAATAAACTATCTTCTTTGGAATAAGCTCCTTATCAACTACATCAGCCTTGAAAGGCTTTGCTAAAGTGATTTCTCTATCGTATACTCCAGCAACTGTGTTGAATTCCTTTTCATATACGATGATGTCGCCTTCGCTAATGCCTTCAGCGTTCTTTACGCGATATGTTGTATCAGAAATCTTTTCCATAAACTGAAGCTTACGCTTTGTAGTCTGCTGGATTGAAACAACAATCTTATTACCCCATTTACCAGGATTAACAGCTGTTGCTGTAATAAATCCCTGCTTCTTAGAAGCTGCCTTTGCATCATCTGGTGCAACTCTCATTACGTAGCATCTTGTTCCTCCATTTGTGAAGAACTGCTCTACTGCATGAGCTAAGAATCTGTACTCGCCGTGTGTAAATTCACTTAAGAATCCACCGTAGAGTCTAATAAAGGAATTAAAACTGGTAACTAATTCCGGAGCCCCCTGGATTGGTCCCTTTTCTGCCATTCCTACGAAGCCAGCTGTACTTGTGCCAACTCCCTCTATAGCTCTAGGGCCATTATCAATCTCTTCTACATATACTCCGGGTGATAAATATTCAGCCATATAATCACTCCTTCTCTAAAAACTTTTTACTTTACAATAACCTTTGTTTGTCCGCTATTTGCAATTGAAACAGTTCCAGCATAAGCGCACATCAGGCAATCACCTTGACAAACTAGCGCTTTCCCTCCTGATCTGGTTTTCTGTCCACTTGCCACCCATGGTCCTGGGAACACCGGAACACAAGGTTGAGGTGTTAATACTCCAAGGGCAGCCGCTGTTGCCGCTGCAACTGCCGGGTTAGCCAGGCTTGTGCACATTCCAAAGGGTTTAATGCTAGCAATTGGTGCATTATCCATCATCGTAGCAGCAGGCATTCCCTCCACCTGAACTTTTGGATTGGCCATAGCTGTAAAAACAGATGGGGCCGTTCCCATTGTACAAGCAAGAGTTCCACCGCTTACCAAGACTGGACCACTCATTCATCTCTCCTTTCCAATTGTAATTCGCGGGCATTCGAAAAATCTAAAACCTGATACCGTCGTTTTCCATCCACGTGATAACAAATAATCACGTTTTTATCTGCTGTACTGGAGGCCTTTACTCTCAGAAGATATTTTCCATCCTTATCAACCCTTCCAAAGATGATTCTTCCGATTGGGTTTGAGACTTCAAATTCCTCCTCCAAAAGCTCAGTCAGCATCAGTTTGGTTTGTACCTTCAATTCTATTGCCTCAACGGCCTCGAAGCTTAATCCATCTGAGTGAATTAGACCATAGTCTTTTCCTATAAGCTCAACCTTGTGAGGATTTAGAATGTTGACCATTTTCCTTGCCCTATCATATGAATGATAAGAAAATGGTGCTGCTGACGGTACCACTGCCGAAATATCAGTTATTCCTGGCAGTTCCCCTTCTATACTCCACAAACTTGTAAAGTTACTGTCGGTAATCTGTGGAATCATTAAAACTTGTATCAGCGGTCGCATTTCATCAAGCTCTTCATAATTGACATCCACAATGGTGGGCTCGTATCCGTAGATTTCCACTCTTATTTGGCGGTTGAGCCTGGGGCTGTCAATCAGAATGTAATTGCCATTTTGCCTTCTTACCATTGGAAAGATTTTACCGTCCGAATAGAAAACTACTCTTGAATCGGTTATTCCTATTCCAGTGGTGGCATCAAGCAATTCCAAGTCCAAATCCATGCGATGCTTGATAGTTATAAGAGCCATATGATTACCTCCTTTCCTTTAAAAGTTTGATGTAGGGCTATTATTTCTTTTTCATGTCTACGTTGAATGTTGCATCAACAACCTCTGGTGTAGTTATAATATCCTCAGATGACATGAATACTGGGCCAGCTTTGAAGAATAAGCTAAGGTTGTATGGCTTATGCAAAGCCTGCCAAATTCTATGCTTTTCATCTATGGTTATTTTTGCTTGTGAAAATACGATTGGTGGTTCTGGATATTCCAACCATGGCTGCAATTGAACCGGTAGTACCGAATCATTGTCATTTATTATCTGAACTACCTTGCCCAGGATTTTTTGAACATCCAAATCCTTAAGTCCCATCTGGGAACCACCATTTACAAAGATGCAATAGTAAAGCATGTATGGTCTTGGTGGTCTGGTAAGTCTCACTCGACCTTTTCTGATGTTTGGACCAAGAGCTATATCCTGCATTTCAACAATGTCGTACAGGTAAACACCTACTAGGTAGTCAACGTCCTGCGACATTGGTGATGACACCTGAATATTGTTTGATGATGGAATTGGCTCTGGGCACATTTTTTCTCTCATCAGTGCAACCAAGTGGTTACTGCAATCTGAAATAATTGAATAATCTGCCATATTACTACTCCTATAAAACCTCTTACAGTAACTGCATCAGCATTTCCATAATCTGGTCAGCCCAGGTTGCTACCTGCTCAGTTACTACTATTCCATACTCTGTATCTGGTACGTAGTATGCATTACAATCGAAAATTTCCTTTGATGAATCTTCATCCAGGTATACTGTTTTTCTAAATGCCAGTGGTGAATTTAGGTCTAGCACTTCTCCATTAGCATTTTCGTATGTATCCTCGTATGCCACGAAGGTGTAATACTCTCCTCGATTTGAAAGTGTTGCTTTTGTTTCACTGGCATTGAATACATATCTGTAACCAGTTACAAGTGCTATATGTTCCAAATCCAAGTATTCTGGCGTTATCTCTGTTGGCTGTGTATAAATGTAAATGTTTTCCTCAGCCACACATTGGTTAAGCTTGCCAAGTCCGTAGTTGGTAACAAATTCATTACCATAGGTGTTACCAAATTCAGTGGTAGCTTTAATTAATGCCACCTTCTGTCCATCCGACAGGCTATCAAAGCCTCCGCCAAACAAACTGTTAAGAAGATTGTCCAAATCGTCTGCGGAAATATTTCCACTAAATGCATCCTTAGCATCAGCTAAAGCATCACCAACAGCATCCAAAAGGCCATCTATTTCTTCATCAGAAAGCTCTGTACTGCCGGCTATTCTGCCTTTTGCATCATCCAGTGCTTGGCTAACCTGCCCTGGTTTTAATGCACTAAGTGCCGCCAATCCATTGATTGCATTCATAGCCTGACTTGAATTACCTTCATTCAGAGCGTTTGCCAAACTGTTCATCAAATCTGATACAGAAGAATCTGCATTGTCACCAAGCTGATCTGATACTGCGTCTATCAATGCTGCATATCTGTCTGCTTCTCCTAAATCGTTGTTATCTAACGCTGACTGATATCCTTCCTGATACTCATCAAGGAGAGCCTGCAACTCATCGGAGCCACCATCCATGCCACTTTCTATGTCAGACTTAAGTGCCTCAAGGAAATCGATGTAGGCTTGAACTACTTCATGTCCATAATCTTCAAATGCATCTCCCTTTACTGCTGCATACATCTCGTTTGCTTCCTGTAATCTGGCATCGATATATGCAATCATGTCTGTCTCATTCATTCGATTTCGCAGATTGGTAATAAAGAACTGAAGCTCCAGTCTAGTTGATTCTGCATCACTCTTTTGGTCTGAAAGAGCTGCATCTAATAATTCGTTTGTTACATCTTCTGTTCCTGAAAGTCTGTTGTAATCTTCCCCCGCACCAGATGTTGTCTTTGCTTGCAATACTGCCTTTCCGTATGGAACCAACTCATCTGTAAGAAGGGATTTTTCTAAATCTCGTCTATAGCCTACGATTGATTCAGAAATGTTATCCATCGCTGCCAATCGCTGGATATTTGCTTCCCCGGTTTCACCATGTTTAAACACAGGATTTACATCTGAGGTTCTATTGAACTGTCCACCACTGACGTTGTAATAAAGGTACTGTGTGTCAGCGTATTGAGCCTGTGCAAGAATTGATTGTCCCTGAACCAGTTGCTGTGACTCATGATTCGTAAGACTTTCTTCGATGGCCTGGTAAGCATCTGTCTCAGCGTCAACTGCCATTGTGCTTGTAGACTCTGGTGGGTCTTCAAAATAATCTTCATATGGGTCTGGATAATCTCTGTTGTCCTCAGTAGGAGCTGCCAATCGGCTGTTCAAATCACCAAGCCCGTTTTCCTCCAGATTGGTCATTACGTGGGCACGTCTTTCATGGTCTATATACTCTTCTGCTACAAGTATCTGTACCAACTCCTGTAGTGGAATATCCTGATAAGCTTCTGTAAGGTAAAAGCTGTGAAGCTGATCTAATGTGCTATCACAAAGGTTTGTGGTGTCATCCTTAACCTGCGTGTGATAAAAGAAGTAATCAATTGCGTAATACTCATATTCTATGGCGTCAGTCTCCACATCATTTCTGATTGCCTCTTTGTCATAATCGTAAATATTCTTCAGTGCCATTGTTTCTGTTAAATCAGAAATATCGTATGGGTCTGTCGTGTTATAAGGACAAATAGGATTGCCTGTTTTTAAATCGTAGGTAATTGCATCTGATCTAGTTTCGTTTGTAAGACCAAGAGCAAGTATTGTGCTGTCATCAACCGGTGTGCCTGTATAGGAAATATCCGCCAATGCGCTGGCACTTGAAATCTCGTACCACTGTCCATCTCCTAGCTCTGACTTGTAGTAAAGGTTTGATTGGCCTGTATCATTCTGGCTTATTTCTGCCACTTCATATATCTGGTCATTTATAACGCTGATATGAATCAAATGCGTTCCGATTAAAAGAGTGGCATCCTCTACTGCGTCCAGCTGCTGCTGGTTGAAATACACTGCCCTGTCCAAGTTAAATCTGGCAAGAGCAAAGGATACACCTTGCCAAATACCTACAGCTAAAACAATAGTTCCCAGAGCTATTGCCAAGGTTCTTTTTCTTATGGACTTGATTTTACTTAAGAGCTTAATATTTGGTTTATGCTCTTCGCTCTGGTGACTTCTGTTTATCATAATCACTCATCCTCTTCTTCTACTTCCACTTCTTTTACTACTGTAAATTCAGCAGAATTGAAGTTTGCCTGGTATAACAACTCTTTGTTCACATCGTACATTTCGATTTGAACATTATCGATATCCGTAAGAAGCATTGTCAGATATCTGAATTCATCATCTACTGATGTAAGTTCATCGTCGATAAGTGGTGAGCCTGTAGAATCTAAAAGCTTATAGTATTTAATATCTTTGTCTTTAACATCCTTCAGCCTGAAGCTAACCACTCCGCTTTGTGCAGATTTGAAACTGTATCCAGCCACCACTTCATATGTTTTCTTTGGTGACTCCACATATCCATCAGTGATAATCAACTCACCTTCATATGCCCTCGGATCTATATCACAATCACTAACAAATGTATCTCCATCGTATAAACGAATAAAAACTCTGTCCTCTCCGTTTATCTTTCCAATAGCTAAATGTCTGATCTCGTATCCAATAGGAGTACGCTCACCGATTTGTTCATTACCTACCCAAAGTTCAAAATGGGTAATATTCTTATCAAAGTTTTCAGGAATTGAAACACCCATTCTAAATCCATTTTTTGCTACCAGTGTTCTGATATAATACTTTGGACCTGTAAGTGTTTCTGCTTCCAAAAAGCTATCTCCACCAATGGAGTTGTAAAGTGCTGCATCTCCTGAAAGAAGATAAAATGTGATAGCTCCACATGTGGTTCTATCGTATGAATAAAGCGCTCTCGTATAATCATCAAGGGCCTTTAATGTATTCATCTGAGTCTCTTCATAGCTTGTCTGTAAATCTGTATATTCTTCATATGTCAGCTTTCCTGATTTGTTCAGAAGATATGCATCATCAAGCTCTACGGAAAGTCTTGTTTGATCCTTTACATATGCTTTGTATGTATTCCTTAGAGTCGTTATATTGTCAAACCCTGATGTAAGGTTGGTTTCTAGCTGATTTTCTATGGATACTCTTTCCTTATGTGCTGACATATATTCAATTAATGAGTCATAACAAACATAAGGATCATCATCAATGTATCTGATACCATCTAGTGTCTTCTTAGTCCATTCCTTAGGGAAGCTTATCTTGATAAACCATCCAATCTTAATTGTTTTTTTACCTACCCAGTAGGAATCTATCTGCTTTAAAAATGCTGCATAAGCTTTTTTGAATTGGGTTTTATTAACCTCGCCTCCCGACATGATTGTGTCGTAATAAGACTGAATCATGTGTATATCTTTAGCGTAGTGTCCTTTGTAAAGATTAAAATTTGTTTCAGCTGCTAACTTCTCTACCTCCTCAATAACTTCTGCTTCATAAAGAGCTCTATCTCTATCCTTTGTGTAATCAATAATATTGTCTAGAAGCGCTCTGTCTAATGTACTTTCCACGTAAGGAGCAATATATGTATAAACCTCAGCTGGAATTGTAAGATTGATTATCTTTCCAAGCTCCTTTTCACTGGTTGCCTTTGTATTTTTATGTGATGCTAATGACGTAGTCAGATTCTCCTTTTTAGTATTCATCTTGTCCAAATCTGACTGCTTAGCTGTTCCTATAACTACCTGAAGCTGTGTGGTGCCAATCTGTTCTTCTAGAATTTCAAGCTGTGCTGTCTCGTATTTAATCTGTTCCTGCAGGGTATAAATCTTCGTATAAAGATTTCCTGCAGTTTCATAAACAGCGAATACTTTATCATCCAGCTCCTGTTCTATCTTGTCTATCTCTGCCTGCTTTTCTATGGCAGTGAACTGATAATCATAGTTTTCCGCTTCTGTTGGTTTTTGTGGAAGCTTGAAGCTTAAAAGTGGAGACCAGCTGAAGCTTTTGATTTTTCTATACTTTTCATACGCAGACTTTACAGCTGATTTGTATTGAATCTGTGCCTGGTCATATTTTAGAAGTAGTGCCTCCAAATCCTCGGAGTTGGCCAGTGCCAGTGCCTTTACAATATCTATTGTTAAAGTATTAGAACCTGCGGCCTCTATCCTTGGCACACTAATCGAGTTGCTCAAAAATACTACAATCAATATGAAAGCTATAGCTTTATTTATACGAGATTTAGTACATAGCAACTCCATAAAATCCGAAATCCCCTCTCTTTTCAGGACAGAAGAACTGATACTCTATTCCATCCTTTAAAAAGGTGTAAAGGTAAACTGTTTCATTTCTGGAATAACCAGTTACATTAAAAACATCATTGTTGTTACTCTGTGATAGATTTACAGTCACACCTTTAAATGTGGTGTCTCCGCTTTCTACCATTTTTTTGATGGCTATTTGCTCTGAAAGCTTAAGCTTTGTATATCCCTGATAACTTGGTGTGCCAAAATAATTGATTAAATCTGACACGCTGGACATTCGCTTGCCACCAAAGCTGATGTAATTATGGGTAACGTAAATAGTGTCCACCATAATCTCATCTTCTAAGTTTGTGTCTGAGCTATCTCCATAATAAACAGCATCTATATCCTTAAGGCTTGCAACAAATTGATTGTTGTCCCCCAGGTAAAACTCTGTAGTTCCTGAATATACGCCGCCAATTTCAGCTGTAGACTTGCCAAGCAAATCGCTGTATACCAGCTCATCCTGGCTGAATAATCCTTCGTACACCTGGTTTGAACTGGAATTATAAAGAATTCCATGTCCATCCTTCTTTCCCTTTGAGAAGGAACCTTGGTACTCCATGCTTCCATTGGCTCTATAGAGAGTTCCTTCGCCTTCATATAAATTGTCTGCAAAGGTTCCCTCGTATTTAAGAATGTTTCCTGGGTAGTAGGCTTTGCCTTCTCCCTGAAACTTATTGGCCTCAAAATCTCCTATATAAACTGTATCTCCCTCTTTGCTATAAAGAGTTCCCTTTCCGGTAACTGCACCTTTTTTGACGTTACCCTCATAAGCTATATATCCTGATTTTGCTTTGATTTTTACATTGCCTTCTGCAAATCTAAGTGGAATAGCGTTGTAATAATATTCTCGAATCCCCGCAACGCTCTTGAAAGAAAATACTGGGTTTAAAACCAGCAAGTAATACGCACACAATACACCTACCGCAAGTACTATGAAGTAGATGAGCCGCCTTGATACCAACCATTTTGAAATGGTGTAGTAATCCTTTTTGTGCCGCGGCTTAACCGAAAGTGTTTCGGTAAAGAACTTTCTGATTACCGTAGTAACTTTGGTCTTAACATATGACGGTGTGGTCCACAGTTTAAACTGTGTATATATGCCCATCACCCTGGATTTAATGGCATTAATTAGAATCTGTAAAATATTTTCCATTTATTTACCTTTCAGCAAATAGGCTATAATCATATTCCTTTTCGCCAGCAAGCTTTAACAAATCCTCACATGCAAATACATACCATTTAGCAATTTCATCGTCGCTATCCTGTTTAAGTATTTCTGTGAAAATACTTCTAGCCAAATAAAAATCGTTGTGATAGTACATTGATAATGCTTTTTTGAACTGCTCTCTGTTGGCAAGTCTTCTCTTTCCAACTGCTGCAGGTAAAACATCAAGTACTTCATAAAGATTCATGTTACGTCCATCATTTGAAAGATTTACATATCCTATACATCTGGTCTTTATACTGTCGTCTACGTAAGCAATCATTTGCTCTGTCATGACCATACCTACGTTGTATTCCTGGATTTTCTTTGTTACCCCCTGAAGAAGCTCCATGTCCTCAGAATCTATATAGGTAAATGCCTGGTCATTGGTTCCAGCCACACCAAATGTAAGCTTTGTTTCATGTAGCAATAAAACTGGATTTCTATTGCTAAGTTCCTTTACTGTATTAGAAGCGAAGTTGATTGCTTTCTTTGGATTGTCCTCAAACAAGAAATGCATTGTTCCAAGTGTAGGTTCTCCAAATAAAAGCACTCCGTCGTTCTCTACCTGATTGTCGCTGATGGTTGCAAAGTCTTTGTTCATTTGCTCCACCAACTGAAGTTCGCTAACATCTCTGTTCCACTGCATACACAGATTGACAATGATGCCTCGCATTTTTTGATTCTCTCCAGGATTAATATCAAGCATGCTTTCTTTGTTGAGAAGTGCTGTGATATTCTTTGGAGCGAATCTGGAATATGCTAAAAACATTTTGTCCCTGGTATAGTTAGCACGTTTCTTTTCCTCTAAAACATCCTTTGCTGCCAACCAGATTCTCTCGTAGTCTCTATTGACCTTTGCAGGTATTTTTACATTGGTATCGCTTCCTCTTGAAGCGCTTTCCACAGCCATTACAAGTGTTTGTAAATCATCGTGTTCTCTCTGAGTAAAGTTTAAAAGAACTATGGATACAGCCACCCAGATAATGACTATTGCAAGGAAATAGATTTTGTTTGTAACAAAAAATGTGCCACAAACAATTGCGTATATAGCCATCTGCTGCATTGCAAATCGTTGCCATACAAATGAATTTGTTTCTCTGTAGAGGTAAACAAATACAAGCAGTAACGCTACCGCCATACCGACCATAAGCATGGCTATAAATAACCTAAGACCGCTAAGTGATATTGCTACTAGCAGTCCCTGTGGAAATGGATTAGGAAGGAACCCTAACAACGAACTATCCTTAAGGTTATAGTCCTGTTCCACTATTTCGATTGTCTTGTCATAAATGGCTGCACAATTATATTCAGAAAACTGAAGGAAATATCTTACTCCCTCCCCCTCTGTGGTAGATTTCATTACCAAATACAGCTGATCATTCAATACGAATAAACCATAAGGGTCGTTTTCTGCCACACCTGAAATTGTGTAGGAATCTGTGTTTTCATAGTTTTCATCAGACACAACTATTGAAAGCTTATCTCCTTTATAGAGAAGATAATGGCTTCCTAAGATTGCCATTCCTGATAATGTGCCATCAGCGTATTTTGTGATATTAACTGGTGCTGAAGCCATCTTACTTGCTGAAGTCAGCTCATAGAGATATGATCTGCTTGTATCACTTTGGACAAACATGCCATTTTCCTCAGCGGTACTAATGCAACCAGCAATCTTGTCCTTAGTAGGCACTGCAGGCAAAGCTATCACTGCAGCGGCTATAATCCATATTAAAATTGTAGAAATGATTCCATAAATCACATATTTTTTCATGACTCACAACCCTACTGAAGCATTGTCTCAGTTCCAATTTCTTTGAATGGATTAAAGAATAATCGTAAAAAAGGTACTCCCCCTGTAAAGATCTGGCTAATCACCATGATAATTACAAGCACTAAAAGTAATATGCAAAAAACTAATAGTATTCTAAATAGTATTTCTTGGTTTCTTTTGAACCATCTTTTAATTCTGACTCTCAGCTTATATTTCTTGGCTGGAGCCTCTGCCATATGCACATCCTTGTATAATTCAATGAAAGTGTTATAGCCATTGCGCCATCTTTTCGCCGATAAAATCATGTGAGAATTTGCTTTCTTTTCCACAAATGGATCAAGCATCTCCAAAAGAAGTCCAACGCATTCATTGGCACAATCTCTTTCCTTTATCTTTTCCGAATAATCCGTAAAATCGATACAGTAATCAAAGTAAACACTGTTGTCCTTTGCCAGATTTACTCTGCTCTGGTTAAGGATCAAATACATAACCGGGAATGGAATTTTCGATGTCATACACTCCATCAAAAGCCTGATGCAGATTGCTTCACCTTCATTTAATGTCAGACTGCTTCCATTATAAAAATCTTTCAAAGGTCTAAAGTCTCTGTATGGAAACAAGAAATACATTCTATTTCCTATAGAGAACATTTCACAGCCCTCATAATTTCTAAAATCACGTATAAGCTTTTTTGCCAGGGTGTGGTCCTTTATCTCCCACAATGTATAGCGAGTGCCGCCTGCTTTGTATTTGCTTTCGCAAATATGAACTGCATTAACCGAATTATCTATGGCAGTATATATGGAATTTAGATGATGTTGGTTAGATACAAACTCCATATAGGTTTACTCCTGTTTTTCGTTTACATCCTTTTTGACTATCGCATATGCGTATGTGCATACAACAGGTATATCTGTAAGTGAAATACGAATCTCGTATACACCTTCCTTATTAGGTGCTGTATAAACACCCTCAGAAGTAATCTCGCCACTGTTAGGCTCTGTCAATTCGTATGTCACACCGCTCTTTTCAATTCCTGTGAATTCAACGTCGAAGAAGTAGTTATCCTTAAAGCCAAGAACCACTGTTGGAGTGGTTGCTGCAATGGAAATATTTTCAATTTCCTGCTCAAGTCCAAAGTCATCTTCTGTTGGGAATTTAATAGCTGTCCATCTAAATGAAAGAATCAGCTGATCTACATTTTCAAGTAATGTAGCTCCTACAATAAAGCTTCCTTTATCATTGAGAACCTTCACTGCCACGTCCACATTTGGAAGTGCATTATCTTTATCTCTAAAGATATTTGCCGCGCCATAAATGGTACTTCTATTGTCTCCAGGTACCACTGAATTGCTGTCGTACACTTCAAATCCAACGTCTACATAAACATTTCCTTTTCCAAGTCCATGTAGAACTTCACCAGAGAAATGAGTTGTACCCTTGGCATTATCATCTCCAAGTGGTATCTCTACTATTCCGCTGGCAATCTGTGGTGCTCTTGTATCTCCCACATGCTCATATCTAACAACCTTACCTGATTCGTTTTGATAATCCATTGGTGCGGATTGCTGTTCTTTTGCAAAATTGCTGGTGTACTCTCTAGTAAGATTTTCGTTCTGTGGTATTGTTATATACTTTTTAACATCTGCTTCTATCACTTGATCAATGATGTAAGCCATGTCTGTTTTTACCAGCTTTATCTTTGCCAATGTCACATCGTTCCCCTGACCTGTGGCATTTCTCATTTCCAGACTAAGCTTTCCTGCATTTCTAGCTGCCAAGCTTTCTGGACCTTCCTTTAGAATAGAAACATCAATTGTACCTTTTACGGTAACTCTCTTTTGCTCTCCAAATATGGTTATCTGAGTTTCCTTTAATATCAGTTCTGTACTGTCAATGGAGTTGTTTTCTGCCTTAATCCAAAAATCTTTATAAATAACCTGCTCAGGGTTCAGCTTTAATTCAGGAATGTTGATTTCCATTTCATGATTGCCGTCGCTTGTGGTAAATACAGGCATCTGCAATATTCCCTGGAACGCAACAGGCACGTTCTTGTCGCCTTTTCCTGTAAAGGATAAACGTATACGAGAATAAATTCCGGCACAGTTTTCAGCTGGAAGAGATAATTCCACCAGCACATCATCATTCTCATATACTTTAGTAGAACGATAGAATTCATCGTCCAACTGCAATGCACCAAATTCATCTGACGCATCTTTCAAAAACAGTTCGTATCCCTCATGCATTCTGTTGAATTCATAAGCCTGCTCTCCAGCAGTCTGATTCAAAGAATAAACAGCATGAACCGGTTCTTCTTTGTAGCGGATGCACAAATATGCTTCATCAGAAGAGAGCTTGTCAAAATCCTCTATAGCAGACAGCTTTTTTACTACAGATGATTCAACAACGATTTCTCTTCCGCTGCCATCGATTGCAACACCGCTTTCAATTAACAGAGATAAATCATCCAGACTTACCACATTAAGGCCGCAAACAACTCCACTTCCGAACATCATATTGTTCAAGAAGCGTCTCTTATTGTTCATGTATGTTTGCTCTGCTTCAAAATCTACACTAGTAAGCATCTTTCCAGTGTAATAACGATTTCTTTCAAAAGGTAACAACTGATTATTTCTCATATTTAGTTTCCTCACCCAATACAGTTTACTGATACTAACATTTTAACATCGGTATGTTCAGACTTTTCTAAAAGTTTCTTAAAGATTTCTGTTAACCGGTAGTAACATCTTTACCGTAAAACCTTTTCCCACATCAGAAACTACATTTATAGTCCCTCCGTGATCCTCGATAATCTGATACACAAAATACATTCCCATACCTTGTCCTGGCTTTCCTAAGTTGGTTCGACTTCGATACCCCTTTTCGAAGACATGCTCAACCTCCGCCGCTGGCATCCCCTTACCATTGTCTTTATAGACAATCAGTATGTTGCCGTCATCCGCCTCACTGACAAGGACATTAATTTCCCCTTTTTTCCCCATGTACTTAAGTGAATTTTCAAAAAGATTGTAAAACAATCTGATGAACTGCCACCGATCAGCAGTAATAAAGATTTGATCTTTCGAACCTACAACATTTACGGTAATTTCATTCCGGGTTGTAAAATCCTTTACATACTGGGACACTTCTCGAATTACATCCAGAATATCTACCGTTTCAAACTTGTATTCAATTGATAGCGAGTCGTTATCTATTACAAGCTTCAGTATGTTGGAAAGATATTTGATATTCCCACAGATTTTTGTTACAACCTCTTTCTGCTTATCCTCGTCTAATTTGCCTTCCTCCAGCAAATCCCCATAGCCTTGGATAATAGAAAGAGGCATGCGGACATTATGCGATAGCAAGCTTCGCATCCATTTTACGTCATCCATTCGTTCTCCTTTTTATTGTTTTCCCCAAGTAGTTATGTCTATGTCTATGTTGTAGTCATGCATCATTCTATCTAACTCAATGTCTTTCTTATAACTTTGTGTCACCAACGATGCATCTTTGCAAAATGTCGATATAATTCCAAATACATATGGATTATCAAAATCTAAAAGTACATCTTTAAACCCTTTATCCCTTGCTGCTGTTGCAAATCCTTTAAATAGTTTTCCAATTTCACTAGCCTTGAGATTTGCCACCATATAGAAATATGCCTCAGGTCTTCCCTGATACTCATTAGTCGCAAGAATAAACCCTTGTACATCACCAGCATCGTTAAAAAGTATTTGCGTTAAGTCATTATCAATTGGTTTTATAAATAGCTCTTCTGCAGATATCGAAAGTCCCGTTTTCTTAATATCATTAATGAACCATCCAAAAACTTTTTTATCGCACTTTGACAATGGTTTTACATTACTGCTTAACGATAATTTTGAATAACTTCCTTCAAAAAAACTGTTTACAGATGTTTCAAATATGCCATAATCAAAATTCGGCACTTGGATAAACCCCATATGTTCTAAGAAATCTTCTAAGTGTCCACCATCAGTAGAAAAATTCTCGCAATCCACAGTTATGCTGGTTATTTCTTTAATTGGATATAATGCATTCTCTAATCTTTCTATAAGTAGCCTTCCACCTCCTAGCCATCTATAGTCATCGTCAATATAAATTGAATCAATAACAAAGACATTAAAAATGGCATGTCCAACGAGGCAACCAATCGCCAACTCTTCGTTTAACTCATCCTCATCAGTAAGCCCAATAACTATATAATCATCACTTATTTTCGCAAGAGTTGATTTCTCTATTAAATTTTTGAAAACACTGTACTCATTAGTGATAATTGTTTCCATGATTACCCCTTACTTGTTTTGTAATCCTTTTGAACTTTCCGAATTTCATCGTCTAGGTTTTCAATGTATATCTTATTGTTAACAGGATTGCTTTCTTTTTTTAGTCTTTTAATAAGTTGTTCAACATCCTCCTTGTTTTTCACCACCTCTGCTGGCTTCACTTCATTGTCAATTTTAGAGTTTAATTCAATACAGATTTGATTAGCTTGCTGTATTTCATCATCTTTTAATTTCTTTAGCCTCTCTATGGCCTCCTTATAATGAATTTTTCTAGCTTCTAACCTCAGCTCCCTTTCTTTAAGATAATCGAATCTTTTATTTTCTGAGTACATTATCTTTTTATAACTAGCTGATTGTATATCTGAACGTTTATTCATTATAAAGTTTTGTTGTTTTATATATTTTAATTCATCCTCAATTTTTTCCTCGCCAATCTCCTTTTCCAAAATAGAGATTCTTTCCTGAATAGACATCTTGCTATCCCAATTTGGCTCCTGCGGCTTTTCAAAATCCACATATGTGCCTTTGTATATCTTTGCTTCTGCCTCTTCATATAGTTTATTTATTTTTTCAAGATCTTCTTCTTTTTCAATTTGCGATAAAAGTGCAGGGTATTCATTCATTTTGTTAATAATTATTTTTTTATTATCGTTATAGCCTTCCAATTTGAGTCGATTTTCCTGTTGCTTCTGATTTTTTTCTATTAAACGCTCACCACTTACTGGCCCATGTACATGACTTGTTAATAGGTTGTATACTTGCTTGTTTAAAAAACTTTGTCCATATTTTCGATCTGACGTATCCATGACATCATCATTTAAGTAGCCTATTAAATACTTATAAATATAACTAGTTTTCTTTTCATTTGAAGATATGTTCATCTTCATGTCACGAATTTTGTTTTCCAAATCTATCTTAGCATTACTTTCGATTGGGTCCTTTTCAGATAGATTTTTCCCCATATTTTTATAAATCTCTATATCTGACTCTTGACTTCCAATCCTATCAAGATATGTAGCATATTGCTTTACTAGCTCATCGATAAGATAGCTATATGGTCTATATTTATCAATATTGCTATTGATTGCATTTTGTATATCCTCAACACTTTTTATATCATTCTTATCACAATAGACTCCCAGGGTATTTTCCCCAAGTTCAGCATTCTCTAACTTGATATTTTTTTTCTTTTCAAACTCTTGCATTTTCAACTGTGTGTATACTTTATTTACACCTTGACTAATAAATGCATTCTTCATCTGTGGATTCTTTACAGCATGAATTACCCCAGTCATTTTATCTTCAAGTAAATCTAAATTTTTCTTCTTTATAGTCCTAAACTCTTTACTTTCAAATGCTCCATCTTTAGTAAGCTGTACATTATCATAATAAGCAATAGCAGCCTCAGCGAAGTTAACATAAGTATTCAGATAAGTAACTTTTGATTCTGCCTTTAGTAATAAACTAGTGTTTTCTAATTTGATATCTTTTTTATATATTCCAGAACCTTGTAACGTGCTTTTGTACTGCTCAAGTAACGATCTTAAGCCGATTACATCTTTGAAATGTGCTCGAATATAGTCTTTTGAACACATATCAGCTGTAAGTGGGGTATCTACTATTTTTTGAATGATTTCCAGTGTGTTTGGCTCAGTATTCTGTCGCTTTTTCCCCATAATCTGGTTGGATTCTTGAGCTTCATGTTGCTCTTTTTCCATACTCTGGTAGACTTTTTGAGCTTCATCTAATTTTACCTTAGGTTCTTTAACAAATTTCTTTTTTACCCAATGACATAGCTTTCCAAAAATGCCTCTTTTAGGTTTTAACTTGACAATGCCTTCAGTGTATTCACGGGCAGGTTTCACTTTAACCTCGCCAAACATATCTACCCTATCCCTAATTACAGGCAATGCGACGTTCATATTTTGAAGAGCAAGTAGCTGTTTATGCGTATATTGTTGTAAATCATCATTCATATATGATGGATACTGATTTTCACTTATAAAAGAATCAAAAACATTAACTTGCCCCGTATTGGTTTCTTCTAAGTTATCTTGCTGTAAACCCAATTGTGGTTCTGGCTGCTCTTGATTAATGTTATTAGCCTTCTCATATTCCGCATTTATATTAAATGCGTCCATATTTTCTTCTAGCTCCTCATTTATATTGATTTGCTTATTTAACATTAAATCACTCATAGGCCTACCCCTAATTAATTAGGTACTAATCCAGCGTTATCCTCTTCCGCTGGAGTATAATTAAAAACGTATGAACTCGTATTGCGATATGGTCCAAAAATCATCGCGGTATAATTTATTTTTCCATAAGCTCTGGTAGAAGCATATTTAAGCCGATTATCGCTCTTCATCAGTTCTCCAAGTGACGTTGGACCATTTACATACGTTGGCGCATCAAACATTGCTTCATAATGTGCCATCCATTCTTTCGGAGTATAAGGACGTATCAAAGTAAATGGCGACTTGTTACTTCCACGCATCTTATTAATAGCCTTTCCAATCAACCAAGGCACAAGCTGTATAGACATTACTGCTGTATTAAGCACATTTTGGACCATACCTAGGGTACAAGCTGCAACTGCAGCTTTTGAAACTGAAAACGAATTACTTGCAGAGTATTTTTTCTTTTCTTCTTTTGCCGCATCCCTTAACGCCGAAATAGCTTTAGCTCTAATTTTTCCTTTTTTTGTAAACCTAAATGATCTATGGCCAATATAATTGTCACATGCTTCTATAAGTCTATTAAGGTTAACTGCCACATTGTCGAAATCATTATAATTCCCTTGTTTTGAAACTGATCTATCATAATAATTTGCTGCTTCTGAATTAGCACTAACTTCCTCTACTTCTACCGGACTATCGTGTCTAGCCCCCTTCGAGAACTTATTAGATAACTTTTTTAAGAATGGGGCAGGCTTTACATTACTCCTATTTTTTTGATAATCATTCAATGCAGCCTTTACAGCTATCATTTCTTCCGAATCATCTACGCATACCTCGGTAAATAGACCATTCTGTTCCAAAAGTTGTGAACCTTTTGCATGCTCTATTCTTTCTAATTCTTCTGCAATTTCCTGGTCTCCCATCCATTTCATAAAAGCTTTTTCTTTTTTGGTTACACTATATTTTGCACCTTTCTTGTCCTTTTTCTGATGCTTTTCTAATGATTCATATTTTATATTTTGTGTCTTCACCTTAGATTTGAAAAAATCTGTAGACTTCTCATATCTTTCCTGATACACCGGTACCTCTACATTCAATCTATGATGATGATAGTCTTTAAGCTTTTTCCATGTTTCGTCATCAAATTTTCCATTTTTATAAGACTCATCATTAATGATTTTTTGGATTTGTTGATACTCATCTTTATCAAGATTTAATACTTGAGCCTTCTTCTCCATCTCTTGCTGCTGGTTATACTTTTGTAATTCTTCATCAGGATCTAGTCTGAAACCTGTATTTAATTCTTCGTTTACCTCATCCTGAATAATATTATTTTGAATAATACTCTCATCCAGTAAATTCTTATCATGCATTAAATCACTCATAGACTACCTCCTAACTAACTCTGAAGGACAAATTTCTCAAATAAACCATCAAGTAAAGCTCTATCGTCCGGCTCTAAATAATCAACAAAGTTTCCTTTTACAACAACCTCTTCTTTTAGGCTATCGTATATTTCCTGAGTAAACGCACCATCTCTTTTTACAGAGAATTTAAATATTCTTTTGATTCCATGCCCCTTAAATACCTGATCTGTTAATGCAGCAATCTTCTCATCTCGGATTACATATTTCACTATGGTTTCCGCCGTATATTTTCTTGCGGCTAAAGCTGCTGCATTTTTTGCCAATATAAGCATTGCAGGTGAAATAGTGTTATCTGTACTCTGACATATGTCCAGTTCTAATTCCTGTGCACCATTCTTGTGAACGAACAATGCGGAAATATTATTTTTCTGCTGTATAATCCCTGACAACTGTGGATCATAATACTCTCTGTCTACATGATATTTATAGTAATCATTGTCATCACTATTCTTCTTTTCTAATACCTCCATTATCTTTTTGTATTCTTCATCACTGAGAGCTGATAATGGTGTAATCCTAGAAGTATCTACATTTATAAGCTTTACATACTCACTCTTGGCTATCTCTTCAAGGGATACTTCTACTTCTGGGCTATATGTAAAATCTGAGAAGAAGTGCCATCTTTGTAAGAAGTATGTTAAAGCTTCGATATTTCCAGCCATTGGACTTACATCACAATCTACTATCTCAACCTGTGCGTTGTTTACCTCTGCAAAAAACATCGCCATCAACTCATCAGCAACACCTTTATGCTCATACTTTTGGCGGACATTTAGCCATAAAAGATTGGCGCATATCTTTTCTATTGAAGCGTCTAATGACTCTTGGAAAATGATTACACCAGCTGGATTTGTAACACCATTTTCTCTACGGACAGCACCAAAGGTAAAATACTCTGGTAGTCCGACCTTATCTTGAAGCTCTGCTGGAATCAATGGACCAAAAGCATCCAAATCATCTTTATCAAGTAAGAAGATATCCTTTAGCTCCATTTCATAATCCATAAAATATTCAAGACGTTCTGCACCTACTGCACTCATAGGACTAACAAGCTTTACAAAATAAAATAGGTGAGCCATTAAATCATAGTAGAAAGGTGTGAGCTCCTCCATTATTTTGTACTCTTCTTCGTTGCCAATGCCTTCTTCCAAAATCTTGTCTAAATCAACGCCTTTTGCTCTTATTTCATCCTGCTTTTTATACAGTTCGTTTTGGCGTTCTCTGATTTTTTCTCTAAGCCAATCATCATCTACAGCTGCCCCAACAGGGTCTTCCAAGCTCAAGTAAGATATGAAAGTAGCCAGCTCATCGCTATCTAATAGTCCTTCTAAATCTTTGTTAAAATCCTCATCTACCTTAATAGCCTCACCCATATCCCTTCTCCTCTCTTAACGCAATACTAACATCTATTTGCGTATACTTTTCTAAAGATTTCCTAAAGATGTCTGTTCTTTGAAATTCCCCTTTTCGAGTTACCCCTGTTTAACTTCTTCTAATACTTCGTATGCCAAATCATCCCATTCAAATAATTTTGGTTCCTCATCTAACTGCTCTATGAATTCATAAATACTTGCAACTAAATATTTTCCTGGATAGTTGTTATTATTGAACACCTCATTTAACAGCTTCTTTAGCATTTCATAATCAACTGTATCCTCTGGGTAAAGATACCAGTCGTACCCCTGTGGCTCCTGACGTAACAAGAATCTAACTGTTGTGGTATCTTCATAAGATTTTTCTATCAAGGATTTCCATTCACCAAGAATTTTCTTACCTTCATCAATATCGTGAGCAGAAAAAGCAATAGGATATAAAGCACCACCCGCTTTTCTTGCAATAATACCGCCCTTTACCTCTTTATCCTTCATCCATAGAAAACTACATTTTTTATCTATATCTTCATTGTTATGATCAAACGGATACGTAAATACGGTATTATCCAATTTCATGAAATCAAGGAAGTTCTTCTCTAAACTATCCTTTGGAATTTTTGAAAATGGTACAGCAACACCGCCCCCGTTATTCTTTTGCAATCCTACGTTTAGGTCGCCTATAGTCGAATGCCATTCTCCAGGTGCCACTACTTCTTCAGTAAATAATCTATCCTTAAAGTAATGGTCACAGGCATTAACAAAAATATCTGAGTATCCATTTACATACGCAAAAAGTTTACCTGTACCTAGGTTGATGGCCAAATTGTATGCCTCCACTAAAAGCTTTTCACCTACACCGCACTGTCTAAACTTTTCTCCTACGCAAAGCCACTCGATAACCATACCCTGTACATTTACAGAGCAAATCATTAACCCCATAGGGATATCTACATCCTTTTTCTTGTTGTGAGCAAAAGCCCCCACTGCAAAATAATTATCAAAGTTGAGTCTCTCCGATAACATAAAAGGATCCATATCACTAAAGTATTTTAATTGGTCAAGTTCAAGCCTTATTATTTGCATAAAAACCTCCCACTAAGCCTTAGTTATTTTTCTCACTCTCATTATCATTCTTATTTTCTTCCATGATTATTTGAGTCTGAATTATTTCTTCATCAATTAACTTCTTATCTTCCTTCTTGTCCTCTTGAACGTTTTCGTTCTTGATTTCATTTGCATTTTTCTTTTCCGCTTCGAATTCAGGTATAATTATTTTTTTCTCATCTTCATCTTCACCTTCATCTTCAAAATCCAATTCATCAGGATCTACAGGTTTGAAAAGGTTATCATACTCCGCCTTAAGCTTGTCTTCATTTCTAACCATAGCATCATCAAGCTTTGTATCACCTTCTGTAACTTCATCGCCAAATAGCTTTTGATATACAAGCTTAGTAACATATTTTCCAGTTCTAAAGAATCCGATCATACCTGGAACACTAGTCCACTTAGCCTCTAAAACGCTACCCATTGCTCCTTCAAAATCATGAAGAGAACCTGGTCCATCCAAAGATGCATCTGAGATTTGAATCCATCTTTTTAATACAGTCTTTACCCTTCTAGAACTAATGATGTTATATTGCTCCTCAATCTTTTCGATGAAAGGTTTTAGCTCCTCGGCGCTAAGTCCAGCATTTCTTTGCGTTTCATACTCATTGAAAGCAGCCTCTAACTCAGTGCCGCCTTTTTCCTTGAATAAAGGTTTAATTTCCGATTTAAGCTTCTCAAACTTCGCATCTCGCTCCTCTTGATTTTCAGGGTCAGTAAAGGCATTTATGAACTTAGTATGGGTATTAAACTTTGATGCTCTATTTTTAATTGTTGTTTTATACTTTTCAAAGAACTGGTTTTCAAGCTGCTCTTTTTGATCTGCAGTAGTCTTTTTATTCTTTTTTGCATCAAGCAATGCTTTATACGCTACATCCAATTCATCCTTGTCTTTGAAAGTATTTATAAATGCAATTACCTCACTCTTTTGTGCTATAAATTCAACATTACTTAAACCATTGAAGTTTCCCCATCTAGTCTTGACTTGGTTTATTTCCTCCTGATCCATAAAAATAGCTGACTTTTCAATTAACATTTCCATATATTGATTAACTGTTCCTCTTCGGTAAGTATTCATTCTGTCTATCTTTTCTTTTCCCTTTTTTGTCCTAAACTTACCCTTAACACCTGAAGCTGGGTCGATAACTTTATTAACGATGTTCTTTATTGAATCTATATCATCATTAATACCAATCATATATGTCTCTTTAAAGTTCTCAGTATCTTCACCTCTAAGTTCCTGTAAAAACTCATCCTTATCAACAGTACCATAACTTTGAAGCAGCATTTTGGTGTGGTCTCTATACTGCCAGTCATAATTAATTTTATCATTTTCCGGTATCAAGGACTGTTGGTCAGGATTGATAGTATCTTTTGGAACCTTCAGTTGTTTTCTAACTTGTGTCAAATCATACAAATCTGAGTCTAATTTTTCTACTTCTATATTCATTTCCTTTACAGTGTTCGTTAGACGGCACATACACTGAAGGAAATTATATATAGACGCTGGCATCTCAAATCCAAGCTTCTGCGCATTTGACATAATTACATATAGACGACTAATTGTGCCGTCAATAGTTCCCATTTTAGCAACCTTTTCAATCATTGCATGAAGCTGCCCACCATTTTTGTTTAGCTGAGCCTTTCCTGCTTCTGATAAAAGATTTATGAAAGCTTCCTCCATATTGGCAGAATCACTCATTGCTGAAGCTGCCATAAATTTTAGAATACATGATTGGTCTTCTTTTGAAAGCTGAGTAGCATTACCAAAATCGATTACTGTTGCTTCATCATCAGAAATCATAATATTACCAGCATGTAAATCACCATGATAGAAACCGCTACCAAATAAAGCTTCATAAATCCATTTGTCGGCAACTTTAGCCAAATGAGACTGTCGCTTCTTCATCTCCTCTAGTTTTTCAACCGCCTGCTGCTGCAATAAGTTAATAGATTCAATATCCTCTACATCAGCATTTTTTTCTTCTTTACTTCTACGAACTATTCTTCCATCGCCAGTTCTTTTTACTATAAAATTATCCTTTCCAAGCTCTTTTCTAAATTTCTCTACATCCTCTATATAGCCTGATACTGTATCTCCAGAAGCAAGCTCAAGTGCTAAAGCATTTTGAGTAGGTGCAATGAGAGCCTCAATTTTTACAGATTTAACATCGTCTGTCTCTTTTACCTTCTTTTCAATAGCTGACCCCTTGCTATAAATCTGCCCCTTCTCAATATTCTCAGCTTCGATACGAAGATCCATTTCCCGTCTGATATTCTTCATTTGGCCTTCATAGGTTGTAACCATACCTTTGTTAGTGGACTCGGCAGCATCAAGCATGATTTTCTCTTCACGCTTCATTTTGTTTTGGATATCAGGGCGCAATAACTTAACCACAATAGTTTTTCCTTCTTGTGGCAACTTTGGACCATATGCTTTACAGAAAAATGCTTGACCTACAGACGCTGCACCAAGGGATTTTACAAGCTCAATTTTTGTTACTTTTCCCTTAGAACGTTGAACCATACCTGCAAGTTGGGCTTCTACATACTCAGGTGGTAAAGGCGCTAGATTGTCCTTTACATCTTTTAATGCAGTTGCTAACTCTGGTATATTATCTGCTGGAATAGCCTGCATTATTTTTTGTAAAAGAGGACCACAACCTTTAAGCGCCGCACCAAATACTAAACCCATAGCTGCTTTCTGGTCTTCTTTACCTTCAAAATCAAGCTTTACCACCTTCTTAGTGCGAATAAGGGATGCTAAAATAGCCCTCTTATCCATTTCTGATATCTCTCTAAAGTAATTATCAAATATATTTTTGTAGAAACCACCTAAACCATCGGCACTCTTCAAATCCTTTGTCTGAGTGGCAGATAATACTCTGTCTTCCTCCTCTTTTGTTAAATTTCGAATTACTACATTCTTGTCCTTATTATCAAGGGTCATTTCATTTCTTAAAAGATTATACCTATTTTTACTAATAATCATGTATAATCTAGCCACTTCGGCCTCAATTAGTGGTGCTTCCGGATCATCATATTTGGTATTACGGTATTTTCTTACAGCTGCTTCAAATTCAGTACCATAGTTATTCTTATCATCAAACCAACTCTGAAGCGCATCCAACGACTGCCCTTCAGCATTGATTAGAAGCAAAAAGGTTTTTAGAGGATATGAGGTATTCTCTAGAAATGCCTTATAGGAATTAAGAACATAATAATTAGCTAGTTTTTTCCTATGTTCCTGTGCCTTTTCCTCTTTTTTTGCTGCTACAGCATCATCTAAAGCTTTTTTCTTTGCATAATCTAATAGTTCTTGGTCCGTCCAGTTTTCTTGCTCAGGCAGCTTCTGCGGTATCTGTATATTCAGCTTTTCCACACTTTTTTTGACCGCATCCATCTCTTCTTTGCTAAGAGACATGCGTCCCTGACCAAACTCTATCAATGCTTCATAATGCTCATAAGCACCCATGCAATTACCGTATTGCATTTTTAACATGTCGTTTACAGATTTAGTAAGTGCCTCTGGTGTTTTATTATCATAATATTCTCTTACAGTTAAAAACGGATAACTATCCCCAAATATTTCTTGAATTGGTTCTCCAACCTCTGTCTTAATTCTTTCGAAGATGTTATCCATCTCCACCTTTTTTTGCTTTTCAGTAAGGCCTTTTTTGTTTTCAATAGCATCTAGCATTTGCGCAAAAATCACCTTAAAAAGCTTTAATTTGCTACCAGCCTGTATTAATTGATCGTTCTCATATAAATGTCTAAACTTTCCTGTTTCAGATGCAGTTTTACAACTCGCATCTTTTATAATATCCTCACTAAAATACAAAGGTATCTGCTCAAACATTAAGTCAACGCTAGCTGCTGCATTCTTACATAGTTCTTTAGAGGATTTATCCTTAGCATATTTACCAAGAACTTTAAGTTTATAATAATAACTAACCACATCTATTTCGCCAGGAAAGGCTGATCGAACAGAGGGTATTCTTTTTTCTTTTACCTCCTTTATCTTCTTAATTGAACCTGGAATTGTGTTTCTAACAGCCTCTAATGCATTTGCATTTTGAGTCTCTGTACGTGTAAATACTGTCTTATTTTTCTCAGCCTTGCCAAAAGCATTCTCAGTATGCTCTAGCAGCTTATCGGAAATCATGTCAGTGCATTTATTGACCAGCTCGTTGATTTTTTCATCAGCCTGCTCAAATAATCCGCCTATTAATTTATAGCTAGCTTTTATCATTTCAGCCTTTTTAACTGGATTATCTGCAAAAAAGCCTAGAACTCCATTAATCTTACCGAAAACTGTATCAGTATATTCTTTTATTTTTGCCTGAAATTCCTCTTTTTTATCATCTGGAATAATAGCGCTTATAGCCAAATCCTCTAAAATCTCCGTTATCCTTTCAGGATTATCCATTAGATAAACTAAAGTATTAACATGCTTTGTAATCACACCTTGTATTCTCTCTTTAGGAGACAAAGCTTTCCCATCTGCATCCCACTGCTCAGGATTAAATAATAAATCACCTAAAAATGATCTTACCGCCTCGGATTCTATTTCAGATCGTTCTTTCTTTAGATTCTCATCTTCATCATACTTATTTGTAATAAACTCCTTGAACTTTTCTTCCTTGAGTTTTTGTATATCTTCTTCTGTCAGTTCAGCCTTCTCTTTTGAAAATGAAGCTTTAATCTCTGCCAACTTAATAAAAATGACATTTCCACCCTTTTTCGCTTCCTCTAAATCCCTATACCAATCTGGCTGCTCATCTAACGGTAATTGACCATAGGATTCATCTAATTCTTTTTGTTTTTGAACAAGTAATTCTTTCTTTGCCTGTTCTAAATCATCAAGATAGTCCTCATCATTTGCTTTGGCCTTTTCTTGGGCCATACCGATAGAGAGTTCTATAACTTTCTCGTCAAGATTAGTCTTTGTAAGGCCTTTTACCTTATCAGCTCTTTCTTCCTTGCTTTCCTTTGCAAGAACAGCAGTGATTTCTCTAGCCTCTGCTACAAGCGCTACAGAATGCTTATCACCACCCTGATATTTATTAATTCTACCAATCGCATCAGTGGACTTAATATTATTGTTTGTAAGCTCTTTTGCGAGATCTATCAATTCATAAGTTGGGACATTATAAAGTAACTCAGGTGCAATTTTCTCTTTCCTGAGTATCAATTCTGTCATAAGCTGACGGGCATTTATTATTTCACCTGCTGTAACATCTTTTAGATTCTTAAAATCTTTATTTGCATAATGAAGGATAGCTTCAGTTGTAACATCCTTGCCAAAGAGCTTTTCATTTCTAACCATGTCATCTTCCATATAAGAAATAAGCTCATCTGGTGAACCTGTTAAACTAAATTCAGCATTTCCAGCACGAAGAGTAAGCTCATTATCCTCATTTGCGCATAATAAAATGTAGTTGTTATTAATATAAAGACTCTTTACATATGCTTTTCCGAAAGGAATTTCCCTAAGGGCTGAAAGTATTGCTTTAAATTCTAAAACCGCTTTATCTCCAGCTGTTTTTACATATTCTGAAGGGGTTTTATCACCATTTAACACATCTACAAATGGCTTTACTTCCTTCGGAATAGCTTGTACCTTTTCTGGTTTTGCTTCTACATTTTTACCAGCTTTTTGTTTTTTTGAGACCTTAACATCTTCTCTAGATTTAACCTCGCCAACACTCATATAGTACCTAGCATTAGTAAGCAAATCTGGGAAATTACTTGCCTCTGCGGCCTTAAATACACCAGCCTTTACAAGGTCACGACCTACACAAATCTCACCATACTCTTTTTCAAGATTTTCAAGGACTTCCTTAACTGCCGCAAGGCGCTGTTTTCCCTTAGAAAACCATGGATTACGATTTTTGCAATAACTTCTACAAGCCTCCATCGCACTATTGTAAGCTTCAAGCATTTGAGTAAATTGCTGGTCAGAAATAGTTTGTTCAGTGGTAGCACCTCTAAGAAGGGACATATTACTTTCCACCTCATTCAAGGTAGTTTTAATTTTGCCCATATATTTACTATCCCACATAGCCTCATTATTAAGGAGCATATGTGACATATTTCTAGACTGCCTTACCTGAAGATTATAGTAGTCCTTATCCACATTTATATTGCCTGACTTAAGCAAGAAATTAATACGTTTAATATCTCTTTGTGTTGATTTAAGGGAATAAAAATTATCTAACCCTGCGTTCCTATCTTGCTTTCTGCGAATACTTGCATCACGATAAGCGCTTTTAAGGACATCCTTCTTTAATGCATCAGCAGTCATTAAAAGCGACTTACCCGAATCCTGTTTTTCAACATAAGCAGACTCCAAGTCCTCAATTGTCATATAATTTTTTTCATGAATATAATCTTCATTTCCTTGAATATTCTCCTGAACATTCTCCTGAGCTTCTTCATTATCGTATAAATAGTTTTCTATAATGTTAATGTTATCTGACATAAAAACTACCCCCTAGTGTGCATAAACTATATACTATATACTCTATACTAAAGCCTTTTTGTTTATACTTTTCTAAAGTTTTCCTAAAGATGTCTGTCATTTTATCAAACCAAGATAATTTCCAAATTGTTCCTGGGTCAATATTCCACCATTTTTCGTAACATCCCTCGCTATCGACTTCACAATATGTACCATAGAAAGCTTTTCATCTGATTCTGCTGCAATAAACGCTGCATTCAACGCAGCATTTTTTATCTCCCCGCCTGTGTATTCAAAATTATGAGCCAAAAAATCATAATCAATATTTCCCGTATCAAGCTCCTCAAAACATCCTTTCCAGATTTGTAACCTTATGCTTTCTTCTGGGATTGGGAAATCCACTACATACCTAATACGTCTCAAAAACGCCGTATCAATATTGGCCTTTAGGTTTGTAGCCATAATGACAAGCCCTGGATATCTTTCTATTCTCTGCAATAGATAAGCAACTTCTGTATTGGCATATCTATCTTTTGCTTCCTTTACCTCACTTCTTTTTCCAAAGATTACATCAGCTTCATCAAAGAATAGGATTGTGTTACTTTTTTCAGCAGCTCTAAAAATCTCCTCGAGCTTCTTTTCTGTTTCTCCTATGTATTTGTCTACTACCTCTGCAATATTTAAAGTATATAAAGGAAGTCCTAGCTCGCTAGCTATAACATTAGCTGCCATTGTTTTACCTGTACCGGGATTGCCGCAAAACAATGCGCTTGTTCCTGCTCCATATGGATATTTCTTTTTTAAACCCCAATCATCAAATACTTTTTTCCTATACAAAACTTGGCTGCATACGCTTTTAAGCATTTTTATTTGAGATTCAGGAAGCTTCAAATCATCCCATGTAAAATCCGTTGCAAGTTCTGCCAAACGGCCCTTTGCTCTCATAGGAACAATGTCTGTACAAATTGTTGCTATATCCCTGGTCGTAAGACTTTTATCTGCTGCTAATTCCGCCATTCGCATAGTGGCCATAGCTATTTCTGAAGGATTCATTCTGTAAATTGTGGCAAGTACTTCCGAATCAAAAAAACCTTTTTCTAATAAGCCATATTTACTGCCATATCCTTGCCACAATGCTATTAACTGTTCTCTATCACAAGCTGATAGATTAATATTTACGCAGAAATTTGTTCCTACAAGGAGTTTTTCATTCATGTTTTCCTGTGCTATAAAAACAACAGGCATATCACTAGTCACAAATGGTTCCACGGATATACGATAAAACCACTGCTTTCCTTCTTTCTTGTTGAATTCTTCTTTGAAATCATGGAATACAATGCATACCTTAGTATTAGCTTCAAAATATGCTTCTCTTCTTATCTCCCATATAAGCTCAAGTATTTCTTCTGACTTTCTTGCACTGGTAAAAAGCATTTCCACATCCACATATATAAGGCCATATCCAAGTTTCTCAAATGCTTTTTCGCATATTGTTTTTCTTCCTCTTCCAGCTGCCCCTTTTATACAAAAAATCCGGTGTCCTCGCTCATACTCAGCTTGAAGTAATTCCACTTTTTCGCTGTCACAAAAGATTTCAGTTTGCCCATTGCCTTTAGAAATAACTTTTTCCACTCTCTCTGGAAGCATGAAACTGTGGGCCAAAAATCCCACCACTCTATCATCGATTTCAATGCTGCTATCAGGGAAGAAATCTGTTCTTTGGAAATGGCAAATCTTTCCCAGGCTTATGTACGCATCCTCCAAATCACTATAGTCAATATCCTGATCTGATAGACTTTCCACTATCATTTTGGCCATAGAAATACACATATTTTTCCTGCCAAACAGAATCATCAGCATTTCATTAACATCGCTATCCATCCTTCCAGCTACTGCAACTACAAACGCAACCTGCTGCAAAGAGGTGGTAAGGACTGGTAATGATTCTTTAAATAGAATATCTATATCTTTTAGTGATGCCTTAGGATAACCATATAAGGACTCAAAAAGCTCTGTTTCTTCACCCTCATCAACGGTTTCTTCTGCATATGCTCTGATAAGCCCTATTGCAAGATTATGAACTTTTTCCAATTCTTCCAAAGCTGAATTCATTTAATCTCCTGTATGTAATGTGTAATTCTCCTCAAAGTTATTTTGAATCATATAAGTATCTAAAGTTTCCCTAATCTCCTGTGTTTCCACTTCTTTTTTTAATATTGTTGCATATTCCTCCGTTTGCAGGTTTCTAAAACCTACGCCTTCTGACTCACGCATCTTACCAACTAGCATATAGAAGGCATTCTTTGACATTGCTTCTTCAAGTTTTTCAGTTTCAGACTTAATTTTCTTATTGAGCTTGTACTCATGACTATCGCCATTAATAGCAGTTTTATAAGCATCCTCATTTATATAATTCAAGGAACTCATGTTATTTTTGTAATAGTGAGCAAATAACTCATTTATTTCTTTTTGTCCTTCTTCTCCAATGGATTTTGGATCATCTACAAAAGTCTTGAATAGATTTAGTATATGTAGATTGGCGGCATATTTATTTTCGTCTATTACTCTATACTCTTTTTCCAAATTTCCATGGTCATCAAATTTACGTACACTTGTATCTATAACATTTTGATGTAACATTGGTCTTATTGCCAAATATAGTTTTGGTGTGATACCTTCTTTCACTTCACTAGGAAGCTTATCATCTGTTCCCATTACTTTATTAACAACTCGAGCAATATTTAGTGTTCCATATTCTACCTTTTTTGCCCCCTTATCAAACATTTTTCCAGTTAAATAATTGTTTTCTTCTTCTATATTCAGAGTATCAAAATATAGTTGCCTGTCGTCTCCAAGGATACCTTCGTATTTTTGTTTTAATCTATTCTTTGCCTTGACACTTTCAAGTTGTATTTGCGCTAATTCTAAATACTTTTTCATATGCTCAGGCATTTTTCCAAGAAGACTTCTTGACGATTTATTGATTTCAATAATCAATCTTTCCAAGCCTTCCTGTTCCATATATAAAATAGAGGGTTCACCCTCCTTATCTAATGGTAGATTAAAATGAATGCCGGTCTTTATCATATAAATATATGGTTCCCATCCTTTAAGTAAAAACTTTGCCATTTTTCCGTTTACATGAACATTTTGTACTATCTCCTGTGGTTTATCCTTAAGCATATTATTAGCAATTATGCTGTCATAATTAACTGCCATAGACTTTATAAACTCATAGTTGCCAAGTAAGGTTTCTTCTCCACCCGCTCCCAAGAAGTTGTTGAATTTAGGTGCAGCATATCTAATGAGATAGTCAGATTTATATTTAGCAGTTAGACGAGAATCCAATTCCTTATTCTTTACAAGCGTCTTGGCAGTTTCTTCATATTTACTATCTTCCAGTCTATCCCTCATTTCTTGCTTGATAAATGTGTCCTGTCCGCGCATTCCATCCACAAACACTTTTCTATGATTTTCTGCTCTAGACTCTCCATACCTAAAGTTCTTGTCACCTATAGATCTATAATGAGCTTCGTGGTAATCTTTTCTAACACCGATTTCTGTTATACTCTGCTCAATTTTTTCAAACTCCATGGTGTCTTTTATAAGAAATGTTTCTTCAGCATTAAATCTTCTTGTACTATCAACTATAGAAAGGATTGTAAGTTCGTAAGCTTTGTACTGATCTTCATATTTTGCATAGGTATTTCGTAAATTCTCTACTATTGTGGAGGCTGCATTTTCAGAAAGCACCCGATCTAAAGTATTATTTTTTTCGCCTGCCACTAAATCCTTATATGCATCTATTTGAGCTTCCAATTCAGACAGTATTGCAGCATATCTACCTGCTTTACCTGCTAATCTACGCAATAAATCCTTGTTAGCATCATAAACACCAGGATTCTGAGCCACCCTTTTAACCAAATTGTCATATCTTCTGTCTACTTCTGCATAATAATTCTTATCAACCTTTACAGTTGAAGCCAGCATTTTTCTATACTCTTGGCGAGATTCATCCTTTAGATTATTTACAGATTCCAAGGTCGTTCTAACCAGATTATCCCTATCCTGAGCCTTCTCGGTATCCGTCTTTTTAATCTTATCTGGAATTGTTGTGGTTGTTTTTGTTGACCAGTCAATCTGAAGTCCTTGTAGTCGCAAATGTCCCGTTACAAAATCTTCTAGGGTTTTTCCACGGGAAAAAACAAGTTTTTCTATAATTCCCTCTTTGTTTCTGAAATAAGCCTCATTGCATCTATATAAATCTTTGAACGCCCTAAATTTATAGACCATTTCCACCATATTTGTAATGTTTGCCGAAAGATACGCGTCAGTAAACATTTTTTCATCCATTTCGAAGTTGATTAACTCCTTCAAGGCATTATTCAACATTTTTTCCTTGCTATCTTTATTCTTAAAATAGTCTTCAATCGCCTTTTTGTTATCAGCAATCTGCTGTGTTTTTGCCTCTTCTGTCGTTGTCTCTTCTCTATTTACAAAATACTTAAGGGCATCAACTTCTAAATCATGTGCACCTGGTATCTGCGTAGTATTACGGGCCTCTAAAAAATTTTTATCAAACTCATCCTGATTCTTTTTGTACGCCTTAAGCTTGTCGCTCTCACGTACAGTCACAGCAGTTGCATTTGTGTTTTTAAAACTACGCTTAAATACTCGATATTTTTCTTTTACCTTACCAAAGCCTAATTTTGAAGCAGCTGCCTTTTGCTTTGGTACACCAGTGGCTTTCTTACGAATAGTCTTTGGAACAGATGGCACCATTGCATCCAAATTCTTTTGAAATAATGTATTTAGCTCATAGTTTTTCTCATCATGGTATGATTTTAGATATTCAAGTCGTCTACCATACCCCTCCTCCATCTCATCAGATGCAGCTCTTCTAGCAGACTCTTCATCTTTATAACGGCTCTTATCATAGCTGTGCTCGTGAATATCATCCACAATCATTTTTCCCTGCAAAATTGAAGGGTCCTGCTTATCTAAATATTTGTCATATCTGAATTCATCACCCATAAAAAACCTCCAAAACTATCCGTAATAGCTGTATCCTATTTCTTCTGCTGTAGGTATAAAATACTTTATTAATGCATCCACGCCATCTGTAACAGCATTAATATGCATTAGTTGATTTCCATCACATTTATCCTTTAATAAATATGCCAGTTCATAAAGCAAATAAGTGATAACAGTATTTGCCTCCCCTGATGAATACATTGTGTTAAGTTGTAACACATTATCGTTATCTTCCTTTAATACAACGTATGCAATTGGCTCTTCACCTTTTAAATATGCAAGGCTAAGGTCTTTTCTTATATCCTTTGCGAGAAAGCCTCCCTCTGGAACCATTCTACTTTTATTTGCATCCTTATCTTTTTCCATCTTTCTTAAAAACTCTTTACCGAGACTTTCAAAAGACACAACTTTATCGCTTCTCTTTTTCATTTTCTCTGTCGGATTTATGTCTGAAATATGGACAGAATAACTTCGTATTTCTTTTTCTCTTTCTTTTGTAAATCCTTGGTTCAAAAGGAATAAACAGATCTCTTTGGAGATTTCAGGTTCTCCCTCCCAAGCTATATGTATAGGCACATTTACATAGCTAAGGATTTTCTTTAGCGTACTTATTAATAGCTTCCCCCCACCTTGTCTTCGATGCTCAGGTTCTACGTAAAGCCAATACACCTGATACGCTTCATTAACAATTGTACCTATCAATGTACCAACCACATCGTCCCCATCTATCAGTACAAAAGCACTTATATCCTCATCCTCATAAAAAGCATTAACATCTTCTTCAGGCGCCAATCCTTCAAGTATTTCATATTCTTCTTTTTCAACTTTACATACGATCATAAGCACCCCTCACAATTTCTATGCATTTGCATTATTTTTTATCCTGCAATTATAAAGAGCAGTTGCCAGCTTACCTATAAACTCCTTCTTTAAAGACGAGCTAATTGCATCCTTAACATATTTATCATCCATTATTCCTTGTGGACCAAACCAAGGCATTAAATCATATTTATCAAGCATTTTCTCAAACTCTGCCTTACCAATTCCTTCTTCACATACTTCTCTTAACTTATCATTCCATACTTCCTTCGATGCAGTGGATTTACTAGTTAACCAATCCTGAGCTAAGCTCATTCCTATTCTTCTTGAAGCTTCATCAGAATTAATATCAATTTTGCTATTAACATACTTTCCAAAATAAGAACTATTATCTTCTCCTGCTTCTAGAAAAAGATCACCCTTATTTGCCTCCCAATCTTCATCAAATACCACAAATGCTCCAGGATCCAAATCCATTTGTTTTTGTATAGCAGTCTGAAGCCTGCTAACTCTATCCCAAGCACCTGCTATTTCTGCATCAGATATTAAATCTTTTAACTCATAAACCAACATGTCTTTAGTAAGTAATCTAATGGATTGTGCAAGATTAAGATCCATATATGCAAGATTAAGCATTCCCTTGGACAACACTCCATTGTCCGGCTTTCCTGCTCCAAAAGCAGTTGTATTATTTATACCTGTAACTGACACCACCTTATTCTGATCATCCTCTTTAACTACCATATCCTCCAGTTTTCTTTCTGGAACATTGCATATATAATCCAATACTTGAAGGTTCAGCATGCTTTTTATAAAAGTACCAGATACAGCGTTATATAGTTTGTCATATTGCTTTTCGTATTGTTTAATGGAGCCTAACCCCATAGCCTTAAATCGTTCAATATCATCCTTTAAAATTGATTGATGTGCTAATGCGGCATTTGTACCATTAACATTTTCAACAATAGTCCCTGTCCTTGATTCTTCTTCACCGCCTGCTTTGCTCTTTATAACACCTCTTTGCGCTCTTGCAAATAATGAAGGCTGACCTAATAGCACAGCAATCTTATATGCTGCCACCTCTCGATTATTGAGATTAGTATATTCCTGCTCATTTATATCTTTTTGGAAAAACTCTGTCTTTGCGCTGGTTGCTTTTCCCCAATTTCTCTTTTCGAAATCCAGAGCAATTTGAAAATACTTTTTAAATAAAACTATAGATGGACTGTTAGACTGAATATCGCTAAATCCAAAAAAAACTGAATACGACAGTTCTTCTCTCTCTTCAGGAGAAAGCGGATACTCAGATTTATCGCTAAGTGCATAAGCCATATTAAGTACACTATGCATATTACTATTTTCATTTTTATACACATTCATATCTTCTTTAAAATATGAACCTCCTAAAGTATCAACATTATCCCCCAGTTGTTTTATTCCAGAGTATTCTCCATCCACATCCTGCAATGTATCATAGCTTACATTTCCCAAATCTACAGTCTGTTCTCGCATAAAGTGGTACCAAGAAAAACCGGTCAAATTTGAATTGTGTTTTTTATAATCATAGCTCTCTGCACCAGCTTGCAGTCCCTGTCTATCCTCATAAAGTTGTTTGATCAATGCGCCAACTAATTTCTTTCTTGCTTTTCCTTGACTAAAAAAGCCTCCTGTTTTACGCATATATTTTTGGCCAGTATTAATTAAATCCCTCATTTCATTAGCAAGTCTATCTGCCGCTCCCACTAAATACTCATTATTTGTTGGTGTTTCAAGACGCCCTATCGTTGCAATAAGATCTTGAAGATTTCCAAGAACCATAAGAAACTCCTCGGAATTATTCTTTTTTTTGCCGAAAATATTAGTCTTCTTTGATTCCTCCAATTGTTTTCTTGCTTTTTCATATGGCTCAACTACCTTTGAAATCTCATTATCTCCTACAACATCAGCTTGATTTGTCTTCGCCTCATCCGGAATCTCATTTAACTCATCAAAAAAACTATTATCCATAAGTTTCTCCTCAACTTTATAGTCCTACCAAATCTGCATAAGGCTCGAAATCTGCCTTTGTAAATACCTTACCAACCTTAACAAACTCGTACTTAACTGCGTTTAGATAATGCTGCATGTGAACCTCTCCCCCAGCATTAGGATCTGCTGCTGCAAGGAACGCCGCATTCAAAATACAGTTTTTGATATTACCACCAACCAACTCGTACTTTTCAGCAAGGAATCTGATATCCACATCCTTCGCAAGTGGAGTTGTTTTTGGAATTGTAGTGCGCCAAAGCATTTCTCGTGTATCCACATCTGGGAACTGGAACTCTACAATGTATTTCATACGTCTAAAGAACGCCGGATCAATGTTGTGTTTGTAGTTTGTGGCTAGAACTGATACACCGTCGTAGGCTTCAACTTCCTGCAAAAGCAATGCTGTCTTGTTATTGTTAGAAGATTGGTTAGATCCACCATCATCACTTCGTTTTGCAAACAAGGTATCGCACTCATCAAAGAAAAGAACTACATTACACTTCTTTGCCTCGCGGAAAATCATAGAAATTGATTTTTCAGTCTCACCAACGTATTTATCAATAACCTTCGACAAATCTACTCTATAAAGCTCCAGATTTAGTTCGTGGGCAATAACCTGGGCACACATTGATTTACCTGTACCAGGGGCACCAAAGAGAAGTACAGAAAGACCACGACCATATGGATACTTCTTGGTGTAGTTCCAATCATCGTAAATCTGTTTTCTAAAGTTCATCTGGTCTATAGCATGCTGTAATGTTTCTCGCTGTGTTGGATTCATTACGATATCTTCAAATCCAAAGTTCGCTTTTACCTTTGTAGCCTTCTGAGTCAGTTCAGAACTCATCTGGTTGTAGCAGCCTCTGAAAAGAGTTTCCCTTGGAATATCCACACATTTATCCATAGTAGCAAGAGCTCTTGCATTCTTTAGAGCATCCTTGATTTTTCCAGCAGTAAAAAGGAACTTTATGGCCATTTCAGGAAGCTCTACATCCTTGCCCAAGGTGTAATCCTTGGCAAAGAAATTCCAGCACTCTTCGCGCTCTCCTGTAGTTGGAGTTGGAAGCTCTAGCTCTGTAAACTCTTCCTTTGTGATATCCTTCATTGGCAACTTTTCTTTACTCATAGCAAAGCAAAGAATGTCTTTCTCAATCAGCTTGCCAAGTGCCAAATCCATATATCCAAAGAACTTTTCCTTTTCCTCTTCCCTAAATGTCAGCTCTGTAAGGCAACAACAAGCCCCTGTCAAAATACATTCTCTTGTGACAGCCCACAAAGCGTGATCAACATATTTAAAGTCATAATTGAATAGCTTTTTACAGTTTATAGTGATAGCCTTTAAGCCATTTTTCTCACAGAATTTTTTAACAAAGAAACGTCGACCGCTGCCTTCATCTCCGTAATAATGGAACACCCTTACACCTTCGCTATAAGAGATTTCCATGGCGTCCAAAACACCCTCATTAGCCATAATAGGATCAAGCTTTTCGTCCTTCTTTGTAAGCATTTTGAAGAATCTACTATAGTCCGCATCCAGCTTGTCATCTTCACTGCCAAACAGGAAATCTATAAGCCTCTTATCAGGGCTGACTGTTGTAGAAAATGGCATTGCAGGATTGATGTTTAGAGACATTATTGGCTGCAATTGTTCAAGACAGTGACTCATATCATCGTAGAATTTGGCTACCTGATAATCGCTGCCATAATATATTTTTGCTGCCAATTCAATAGTTGGAACTGGCAAGCCACTATTCTGATTAATAACCTGGAAAATGGTTCCGTACTCGGTCTGTAAAGATGAAAGAATTGCCGCTGTCAGGCAGAATACAGCAAAATTGGTATACCCCAATTTCTCTGTAATATTCAAAAAAGGCAGAATCATCCCCTGTTCACGGGACAATCTGCCTCTCTCCATTACATAAGATATCATCTCAGTAATGTCCATACTTTCTACTTCTTCTTGCTCTTCTTCATCCTCAGAATCCTCACCTATCGTGTTGAGGATATCTAATAAATCCATAGGAATATCAGCGTCAAACTCCTTTGAATCATCGTCTTCTTCCTCCGAAAAATCCTCAGAATTATCCTGGTCCTTTTCGGAAAAGAAGCTCTCATAGCGCTTCTGATTCTTTACTTCTGCAGTCTCCAAGTCCGGATACATTACATTTCTGTATCCGCCCCTTTCAGATGCATAATCATGCTGCATAATACTTATCTGTTCTTTTATTCTCACATCCACGCAAGAGAACAGATATCGCATAAACTCATCATAGCTTTCAAACGGTTTGTCTCTATCTACATTAAATTTTTGTATCATAACCCCACCCTGCTTTTGTACTGTACTAAAGCCACTTTACTGATTTTTCATTACTCTCTTCTACTTCTCCAATTTTGCCTTCAGCAATACGTGTACCTGCTGACGATGCATCATATCCCTTTAGCTCATCTGGGAAATCCTCTGGTGCTATTTCCTCCAATTCCAAATAAGAATCACTGCAATATCCGATATATCCATCTGCACAAAGGAGTGTCCAATGTCCTGTCATTTCTACCACGTAACCTTTATACCCCCTTGGTATTGTGGCAACCGGATCATTGTCCTTTCCCTCTTCGCTTCTGATGTTTAGCCAGCTGGCTCCTTTTACCGTATAAACGTAGTAGGTAACATCTTCATCTACTGTTTCTTCCTCTGGTTCCTCTTCTGCTGGCTCCTCTACTACCGGTTCCTCAACAGTCTGCTCTTCGATAACCGTCTCCTGAGTCACCTGCTCCTCTACTACTGTCTCAGACTCCGGCTCTTCCATATCTGTTACCTCTGCCGTCTGCACTGGTTCTGCAGCATTTGTGTTTGTATCGTCCTTATTCGCAACTAGTGATACTGTAAATACTGCAATTAAAAAGAATAAAACAGTTGTTATCGTATATACGTATTTGTTCATATTTCCCCCACTTTTAAGCTACTCTGCCTGCAAATGAATAAAAATACCTGTTCCATCGTTCTGTGTACTTCTTGCATATATTTTGCCACCAAGGTAATCCACAATAGCTTTTACCTGGGCCAAGCCTAAGCCGTTGCCTAGAGTGCTATTGTCTCCCTGATAGTTAATATCAAAAATGTGATTTAGCTGACTTTCGCTGATGCCTATGCCATTATCTCGAACAACCACTATAGCCTCATCATCTACCTGCGAAACAGTGATTATAATCTTGCCATCTCTATCTATGAACTTCACTGCATTGTCTATAATATTGCTGAAAAGTCTTCGAATAATTTCTTCTTCCGCTCTTACGTATATAATCTCATCCGGTTCTGAAATCTGTACTACAATACCTGCTTCTTTTATAGCCTGATGATAATCTCTAATTACGCTTCTAATTACAGGCACCAGTGATATAGCATCCATATCCTTGTTGAACTGGGCCTGAGCCGGCAATATAGCTTTCAATGCATCAAATCTCATTGCACTATTAAGCTGACTATTAAGAGCTGCTATCTCCTCAGTTGACGCCTCAAGCTTCCGTTCATTTAGCTCAACCTGATTTTCAAACTCGCTCTTCATTCGGTCATTTCTTCCCTTCAAATCTGAGTACTTAGCTTGCAAATCCTGGCTGTTTTCTTTCTCGTCTTCCAGCTCCTCTTCTGATTCCTCCCTGCATGCCCTTGCATATTGCATGGCACACATAGAAAAAATCACAAATATGATGAACATTATCCATATCTGGCTTTGATAGAAACTAATCATTTCCACTATAAATAAGGTAAACAGTACTGCTAATAGTAATTTCTGTGTATTTGTTTTCATTATTTTCTCCATTCAAATGCAAACATATCGTAAATACGAACTACCACTATTTATCAGTAAAAATATATCCTGCACTTCTAACCGTATGAATACAATCACGCTTCTCCAAATCAATCTTCTTCCTGAGATTTGAAATATGAACCATTACAGTTCTTACATCCCCTTCATCTGAACAGCCCCATATTTCGCGATAAATTCTGTCATACATAATCAGTTCATCTGCATGATTCACAAACAATGTCAACAGATTATACTCTGTAGGTGACAGGGCCACTTCCTTGCTTTGACCATTTTGCTTGCTATATACCGTATGTGTCTTTTCATCAATATCAAACTGTTGAAAATGTCTTACCTCTTTTTCACCTCTTAATGAAAATCCCGAATTTGCCCTTCTGATATTCGCCGCCATTCTAGAAACTAACTCTTGGTAATCAATGGGCTTTACCATATAGTCATCGGCCCCTGCATCAAAGGCATCTATTTTGCTCACATTATCGCCTATACAACTGATAAAGATGATTGGCGCATCTGTATGTTCACGAATAAACGGGCATAGCTCTATCCCCGTTATTCCAATAAGCATCATATCGATGAGAATAATGTCAAATTTATGGTCACGAATCATATCCTCTGTGGTCTTTCGATCTACTGCGGTATAAACCTCATAACCAGCATCTTTCAGTCTGACCTTGTAGATGAACAATAAATCCTCATCATCTTCAATAACTAATACCTTCTGACTCATACTCCCCACTTCCATTACTTAATCACAAAGATATCGCTAAAACCGGTCATTTTAAATATTTCCTGTACAGGTTCTGCCACATTGAGTAGAACCATGGAACCTTGCTTCGACTGGGCTGTTTTAACTCCCATCAAAAGAGCTCTAAGGCCTGCACTGGAGATATAACTTACTCCTGCAAAATCAACTTCCAAATTTTTCATTTTTTGAAGAGACAATAAAATCGCATCCTGCAGCTGTGGAGTAGTCATACTATCTATCTTTCCTTCAACTTCAAGGACTATTTTATCGCTTTCAATTTTCTCGTTAATTGTCATAGGCTACCCTTCCTTTGAACTCCCGTTTTTCTATAGAATCAGGCAGCTAAGCTACCCATATTGAAAAAAATGTACACTTATCTACATTACCTTCTTTAATGCTACCATACTTCACAATCAATAACTTTGAACTTTCTGTTAATTATATGTAAACAAAAAAGACGAACCACCACATGGTGATTCGTCTTTACGTTTTAATTAATGTTTAGTTTTCATCAACGTACTTCTGGATGTTGCTTGCGTTAGCATAACGCTTAACATCATCGCCGTTAACTACTACAAGAGTAGGTGCCTGCATAACACCATATTTCTTTGTCATATCTACCTGCTCTTCTGCATCAACAAGGATATAATCCTCATCCTCAAGGATTTCCTTTGCTCTTGCGCAGTTTGGACATGTCTTTGTAGTGAAGAGGTATTTAACACCTGTTGTAGGCTCCTCTGAAACTACCTCAAGGTTGATTTCAGGCTGTTCAGCCTTTGCTGCCTGCTTTTCTCCAGCACGACGGCATACAGAGCCTGCAATATCGTAAAGCTTACGGTTCTTGTATTCCTGAGTCTTGCCCTCGTTCCAGTTCTGTACTGGACGATAGTAGCCAGTGATACGGCTATAAACTTCTGCTGTCTTGCCACAGTGTGGGCATGTGTAGTGCTCGCCAGCGATGTAGCCATGGTCCTTACATACTGAGTATGTTGGAGACAATGTGTAGTATGGAAGCTTATAGTTTTCAGCAATCTTACGTACAAGATTTGCTGCTGATTCCCATGTAGGAAGCTTCTCACCAATAAATGCATGGAATACTGTTCCAGATGTGTAAAGTGTCTGGAGCTCATCCTGAACATCAAGAGCATCAAAGATGTCTGATGTGTACTCTACTGGCATGTGTGAGCTGTTTGTATAGAATGGTGTGTCACCTTCTTTACCTGCTGTAATGATATCTGGGAACTGCTCTCTATCATGCTTTGCAAAGCGGTATGTTGTTGACTCAGCTGGTGTAGCCTCAAGGTTGTAAAGATCTCCGTACATCTCCTGATAATCAGAAAGACGCTCACGCATGTGATTAAGGACATCCTTTGCAAACTCCTGTGTCTTCTTACTAGTCATATCTGCACGAAGCCAGTTAGCATTGAGACCTACTTCATTCATACCGATAAGACCGATTGTAGAGAAGTGGTTGTTGAATGTTCCAAGGTATCTCTTTGTGTATGGGTATAATCCCTCATCAAGAAGCTTTGTAATAACGCCACGCTTAATCTTAAGAGAACGTGCGCTGATATCCATAAGCTTGTCCAATCTAGCATAGAAATCTGCCTCATCCTTTGCCTGGTATGCAATACGAGGAAGATTGATTGTAACTACACCTACAGAACCTGTGCTCTCGCCTGAACCAAAGAATCCACCTGACTTCTTGCGAAGCTCACGAAGATCAAGACGAAGACGGCAGCACATAGAACGAACATCGCTTGGCTCCATATCGGAATTGATGTAGTTGCTGAAGTATGGTGTACCATACTTTGCTGTCATTTCGAATAATAGTCTGTTGTTTTCTGTATCAGACCAATCAAAATCACTAGTGATAGAGTATGTAGGAATTGGATACTGGAAACCACGTCCATTAGCATCACCTTCGATCATGATTTCAAGGAATGCCTTGTTAACCATGTCCATTTCCTTCTTGCAGTCCTTATACTTGAAATCCTGCTCCTTGCCACCTACGATAGCTGGAAGCTCTGCCAAGTCATTAGGTACTGTCCAATCAAGAGTGATGTTTGAGAATGGTGCCTGTGTACCCCAACGTGATGGAGTGTTTACACCATATATAAATGCCTCAAGGCACTTTTTAACTTCCTGATATGAAAGGTTGTCTGTCTTAACAAATGGTGCAAGATATGTATCAAATGATGAGAATGCCTGAGCACCAGCCCACTCATTCTGCATGATACCAAGGAAGTTTACCATCTGATTGCAAAGTACTGAAAGGTGCTTTGCTGGAGCAGATGTAATCTTTCCTGTGATTCCACCTAAGCCCTCCTGAATAAGCTGCTTAAGTGACCAACCTGCACAATAACCTGTAAGCATTGAAAGATCATGAATGTGGATATCTGCATTGCGGTGTGCCTGTGCAATTTCCTCATCATAAATCTCTGAAAGCCAGTAATTAGCTGTGATTGCACCAGAGTTTGAAAGAATAAGACCACCTACAGAATATGTAACTGTGGAATTCTCCTTAACTCTCCAGTCCTCAACCTTAACATAGCTATCTACAACGTTCTTGTAATCGAGAACTGTAGACTTCATGTTGCGCATCTTTTCACGCTGTTTTCTGTAAAGAATATATGCCTTAGCAACATCTGTATATCCAGTCTGCTCAAGTACGTTTTCTACTGAGTCCTGAATATCCTCCACCGAGATTTTGCTTTCTTTAATTTTGTTCTGGAAATCAGCCGATACTCTAAGCGACAATAATCCGATAATATCGTCGTTGTATTCCTTTCCAGTAGCTTCAAAAGCCTTTGCAATCGCATCGTTAATTTTGCCTAAATTGAATTCTGCGACTTGTCCATCTCTTTTTACAACATCAAACAATTCTACTCACCAAATATTCCTTTCTCTAGTATCCTTATAATGTCAAAAAAAGGACTCCCCCTTCACCTTCTTTCAAGGCACTTTCGACTTGTTTATATGTTATCAAAATATAGGGTGATATTCAATTTAAAAAGACTAGATATTGTGCTTTTCGTCATAATTACCTAAATTGCTTCCAAGAATTTGATTATTTTCTAAGTAGAATCACGTTTCAACACACACAATATTTGGTATTTTAACACAAAATGGACACACCATATATAGTGTGCCCATTTTACGTATTTTATCTTGTCTCCAAGAATATTAACTCTTTTGATGCCTCTTCATCATTTGGATAACTCTCAAGATATTGTGTCAACACATCCTTAGCTTCTGAGTATCTTTCCAGCTTTTCAAGTGCTGCAACCTGTCCCTTCATAAGTTCAGACATATTGTCTATTGAATCCAGACTCAACCCTGCCAGATAGTATCCTAAGGCGTTTTCATAATTGCCATTTGTCATCTCAATATCGCCTAGTGCTGCAAGAGCGCTGCTAGTAACTTCATCTGATGCAGCATACTCTTCTAACAGAGTCTGTGCTGAATCATAGTCCCCAGAATCCTGATATAGCTTTGCCAGATAAAGCTTTGCTTCTATTATATCTTTATCTACTGCAGCCTGAAGGTATTCCTGCGCGTCATCGGTTTGACCAAGCATGTAGTATATTCGGCCTTTGTAGTATTTTGCATTGGCTGATTTATCAGATACATCCAAAGCATTGTTTAAATAAACCAATCCCTGATCTGTGTAACCTAAAGAATTAAGGTTTTCATAAATCTGTATATATAATAGGTAGTTCTTTTCATCAATGGCTACAGCAGCATCATAATCTGTGATGGCCTCTCCGATTTCCCCTTCTGTTGCATATATGCTTCCTCTAAGGAAGTAGGCCTCGTAATTATCGCCGTCATATTTGATAAGGTAAGTGTAAGTCTTTACTGCATCGTCAAATGAACCTGCTGAGAACTGAGCTGCTGCTTTGTAATAGTTTATGTCTATTTCCAAATCAGTAACCTTACCAATGGATTTGGCAAGTGCCTGGTCGAAAAGAGTGATGGCTTCTTCGTAGTTTCCTGCATCCATCTGCTCAATTCCCTGGTCTCTAAGGTCGATTTCAGACTGGCTATATTTACCACATCCTGCAAGGGATGCTGTCATTATTAAAGTTAGTAATACACATAGAATTCTTTTTCTCATAGCATCCATTTTAGCAAAGATGAAGTCCTTTGGGTAGGTTATCCTTGCAACAACTTTTTACCATATGTATAATTCTAGTTATTAACTGACGAAATAATATTTTTGGTAAAAGGAGCATACATTATTGGATACACACCTGTTAATTAGACTGATAATTCTTATATTATTGTTAGTCCTTTCCGCTTTCTTTTCATCAGCTGAAACAGCACTAACAACAGTAAATAAAATCAAACTGAAAACTATGGCAGACGATGGCAATAAGAAAGCCGCCAGGGTTTTAAATGTTGTCACCCGTCCTAAAAAAATGTTATCTGCCATACTAATAGGAAATAATATTGTTAACCTATCAGCATCTTCCCTTGCAACAACCCTTGCAATAGACATATTTGGCAGCGTCGGAGCAGGAATCGCTACTGGTATTCTTACATTATTAATATTGATATTTGGAGAAATCACTCCAAAGTCTATAGCAACTATTAATTCCACATCCCTCAGTCTTCTATTCGCACCTATAATCAGTGGACTGATGTGGTTGCTTACTCCAGTTATTATAATAATTAATTTTCTGGCAGGACTTTGTATAAAGCTTTTTGGAATCGATCCTGATTTCAAGGATGATACTATAACTGAGGATGAGCTTAGAATAATGGTGGATGCCAGCCATCAAAGTGGTGAAATTGAAGGAGATGAGCGCACCATGATACACAAAGTGTTCGACTTCTCTGATGCTTGTGCAAAAGAAGTTATGATTCCACGTATCGATATGACCATGGTTGACGCTGATATCTCTTATAATGATTTGATTTCAGTATTTAAAGAAGACATGTTTACACGACTTCCTGTTTGTGAGCCAGACAGTGAAAAAATTATCGGCATGGTGAATATGAAGGATTTCCTTGGACTTGTTCCAGGCGATGACTTCTCTGTTAGAAACTACCTTCGTGATGTTTACTTCACCTATGAAATGAAAAACGTATCTGACCTTTTTGATGAGATGCGTGAAGAATCTACAACAGTCTCCATTGTTTTGGATGAATATGGTGATTTATCCGGAATGATAACCATGGAAGACTTGTTGGAAGAAATTGTCGGCGAGATTCGTGATGAGTACGATGAAGATGAGGAAGACCCAATCGTACGTCTAAACGATAGAGAATACCAGGTTCTCGGTTCAATGAATCTGGAAGATTTATGTAATATAATCCCTCTAGGCTTTACAAGCGAAGACTATGATACCATCGGCGGATACATAGTTGGAGCCTTTGATCACTTTCCAAATGCCGGTGAAACCTACGTATCAGAAAATGGCACCATAGTTCGCGTGCTTGCAGTTGATAAGAAGCGTATCACAAAGCTTAGAATCAAATTACCTTATCAAGATACTGCTCCACAAGCATAGTTACATTGATTATCAGACCCAGACTAGCTACAGTTTGAAAGATTTCTTTCATTCTGTGGGCTGGTTTTAGGGTCTTTTTTTCTATAGTATTATTTCTTGCAAGTTTTCTGTCACGGAATTCCTCATCTACAACAACACATTCATAATCCAGAACAATGAACAGAACTACGCCAATTGTATTGACAACAATAAATATAAACAGGGTAATATTTAGTCTACTCCTAAAATATAACGCCAAATTTGCAATCATAAAAATTGTCTTTTCAATTATGTAGATAAGCCTGTTAGTATTTAAATGTTCTTGCAGCTTTTTTCTGGAAGTTATCCACAATTCAAATTGCTCTCGAAAATACTCCAACGTATCTTGGGTCAATTTTCTATCCTTGCTATTTATAAGATACCCATTTAATAGTCTAACGGGTTCACAATATAAAGCTTTCGTCATATATCTAAATCCGCTATTGGGGTTTTGTAGACTCAAAGCCTTAAAAAGCAACCTCTGTAATGCCTTGCAGGATGCGGTATTCAAGTAGCATTCCTGAAGTAAGCTCTCCCTTTGCACCTTTCTTTCCATTAAATATAGCATTCTGTTGAAATATAGCTGTTTCATACGAAAAGCCTTATTACTTCTACGTTTATGGCAAATGGCAGCAAGTATAGAAATAGCCTCTACACCTATCCATAAAGCAAAACAAAGCCTTAAATTATTAAGTTCCATAATATTATTGGGATATGAATGAAATAAATGAAAAAGCGACACGCAAAACGCGTGCCGCTATGATATCACAACATTATGATTGTGGCAATAGTTGTTTTAGCAAAGCTAATAATTAGTACTTCTCAGGCTCTGGATACTCAACTCCGAAAGTCTCAACTGTAACCTTCTTCATCTTCTGCTCGTTAAGAGGTCTATCTGACCAGTCTGTATCTGTCTCAGCGATTTTGTTAACAACATCCATACCTTCGATAACCTTACCAAATGCAGCATAGTCGCCATCAAGATGTGGACTATTCTTGTGCATAATGAAGAACTGGCTACCTGCTGAGTTTGGCATCATTGTACGAGCCATTGAAAGTACACCTGGCTCATGCTTTAAATCGTTCTTAAAGCCGTTGCTTGTAAACTCACCCTTGATAGAGTATCCTGGGCCGCCCATACCTGTTCCATCTGGATCTCCGCCCTGAAGCATAAAGCCTTTGATAACTCTATGGAAGATAACTCCATCATAGAAGTTGTGGTTAATCAAGCTAATAAAGTTATTAACTGTGTTTGGAGCGATTTCAGGATAAAGCTCAGCTTTCATGATATCGCCATTTTCCATCTCGATTGTAACTACTGGGTTCTGTGCCATAATTAATTCTCCTTTAAATAATTTACTCTGCTAGTTACACATACTAGCTCATCTAAAATCTAGAGCTTCTCTAATACGTCTTGTGCCTTAACAAGGTAGTTATTAGGCATATCGAAGATGCGTCCTGCATCTGCAGCTGTTGCGAAAGCTCTATCCATTGGCATCTTGCCAAGCACTGGAATATTAAGGCTAGCTGCAACCTCATCAATGTGGCTTTCACCAAAGATTTCGATTTTCTTTCCACAATCTGGGCATGCAATATATGAGTAGTTTTCAACAAGGCCAAGCACTGGAATGTGCATCATATCCGCCATGTTGTATGCCTTCTTAACAATCATCTGTACTAATTCCTGTGGGCTTGTTACGATAACAATTCCATCTACAGGAAGTGACTGGAAGCATGTAAGAGGAACATCACCTGTTCCTGGTGGCATATCTACGAATAGATAATCCACATCGCCCCACTGTGTGTCTGTCCAGAACTGCTTTACAACACCTGCGATAACTGGACCTCTCCAGATAACTGGAGCTTCCTCATCCTCAAGCATAAGGTTGATAGACATGATTTTTGTGCCATCCTCAGCAACCTCTGGGAATGTACCGTCATCATTAGCCATAGCTGGGCCGTGTACACCAAACATCTTTGGAATAGATGGGCCTGTAATATCTGCATCAAGAATACCAACACTATAACCTGCTCTAGCCATAACACCAGCAAGTGAAGATGTAACTAATGATTTACCAACTCCACCCTTACCAGATACAACTCCGATAACATGTTTTATATTAGAATTCTTATTTTGCTCTTCTAAAAATGCTGTATTTCTAACACCCTTTTTTGCTGCCTCTGCAGATGGACAGCCCTCACAAGAGCCTCTGCTACAAGAACTAGCTGAAGCACATGTTTCTTTCTCTGCCATTATTAGACCTCCTAATTTCTGTAATCCGTCAAACATTATATCATAAATACCTTAAATGCCCTACAACTCATAGGTTTATTTAAGAAAACATTAATAAATATTGCCTTGTTGATATTACCCTCAACCAGTAACTTGACTTATCCACAATTTCCACAATGGATTTTTTTCAGTTGAGGATAACTTCTATTTTCCATGTTATTAACATATTTATCCACAAATTGCACTCAACCAAAATGCCAACAAACGCTGATTTTATCAGCGATATCGTTTTAGTGATACACATTTCAACGAACAAAGTTTTCCCCAAAAGTTATCCACAATTGTAAATAACTACACATTTGGTTGAAAAACTTCTGTTAATAATGGATAATCATTGTAGAATTTTTATTTTAGGGAGCAACAATGTCAGATACAAAAAAAGTATTGTCCTTTGCTGTGGAACTAGGAGACATTCTTCTTAGAAATGGAGCAGAGGTCTATAGGGTCGAGGACAGTGTCCTCGCCATTTTAAATTCATACGATATTACCGACTGCGATGTGTACGTATTGAGTAACGGAATATTTGCAAGTGCAGATGAGGTTACAGAGCACGCCAGCTCAATGATCAGACATGTACCGATGTATCCAACTCACCTAGGACGTATCGCCGGGCTGAATGCATTATGTCGTGAAGTCTGTTCAAAAGAGATCACACTAGATGAAGCATGGGCAAAGCTGGAAGAATGTAAACGAATTCCATCTTACAATTTTCCAATGTTGATAATTGCCACTGCCATTGGATGTGGTGGATTTTCTTATCTATATGGAGGAACAGTTTTAGATGCTTTAATCGCCTGCATAGTTGGTGCAGTCCTTAGATTATTCCTTCATTTTGAAGCACGCATGGGTAATTCAAAAACAATTACCAACGTACTAGCAAGTATGGTTATATCCCTTACTGCTATTCTCTTTTATGCAGTAGGACTTCCAGTTCACTACGACAAAATAATCATCGGTGCAATTATGCCATTAGTACCTGGTATCCCTCTTACTAACAGCATTCGTGATTTTATCAACAGCGACTATTTGTCTGGCTCTATTCGACTTATAGACGCCCTTCTTACAGCCTTCTGTATTGCTGTAGGAGTTGGTGTTGTTATCACCTTTGCTCATTTCATAGGAGGAGGTGCTTACATCTAATGATAGCTGATTACATTATTCAATTTATAGTAGCTATGGTAGCCACCTTAGCATTTGCAATGATTTTTTCCGCACCAAAATCAGAGCTTGTGTATTGTGGAATTTCTGGTGCCATTGGCTGGATATCCTATTCACTAATATCCTCCTTCCTTGGAGCACCAACACTTGGAAACATGATAGGTTCTTTGTTCCTTACACTGTTTTCACGTTCACTGGCTGTAAAAAGAAAAAATCCCGTCACCGTGTACCTTATAGCGGGAATATTCCCACTGGTACCTGGTGCCGGAATCTACTATACTTCTTACTATTTAATTATGAACAACATGGAAACCTTCGGTTCTTACGGGTTATCCACCATCAAAACAGCAGGTGCAATCGTAATGGGAATCATCTTTGGTATGGCATTCCCTCAGAGCTGGTTTAATACAGTTTTTGCACCTTCCTGTCATAAGTCATCAAGCCATTAACTTCGTCTTCGATGTCAGTAGCTTGAGTAAATACAGCAGCACTTAGTCCCTCTTCCTGGAGGGACTTTATTTTTGCCATAAGCTCATCATAAGCATTCTGCAACTCATGTTGCTGTTGATATTTTTTGTATCCATAAACAGCGTCTCTCTTCACGTGAGTACCCACTTTAAGAGAATATCCACCATATTCAGAGATAACATAAGGCCTTCTGTTTCGCTTTACCTTTAATTCTTCAAAATAAACATGCTCAGAGAAAACATCTCCACACCCCTCATGGAACCATCCGGAAGCTGCATCAATTGGCCTTGTACCATCGATTTCTTTGGCAAAATCAAGGCAACCTGCAGCATCAAACTGCCCCCATCCCTCATTAAACAAACACCACTGGCCTAATGAAGGCACATTATAAAGCTGATGCATCATTTCCTTGCATTCTTTGAACCATACTTCCTTAGATTTTTCAGTATTTCTACCGGTAAATCTAAGGAAAAGTCTGTTTTTATCCTTTGCATTACCAAATGGTCGTACCACTGTAGGAATATTGCAAATCATGTTCATATCGTATTTAGTTCCACCATTTACAATATCCTGCCATACAATCATTCCTAGCCTGTCACAATGGAAGTACCAGCGCATAGGCTCGATTTTGCAATGCTTACGAATCATATTGAAACCCAATGATTTGATGGTTTCAATATCATTTATCATGGCTGCATCAGATGGTGGAGTCATAAGACTCTCAGGATAGTAACCCTGATCCAATATACCATTCATAAAATAAGGCTTATGATTCAATGTAAGGCGAGGAATTCCCTTTTCGTCCCTAGCCACACCAAAATGCCTCATGGCAAAGTATGTAGAAAAGCTGTCCTTGCCATAGCTTATATTTAAAAAGTAAAGTACCGGGTCTTCTGGTGACCACAGCTGATACTGATTGAGTTCTATAGTCACATAAAGCTTATCATCCTTGATATTATTAACCCTGTACCCTTTTATTAAATCTTGATTTGAGGATGATATATCCAGATGTCCCTTCATTTCAGACACCTTTATTATCATATTTAGCTTATTTCCATCAATGTCTGGATTAATCTTTAAATCCGTTACAAAAGCATCTGGCACCCATTCCATCCATACTGTCTGCCATATGCCGCTTTGTGCTGTATACCACATGCCTGATGGCTCAATGCTTTGTTTTCCTCTAGCATAGCCAATTCTGTCTGTATAGTCCCTAACCTTAACTTTTAGCTCGTTATTTCCCTCTACAACGTAATCTGTGATATCAAAGGTAAATGCTGTAAATCCACCTTCATGAGAGCCTAAATTAATACCATTTAAAGACACATGGGCCACCTGATCAACAGCTCCAAAGTGAAGTAACAAATGCTTTGATCTTTTCACCTTATCTATCTCAAACACCTTTGTGTATTCCAATGTTTCCTCTGGAAGAAGGATGTGCATATCTGTACCAGAAAGCTTAGTTTCTGGTGAAAAAGGGACAAGTATACTGCCCGAACTGCATACTTGTCCCTTACCATTTATAATTCGATAGTCCCACTGACCATTTAAATTAATATAAGATTTGCGCTGAAGCTGAGGACGTGGATACTCTAACAAGCCTTCAAACTTATAGTCTGTTGAAAGCTCATAAGTCTTTCCATCCTTATTAGGCTTAGCAATAGCTCCAAGCATTTCTTTCCAATACATAACTAACCCCCTAGTCCGCAAGTTACGCCTACAAGCCTTAGAGTTTCTCCGCTCGACAACACGTCTCGCTTGAGAAACCTAAGAGCTTGCAGTCTACTTGCTCATCTAATTATATTCTTACCTCAGAAGACTTGCGTCGTACCCAACCACGATATACCACTACGAGGCAGATACTGTGGACACTAAGTGTCAACAGCCAGCTTCCAGGGTATGAGAAAAACAGTACTGATTGTGTATGATGAACGTGGAAATATGTGGCAATCCAGATTAATCTAGTTACACATGCTCCCAACAACGACACTATCATTGGAACTGTAGAACGTCCCAATCCTCTCAGCCCACCTGTTAGTGTATCCATGACTCCACAAAGGAAATATGGACAGCAAACCCAGAAAAGACGCAGTGTTCCGGCTGCTATTGCATCTGCACTGTCTGTGTAGATACCAAGCAGTGGAGTTGCAAAATGGTAGGCTAAATTGCCCATTGTAAGACCAACTACAATTACTATACCAAGTGTCTCAAATATTACCTTCTTGACACGATGCTCATCTCCAGCTCCATAGTTCTGACCAACAAAGGTAACAGTAGTTTGAGATACTGAGTTCATTGATACATATACAAAGCCTTCGATGCTGGCAGCAGCTGACGAACCAGCTATTACCGCAGTACCAAATGAATTGATTGCCGACTGAATAACAACATTAGACAGAGAGAAGACAGTTCCCTGAATTCCAGCAGGCAATCCAATTCTTATAATACGATTTAATATTCTCTTATCTATTTTAATCTTAGAAAACTCAAGTCGTAATGCATCTTCTTGCTTCATAAAGAACCCAACTAATAGGAAACAAGAGATATAGCTAGATGTGGCAGTGGCAATAGCAACTCCTGCAACACCCATATTAAAGCATATAACCAGAATAAGATTTAAAATAACATTTACAACACCGGCAATACTAAGGAAAACAAGAGGATGAGTAGTATCTCCTGCTGCCCTAAGAATTGCTGCCAGGAAGTTGTACAGCATGATAGCTGGCATTGCAATGAAATATATACGAACATACAAGGCTGCCAAGCCAATAACATCCTCAGGCGAACCCATTATCTCAAGTATAGGTCTGGCCAAAAACAATCCAACAAATACAAGAAATACGCCACAAATCAATGAAAAAGCAGTGCTTGTATGAACTGTCTTTTTAACGTCGTCATGGTGATTTGCGCCATAAAACTGAGCTGCGCATACATTTGCACCAACGGACATACCAATAAACAAGTTAGTCATTAAATTTATAAGAGCACCTGTGGAACCTACGGCTGCTAGACTTGCTTCGCCGGCAAAACGACCCACTACTATTACATCAGCTGCATTAAAAAGAAGTTGCAAAACACCTGATAAAATAATAGGTATTGTAAAGATAATTAATTTGCCCAAGAGCGGGCCATGGATCATATCGATTTTTTTTGAATTATTCATAGGTTGATTGTAGCACTTTACCATGCAAAATAAAAGCTTGAGGGCAAGCCCGCATGGACTTGCCCTCATAAAATTAAAGAAAGAAATTATAGGAAAAATCTATACTTCTAAAAGAATAGATATTGCCCTTAAAGGAATTATTTTGAAGCAACCTCAGCCTTGAGTGCCTCTGTAAGAGCTGGAAGGATCTTGTTAAGATCTCCAACGATACCGTAATCAGCTACGTCAAAAATAGGAGCTGTCTCATCTTTGTTGATAGCGATGATGATATCTGACTCTTCCATACCTGCTGTATGCTGAATAGCACCAGAGATACCGATTGCAAAGTAAACGTTAGGACGAACTGTCTTACCTGTCTGACCTACCTGAAGATCCTTTGGCTTCCAACCAGCATCTACTACTGCACGTGAGCAAGATACTGTACCACCAAGAACCTCTGCAAGATCATCAAGGAGCTTGAAGTTCTCTGGAGAACCAACTCCACGACCACCAGATACAAGGATCTTTGCATCCATGATATCTACTGTTGTTGCAACGTTCTTTACAATGTTAAGAATCTCAACAAATCTATTGTTTTCCTTAAGCTCTGGCTTGAAGTTAATAACTTCTGCCTTGCGACCTGCCTGCTTTTCAAGCTTCTGCATAACACCTGGACGAACTGTAGCCATCTGTGGACGGTTGTCTGGGCATGCGATTGTAGCGATTGTGTTTCCACCGAATGCTGGACGAGTCATAAGAAGCTGATTGTGCTTCTGCTCCTGACCTTCTCTAGCCTGAAGTGGGAAATCACCAATCTCAAGTGATGTACAGTCAGCTGTAAGACCTGTCTTAACTCTAGCTGAAACTGTAGGACCAAGATCACGACCGATAGCTGTTGCACCAACGAGCATGATTTCTGGCTTGTACTCATTAATATAAGCTGTAAGAGCCTGTGCATATGGCTCTGTACGATATGTTTCAAGTGCTGGATCATCAATAACAACAACCTTGTCTGCACCGTACTCAGCGAGCTCATCTGCAAGGTTAGCAATGTTGCTACCAAGTACTACTGCTGTTACATCTGTTCCTAAATCTGCTGCAAGCTCATGTGCCTTACCGATAAGTTCGAAGGCAATTGAGCTAAGTTTATTATCAACCTGCTGAGCGAATATAGCTACGCCCTTGTATTCTTCTAATGACATTATATTTGCCTCCTCTTATTAAATTACATGCTTTTCTTTAAGCTTGCCAACGATATATTCTACTGACTCCTTAGGATCAAGTGCAACCTTCTCGCCTGCACCCTTACGTACCTTATCAGAAGCCTTTGCAATCTTTGTTGGAGAACCAGCAAGACCGATGTTTGCATCATCAAGATCTGTAAGATCATCACGGCCCCATACTGTTACTTCCTTATCATAAGCATCAAAGATTCCGCCTGGAGTCATATAACGTGGCTCGTTGAGCTCTGAAAGAGCTGTAATAAGACATGGCATCTGAGCCTTAATCTCATGATATCTGTCTTCATACTGACGCTTAACGATTACGCTGTTTCCTTCAACCTTGATGTCCTCTGCATAAGAGATAACTGGAAGACCAAGGTGCTCAGCGATCTGTGGACCAACCTGAGCTGTATCACCATCGATAGCCTGACGACCTGTGATGATAAGATCATAATCAAGTTTCTTTACTGCAGCTGCAACTGTTGAAGATGTAGCCCATGTATCTGCGCCACCGAGGCGTCTATCTGTAACAAGTACTGCTTCATCAGCGCCCATAGCAAGAGCTTCACGAAGCATATCATCTGCCTTAGGAAGTCCCATTGTAAGAACTGTAACCTTTGCACCTGTCTCATCCTTGATACGAAGAGCAGCCTCAAGGCCTGCCTTGTCATCAGGATTCATAATTGCGAGCATAGCTGCTCTATCAAGAGTTCCATCTGGGTTAAACTTAACGCCGCCCTTTGTATCAGGAACCTGTTTAATACATACTACGATATTCATGTATTTAATCTCCTTTAACTTAAATGCTACTAATCAAAATTATTTGAGCATTGAGCCAGAGATAACCATTCTCTGAACCTCAGATGTTCCCTCATAAATTTCTGTAATCTTTGCATCACGCATCATGCGCTCAACATCGTACTCTCTTGTATAACCGTAACCACCGTGGAGCTGAACAGCCTTTGTAGTAACAGCCATAGCAGCCTCAGCAGCGAAAAGCTTAGCCTCAGCAGCTTCTACAGAGTAGCTTGTCTTGTGATCAACAAAATACTGATCCTTTGTGCAAGCAGCCTTGTAAACAAGATACTTAGCAGCATCCATACGAGCCTTCATATCAGCAAGCTGGAATGATGTATTCTGGAATGCAGCGATTGGACGACCAAACTGCTTTCTCTCCTTTACGAAATCAATTGTCGCGTCGATTGAGCCTTCACCAATACCAAGTGCCTGAGCAGCGATACCAATACGTCCACCATCAAGTGTGTGCATAGCGATACCAAATCCCTTACCTCTCTGTCCAAGGAGGTTCTCCTTTGGAATACGGCAATCCTGGAAAATAAGCTCGTATGTAGAAGAAGCACGGATACCCATCTTCTTCTCCTTTGTACCGAATGTAAATCCTGGTGTGTCCTTCTCTACGATGAATGCAGAGAACTTCTTAGACTTACGTCCCTTAGCATCTTCAACGATATCTGTAACTGCGATAACGATGTAGATGTCAGCTTCCTTACCGTTTGTGATGAAGCACTTAGAACCGTTAAGTACCCAAGAATCTCCATCTTCAACAGCCTTTGTCTGAGCACCCTGAGCATCTGTACCAGCGCCTGGCTCTGTAAGTGCGAATGCACCAAGCTTCTTACCACTTGCAAGTGGAACTAAGTACTTCTGCTTCTGCTCTTCTGTACCATATGTAAGAATAGGATCGCAGCAAAGTGATGTATGTGCTGAAACGATAACACCTGTTGTACCGCAAACCTTTGAAAGCTCCTCTACGCACATGATGTATGTAAGAACATCACATCCCTGTCCGCCGTACTCCTTTGGTACTGGAATACCCATGAAGCCATACTTCATCATCTTCTCAACGTTCTCACGTGGGAAGCACTCTGTCTCATCAATTTCCTGAGCAACTGGCTTAACTTCATTCTGAGCGAAATCTCTGAATAACTGTCTAGCCATCTCATGCTTTTTATCTAATGTAAAATCCATGATCTGAATCTCCTTAATTTATTGTTAGAATTCATTACTTTAGTTATTCTCTCGCCTGTTACACATACAAGCCTGATGAATTCTCCGCTCGACTATATGTCTCGCTTGAGAATTATCAGAGCTTGTCTGCTACAGGCTATTTTTACTCTGTAGTAATGAATTCAATTTAATTTACATAAAGCCTTATCTGGCTTGTTACGATTTATTGAGCGTCTACAGCAGTCTTAGTACGGTCTGCGTTGTATACGTAGAATCCCTTACCAGACTTGCAGCCAAGGTTACCACCACGAACCATCTTACGAAGAAGTGGGCAAGCACGATACTTGTTGTCACCTGTTTCGTTGTAAAGAACGTCCATGATTGCAAGGCAAATATCAAGACCGATGAAATCACCAAGCTCAAGTGGTCCCATTGGATGGTTAGCACCAAGCTTCATAGCTGCATCGATACCAGCGATATCAGAAACACCTTCCATCTTGATGAAAGCAGCTTCGTTGATCATTGGGATAAGGATACGGTTTACTACGAAACCAGCTGCCTCGTTAACCTGTACAGGAGTCTTTCCGATTTCCTCAGAAATCTTCTTGATTGTCTCTACAGTCTCAGCAGGTGTGTTAACACCAGCGATAACTTCTACAAGCTTCATTCTATCTGCAGGATTGAAGAAGTGCATACCGATCATTGGACGGTTAAGACCATTTCCGATTTCTGTGATAGAAAGTGAAGATGTGTTTGAAGCGAAGATGCACTCAGGCTTAGCGATTTCGTCAAGCTCCTTGAATGTTGTCTTCTTAACTTCCATATTCTCAAAAGCAGCCTCTACGATGAGGTCGCAATCCTTGCAAAGGTCTTCCTTAAGACCTGGAGTAATCTTAGCTAAGATAGCATCTACAGCTGCCTGCTCCATTTTGCCTTTTTCAACAAGTCTTGCATAACCTTTAGCAATCTTGTCCTTTCCGCCTTCTGCCCACTCCTGCTTAATATCGCAAAGAGCTACTTCATAACCATCAACCATAGCAAATGCCTTAGCAATGCCCTGGCCCATTGTACCTGCGCCAATTACGCCTACCTTCATTTTATTATCCTCCTAATTAACCTTCATATTTTTCTACGATAGTAGCGCAACCCATTCCGCCACCGATGCAAAGAGTAGCAAGACCCTTCTTGTACTCTGGGTTGTGAATCATATCGTAAAGTAATGTTACAAGAATACGAGCACCTGAAGCTCCTACTGGATGTCCAAGAGCGATAGCACCACCGTTTGGATTGAGCTTGTTAAGATCGAAGCCAAGCTCCTTACCAACTGCTACTGACTGAGCAGCGAATGCTTCGTTTGCTTCGTATACATCAAGATCATCAATTGTAAGACCTGCCTTAGCAAGAGCCTTCTTTGTTGCTGGAACTGGACCAACACCCATGATTTCTGGAGCGCATCCGCCAAGTGCACCAGCTACCCATGTAGCAAGTGGCTTAACACCAAGTTCCTTAGCCTTCTCCTCAGACATAACAACAAGTGCTGCTGCACCATCGTTGATACCTGAAGCATTACCAGCTGTAACAACTCCGTTTGGATAAAGAGCCTTAAGCTTAGCAAGACCTTCCATTGTTGTACCAGGTCTTGGGCCTTCATCTGTATCGAAAAGGATTGTCTCCTTCTTCTTCTTAATTTCTACAGGAACGATCTCATCCTTGAATGCACCAGATTCCTGAGCTGCAACTGCCTTGTTCTGAGAGTTTACTGCAAACTCATCAAGCTCTTCTCTTGTGAGCTTCCACTGCTCAGCTACGTTATCAGCTGTCTTGATCATGTGGTAATCATTGTATGCATCCCAAAGAGCATCCTTTACCATTGTATCTACTAAAGCACCCTGGCTGTTTGATGGCCATGTCATTCTGTAACCGAAACGACCATTTGGAAGTGCGAATGGAGCAAGTGACATGTTCTCCATACCACCAGCTACAACAACATCAGCGTCACCAGCGATGATCATCTGAGCTGCCTGGTTTACACAGTTAAGACCTGAACCACAAACAACGTTTGTAGTAACAGCTGTTGTCTCGTTTGGAAGACCAGCCTTGATAGCTGCCTGACGAGCAACGTTCTGTCCTAAACCTGCCTGGATAACGCATCCCATGTATACGTGCTCTACGTCCTCTGGCTTGATTCCAGCTCTCTTAACTGCTTCCTTAATTACGATAGCACCTAAGTCTACTGCTGGAGTGTTGCTAAGTGATCCGCCCATTGTACCAATGGCTGTTCTACATGCGCTAGCAATAACTACTTTTTTTCCCATTTTTTCTTTCTCCTTTGTAGAAATAATTTGTTTTCGGTATAGATAAGTACCTTCTTTTGTCAAAATTCCACAATTATCAGCTTTTAAAACTGTTAATTTTTTAACGAACCTCTTCAAAAAAAAAGCGCTCACCTCTCGCCGTCGTTGTGAAAATATTAACACAACTCCAATTTCATTTCAATGAGAATTTTTGTCATACTTTACTATGTAAATGGTAACTTTCAGAATATTCATCATCAAATTGCTCAATTCTCACACTCCGCTCGTTAAATAATTATCAAGAAATGGCTTATTTTCGTTATAAAGGAAACCACAATTTTAAATTGCGGTTTCCGAATTGTGTCTATGCATGTGAAAATTTATTATAAATTCGAACATGCTATTATTCTCTAATCCATACCTGCATCTCGTTTTCTCCTCTATTTGCCCATGCATAATATGGAATAAACTTAATCTTTGTCTTTTCTTTCTTTAATGTATCTGTTGAATATAATGAGGTTCCATAATTGGTCACAAGTCTCTCTGCATCACCCTCAATAACACCTACACCATTCAAAAGCTTTTCGTCAAAATGATATTCAAGCTTATTGTCAGCAGGTAAACTGATGTTATTAAGATTATCTCCGTTATCAACACCTTCTATACAATAAACAAAAGGACCTCTGCCGATTGCAACCTTACCATTATTTTCTGATACAAGTGGATTGCAGTAATAACGTCTGATTGCCATCTTAAACTTTAGAACCATGCTGGCATTTCCATTAGCTTCCAATTCCAAATATTGATAGCCTTGATCAGCATTTATAGGTACTTCTTTTCCATCAACTATAAGACACTTTTCATCTGCCCAACTTGGTATTCTTATACCAAATCTTATGGCATCTACACCTGAATTCTTTACAGATACCTTTACAGCCTCATCCCAAGGGAACTCTGTCTCTTGAATTATTTCCACATAATTGTTGCCAACTTTGATATGTGAGTCTGAGTCAACATACTGATTAAGCAGTATTCCACCATCCTGTACAGTGTAGATATAGTCATCAAGTGATGTAATCATTCTTGCCAGATTAGGAGGACAACATGCACATCCTAGCCAAGCTGGGCGAACAGGCTTTACATGACTTTTAGTAGGATCAAGCTTTGATTTTTTAGGATTAACTTCCAGAGGGTTTACATAGAAGAAATGTTTACCATCCAAAGCCATTCCTGCCAAAGCGCAGTTGTACAGTGCTCGTTCCATAACTTCTGCATATTCACTATTTGGCTCTATTCTAAGCATTTGTCTTGCAAAGAAAATTAGTCCAATTGCAGCGCAGGTTTCACAGTACATTGTGTCATTTGGCAAGTCATAATCAAGTGTAAATGACTCTCCTATAACGGTAGAGCCAATGCCTCCGGTAATGAACATTCGCTTTTCTACAACATCTTTCCAAAGACGTTTGCATGCTTCGAAGATTTCTTTATCTCCTGTTTCTGCAGCCAGATCTGCAAGTGCAGTACACATATATACCAGTCTAACGGCATGGCCTTCAGCAGTTTCCTGTTCAAGTATTGGCTTATGATTTTGGAAATATGTGTCAGGCATGTTCTCAATTCCATTTAACGCATTAGGACCATCATATTCCTTTGCCTGCTCTTTGAAAAACTGAGGATTCTTTCCTCTTTCAAGCAAGAAGTACTTTGCCAAATTCAAATAGCGTTTTTCCTCAGTTGCTCTGTATAATCTCAGCAAGCCTATTTCGATTTCCTCATGTCCATCATAGCCATGAATTTTTCCGTCCTCTGGCCCAAAGTTTGCATCAATATTATCAGCACATTTCTTTGCTACATTAAGTACTTTTTCATTTCCTGTAGCATCATGATAAGCCACTGCAGCCTCAATAAAATGACCCATACAGTATAGCTCATGGCTGCCTGCTAATCTTTTGTATCTACTATCCAATCCCAAGATTGAAAAGTAAGTATCTAAGTATCCGTCCTCTTCTTGGGCGTCAGCTATTAAATCAATAACTTCCAGTGCTTTAGCCTCAAGCTCAGGATTCATTTTTTCCCTAAGGGAGTATGCTACGGCCTCCAACCATTTATACACATCACTGTCCTGAAAAGTCCAACCATAATGTGTCCCTTTTTCTCGTCCTGCTGCAATTTTAAAATTAGCAATTGCATGGCTTTTCTCGTTTGGGATTGAATCGTCGTTTCTTTCCTTCTCAATGACGATATCCGCCTGGTCGTTTAAAACGCTCCACTGAAAAGGAATCATTTCTGTCCTTACAAGTCCGCGATATCTTCCCCAAAACTTTGATGTAATACTAATCTGTCCCATCGTAATTCCCCCTTTTTTCATAAAAAATGAAGTCACTATTAAAAGTGACTTCATAATACTCATATTAAATTAAAGCGCAATAGCTGTTTCAAGCGCAAGCTTCATCATCTCTGTGAATGACTTCTGACGATCCTCAGCTGGGATTTCCTCAGATGTAACGAAAGAATCAGAGATTGTAAGCATACATGTAGCGTTCTTTCCAAGCATGTTTGCGTTGTTGAAAAGAGCAAAGCTTTCCATTTCTACGCAGTCGCACTGGCAACGCTCTTTAACTGCCTGCCATCCACCCATTTCTGGTGCTGTATAGAACTGATCTGCAGAGTGTACCTTTGCAACCTTTGCATCGATACCAAGCTCCTTAGCCTTTGCAATAGCGATATCGTTGATCTTCTTGCTTGGGTAAAGAGTCTTCTCCTCTACGCCATTTGTGTACTTAGCAAATGTGCTGTCTGAATATGCACTCTCAGAAATAACTACATCAAGAACGTTAAGCTTGTCTGTGTAGCTTCCTGCAGAACCGATACGGATGATGTTTTCTACATCGTAGAAAGCATAAAGCTCGTATGAGTAGATACCGATTGAAGGCATACCCATACCACTAGCCATTACAGATACTGGTACTCCCTTGTATGTTCCTGTAAAACCAAGGCAGTTACGAACTGTATTAACACATTTTACATCCTCTAAGAAATTTTCTGCTACAAACTTTGCTCGTAATGGATCGCCTGGCATAAGTACTGTCTTGGCGAAATCCCCTTTTTTCGCTTCATTATGTGGTGTTGCCATAAAACAAACCTCCTTTATTAATTATAATTATAGAAATAATGGGCATTTATAACTGTACCCGAAGTTCTATCTAAAAATCCTGACTGCCCAGCAGCTACCTGCGATTCGTGCAAGCTCTGAGCATACGAATATGTACAGAAGAATAAAGCGTCTGTATTTGTGTTTCCTGCAATTGCCTGAGCTGCCGCGTATTGGCATGCACTGTTTGGCCCTTCTGCAAGAATCATAGCCACACGACCTGATGTTACTGGTGCAAACTGACCTGATGCATATATTACACCGGAAACTGTGTTAGGAAACTTTGAACTGGCTACACGGTTCATAACAACTGAACCAACTGCTAGACGACCTGCGTCTCCCTGATTTGCTGCCTCTGCCTGAATAAGAGCAGCAAGGATAAGTGTTTCCTCGTCTGTGGTGGTGTAACCGCCCGTATATCCACCAGTTTCACCTGCAAGCTTTTCAGCCAATGCAACCTGAGCTGCCTCATATTGCTGCTGAATCTTTTGCTCGTATGCTTTTGCTTCCTCTAACTGTTTTTCTAATTCTGCGATAGCAGCCTCTGTAAGCTCTATCTGAGAATTTGTGGTATTTAATGCTGAAGTGGTGCTGCTTACAAGTGTACCAAGCTCCGACCTCTTGCTCTGAAGAGTATCCTGGTATGCTGTAAGCTCGTCATTTTTAGTCTCGATAGCAGACTTGGTATCTTCCAACTCCTGCTGAGTTTCTTCGTATTTTTCTATGGCATCCTGATCGTAAGCTGTAATCTGTGCCATATATTCAAGACGTTGTAAAAACTCCGAAATAGATCCGCTTTCCAAAAAGTTAACAAGCGTGTTTGTAGATTTGTTTTCGTACATGTACTGAATGCGAGCCTTCATGGCTTCCTTTTGTGTATCCAAGGAAGCTTGTGTTGTTTCAAGCTTTTCATTCAAAGATTCGATATCTGCTTCTACAAGTGCTATGTTGTCTTCCGTTTCGGAAATTTCACTTGATACCGTGGTAATCTGCGTATTTAAATCGCTTATTTGCCCACTAAGTGAATCTGCCTGGTCCTCAAGCTGTCCCTTTGCATCTTCTACCTGTTGCTTGGCATTGTTGATATCATCAACAGCCTGTGAGGCATTTTCCGACTCTTGTTTTAATCGGTCTACCTCTGATTGTGAAGCTCTGGCAGATGTACTACAAAGGCACAAACTAACCACTAAAAGCAGCGCTAAACTCCCTTTTAGCTTTTTCATTAATTTCTCCTACAATATATATTATCTGCAAGAACTGCTGATTGATTCTACAGCTACTGCTCCACCACGAGTGACTTCAATTTTCTTAAATCGTGATTTGAGTAGTTCTATAATCTCATTGTTCTTGCGCTCTGTCAACATACACTCAAAGAGTACTGAATCAGCGCCAATATCAACAATTTTAACGCTTCCTCCCTGATTGAATACGTTGGCTATTTGAAATGCTTCGGTCTTGGACTCACTGTTGAGCCCATTTACCCTAGCATAAAGAATCTCTTTCATGTGAATTGACATAGTGGTCAAGTCTATAACTTTTATAACCTCAACCATAGCATTGAGCTGTTTTTTAATCTGCTCAAATGTGGCATCGTCAGCTTTAACCGAAATAGTCATTCTAGAAACATCGTCTCTTTCTGTCGTACCAACAGTGAGAGTTTGAAGGTTGTAGGACTTTGCTGAAAACAATCCTGAAACCTTTGCCAAAACACCAACCTGATTTTCTACATATAATGCAATCCATCTGTTCTTCATATTGTTAGCCCCTCTACATCTACTTCAAAATCATTTCACTAAGTGGTGTACCACTTTTAACCATTGGTAATACTAAATCGTCTGGAGAGACAATAAATTCCAAAACTGTTGGGCCATCTGTATTTGCCCTTGCTGTCTCAAGCGCTGACAATACATCGTCCTGATTAGTAACGCGGATAGCTTTGCAGCTGTATCCTTCAGCCCACTTTATAAAGTCTGGATAATAACTTCCATCTGATGCAGAAAGATCTGTAATCTCGTATCTCTTTCCATAGAATAACTGTTGCATCTGACGAACCATGCCCAGATTTGAATTGTTAAATATACATATAATAACTGGAATCTTTTCAGTCATTGCAGTGGCCATCTCCTGCATATTCATTTGGAAGCCACCATCACCGGTGATTAATACAACCGGCTTTTTAGGATTGCCTACTGACGCTCCAATTGCTGCTGGAAAACCAAATCCCATGGTACCAAGACCACCTGAAGTGATGAATTCCTGACCCTCGCTTAACTTGATAAACTGTGTTGCCCACATCTGATGCTGACCAACATCCGTAACGATGTTTGCATCAAAGAATACCTGATTGATTTTCTCACATATAAGCTGTGGATTAATGCCTACCTTTGTGTCAGGCATTGAAAGAGGATGTTCACTCTCCCACTCATTTATCTTTGTAAGCCATTTTGCTGTGTTCATTGGCTCGGCATATTCTACTAATCGCTCCAGTGCGATTTTGGCATCTGCTGTAACAGGTACATCTACTACTACATTTCTTGAAATAGATGCAGAAGCAATATCAACGTGAACGATTTTTGCCTTTGGCGCAAATTCATCAAGCTCACCTGTTATTCTATCATTAAAACGTGTGCCAATTGAGAACAATACATCGCACTCTGTAACTGCTTTGTTGGCAGCAAAGCGGCCATGCATACCACAATTGCCAATGAAAAGCTCGTGGTCCTCAGGCATAACACCCTTTCCCATTACTGTAGTAGTAACCGGGACATTCATTTTAGCAGCGAACTCAAGAAGCTCCTTCTCAGCGCCAGAAATTCTAACGCCGCCACCAGCAAGGATTAAAGGCTTTTTAGCTGATTTAAGTAAACGATAAGCCTTTTTTAACTGGCCAATATGAACTGTTTCATTAGGGTGATAGCCTCTGATATCAACATGCTCTGGGTACTCAGGATCACCAGTCTGAACCTGAATATCCTTTGGAATATCTATAAGCACAGGGCCTGGCTTGCCAGTTGAAGCAACCTGGAATCCCATTTTAATGAGACGGCCCATGTCTTCTCTATCTCTGATTGTCACGCCATACTTGGTGATTGAACGAGTCATTCCAACAATATCTACCTCTTGGAATGCATCGTTTCCAATAAGGTGAAGAGGAACCTGTCCTGTAAAAATCACCATAGGGATACTGTCATAATAAGCATCTGCAATACCGGTGATTGTATTTGTTGCGCCAGGACCTGAAGTAACTAGGACGACCGCAGTTTTCCCAGTCGCGCGGGCATAGCCTTCCGCCTCATGAACAAGTGCTTGCTCATGACGGCCCAAAATAACACGAATTCCTTCGGTTTTGTATAGCTCATCCACGATGTCAGTAATCATGCCTCCTGGATAAGCGAAAATGGTATCTACGCCTTCTTCTTTAAGTGCCTTAACAAATAACTTCCTTCCAGTAATATTTAATGCCATGTCAGTACCCTCTTAAGTTGTGCCAATTAACGTGTATAAGTTCTAAAATAAAATTCTATATCGTAATAAGTTTGCTCCTCTGATTCATCCGCAAGCTTCCAATCTGAAAGCTCGTCCAAATTTGGAAAATATGTATCTGCATCGTAAGCATAATCAACATATGTAACAAATGCTCGCTTGCAGTCATTTAACATCATGCGATAGATACTTTCGCCACCGATGACAAAAATATCATCCTGATTATATTTTTTAAGTTCTTCATCAAGCTCTTCCTTTGAATGAACGATGGTTGCATCCTTCACTTCGTAATTAGGGTCTCTTGTAAGAACGATATTAACTCTGTTTTTGAGAGGCTTACCATTTGGAAAGCTCTCAAGAGTCTTTCGGCCCATAACAACAACCTTGCCTGAAGTAGTCTCCCTGAAAAACTTCATATCATCAGGAATGCTCACTAGTAGCTTGTTGTCCTTGCCGATTGCCCAATTCTTATCTACTGCAACAATTAAATTCATACACACCTCCTAAACCGCAATAGGAATATTACGGATTTGTTCGCCAGCCTCGTAGCCTTCCACGATGAGGTCATCAGTTGTGAAATCGTAGAAGTTCTTAACATCCGGGTTCAAGCGAACCTTTGGAGCTGGAAGCTCTGGGCGGCTAAGTAATTCCTTTATAGCATCCACGTGTCTATCGTAAATATGTGCATCAGCGATGACATGTATAAGCTGACCTGGAATCATATCATTGACCTGTGCAACCATCATAAGTAGGATTGCATACTGACAAACATTCCAGTTGTTTGCAGCAAGAACATCCTGTGAACGCTGATTAAGAACCATATTAAGAACTAGCTTGTCTGAGTCCTTATCCTTTGTAACATTGTATGTAGCTGAATAGCAGCATGGATCCAAGTGACCTGTTGCTAAATCATGGAACTGATAAAGGTTTGTCATGATTCTGCGGGAATATGGTGTCTCCTTGAGCTGCTTGAGAACATAATCCATCTGATCAATCATCTCGCCCTTAAACTCAAACTTTTCTCCTACAACATAACCGTATGCTGTGCCGATTGAGCCTTCTTCATCTGCCCATTGATCCCAAATATGGCCCTTTAAATCCTTGATATTATTTGACTTACGCTGGTAAATCCAAAGGATTTCATCCATAGCTGTTTTAAGTGCTGTCTTTCTAAGAGTAAGAGCTGGGAACTCTTCTCTTAAATCGTATTTATTGACCACACCAAACTGCTTAATTGTATATGCCTTTTCGCCAGTATCCTCCCAGATAGGGCGCACAATTTCATCTTTTGTATCTGTGCCATTTTCTAGAATATCACGGCACATCTCTTTAAAAATCACATCAGCTTTACTCATAACTTATATCTCCTTCGTAAAACTACCTAGACTACGTCTATAATATATTCAGTATAAATTCTACCACAATATCTTGCGGTTTGAATAGTTCTTTTCCTGTTTTTAGTTAATATTTAGTTGTAACCTCTTTCTGCCTAAATTTCCTTGAAAATCCAAGTTAATTGCGTTACTATATCTTGTAGTTGTTAATATCAGACCGTTCCTATTGGAAATATCACGGTCTGTTCTAGGAGAAGAAATGAGTCAAGAAAAGGTAGATAAGAAAAGATACGAGCGCGAGCATCGTAGATCAATTATCAGAAAGAAGAAAATCGAGGAAGCTCTTAGCATCCTTTGTGTAGCCGTTATTGGATTGGCTATTGTTGTTTGGATTGGTTTTTCAATTTATACAAAGGCTACAACAGCAGCTGAAGAAAATGCTACATACGAGTATTACGATATCACTACTGAAGCTATTCAGGATTATCTTGGTACTTTAAATTAATTTCATATGCAATAATTAAGGTCCATGTCATTTTGACATGGACCTTTGTTGTACTTCTGGTCAAATCCATATATTTATTCCATATAAATATCTATTACTCAACTGTTACTACCTTTGCAAGGTTTCTTGGCTTATCAACATCAAGCCCCTTATCTGCAGAAACGTAGTATGAATAAATCTGAAGAGCAACGATTTCTGGGAATGACATATACTCGTCATCTAAATCTGGAAGACCTATTACATGATACTCATCAGAGAAATCAGCCTTTAATTCATTCTTTGCAATAAGCACAACGTTTGCTCCACGGGCTCTAATTTCCTTAACATTTGACAATGCTTTTGAAATCAAATGTGTCTGAGTAACAGCAGCGATAACTGGAGTTCCCTCTGAAATGAGAGCGATTGGACCATGCTTTAATTCGCCAGCTGCATATGCCTCTGAATGAATATAAGAAATCTCCTTAAGCTTTAAGGCGCCTTCCATAAGTACTGTGTAATCCAAACCTCTACCAATCATGAAAAGATCAGAAGCTGTGATTACTTCTTTTGCTAATTTGTGAATTGCATCCTTCTGTCCGATAACCTCTGCCATAGCATCAGGGATTTTTCTAAGGTTGCTAGTAGCTTCCTCAAAATACTCCTCTGTTATTGTTCCTCTTACAAGGCCTGACTTAAGGGCAAGCATGTAGAACATCAACATCTGTGTTGTGTATGCCTTTGTGCTGGCAACTGCTATTTCTGGGCCTGCATCTGTGTAAAGGGTATAATCTGCAACTCGTGAGATTGATGAACCTCTTACATTTAAGATTGCAAGACATAGTGCACCTGCTTCTTTTGCCTTTCTAAGGGCCTCTAAAGTATCGATTGTTTCACCTGACTGAGAAACTGCAATAAAAAGTGTATCAGGGCCAACTGTAGTATCAGAATAAATAAACTCTGAAGCCATCTCTGTATCAACATTTATTCCTGTCCACTTCTTGAACAACTGAGCTCCCATAATACCTGCATGCAAAGCTGTACCACAGGCAACAATGCAAATACGATTGAAGTTCTTTAAAGCATCGTCTAATGTACCGCCGAAACCAAATTCAATATCGTTATTAACAAGATAGTTGCTTAAGATTCTGCGAATGCAAGTTGGCTGCTCATCAATTTCCTTTGCCATGAAATATGGATAGCTCTGCTTTCCTGGAGCAGAAACATCCCAATCAACCTTTGTGTAATTTGGCTCAACTGGATTACCATCGAAATCTTCTAAAGAAATGCCATCACGATTTGCTGTAAGAATAATTCTCTCATCAAGTACAAAGTACTCCTTTGAATACTTGAAAAGTGCTGCTGGGTCAGAAGACAATACAGTCGCCTCATCAGTAGTTGTCGCTACGATAGGGCTAACATTTCTAACTGCGTAGATAGCATCTGGCTTATCATCAAACATGATTACAAACGCAAATGTACCCTTAATCTTTTTGATTACTCTTTTGATTGTCTTCTTTGGATCACCATCGTAGAGCTTATCAATAAGAGCTGCAACAACCTCAGTATCTGTCTCAGTAACAAGCTTATCCTCAAGCTCGTATTCTTCACGTAAATCAGCATAGTTTTCAATGATGCCGTTATGAACTAATGTAACCTTTCCCGAACGATGTGGATGAGCATTCTTATCGCAAACTCCACCATGAGTAGCCCATCTGGTATGACCAATACCGCAGCTAAAATCAGCACCTTCAGCTGGAACAATTCCTCTAAGGTCGCTAACTCTGCCCTGGCACTTGTACACCTGTGAGTCGCCTTCATTTTCACGTCTGATAGCGATTCCTGCACTGTCATATCCTCTATACTCAAGAAGCTCTAATCCATCTAATATATTAGCTAAAGCATCATTTCCTAAAAAACCTATAATTCCACACATATTTTATTCCTCATTCTTTCTATGTATTACAGCAATGCTGTGAAAGTTCAAAACTACCTATCGCATCATCTTTGTTTTGCAGTCACCTGCATATTTGCTAATGCGTTCGCGTTAGGCAACACGGGAGGGCACCCGCCGAATTTTCGATAATCCCTCCTCCTCGTTAACCAGTCATCCTGGTGCATGGCGCTAAAACGAGGAATAAATACATGGATTTCTTGACCTCTATTCAATTATCAAAGTACAACGGAGTGAATTCTAGCATAGTGTGTAGTATGTGTCAAATGACGGCATACAGCTTTTTCTTTCCTGTATATTAATCGCCTGCAATCTGTTAAACTATAGCCAATAATAAGCTAAGGAGATTCTTATGGAAAAGAAAAGTTTAAAGAAAATAATAATTGGAGCTGTTGCTCTTGTTGCTTTAATCGCAGTATTTGTACTTTGCTATAACAAATTCAGTGCAAAGCCTACTGAAGGTGCAAAGTCAATTGTAATTGAAGTTGTGGATAATAACGGAGAATCAACAACATACGATGTACATACTGACGCAGAGTATTTAAAGGATGCTATGGATGAGTTGGCAAAATCTGATGATAGTTTTTCTTTCAGCGGCCAGGATGGTGACTACGGACTTATGGTAGAAGTGATTAACGGAACTCAGGCTATCTATGCAGAAGACAATGCATACTGGGCATTATATGTTAACGGAGAATACGGCCAGTATAGCGCTAATCAGCAGCCAGTAGCTGATGGCGACACATATACATGGACTTACGAATTAGCACAGTAATATGGACAGTAGATTTACAACCAAAGATATCGCCCTCATCGGAATGATGATTGCATTAATTGAAGTTTGCAAAGCAGTTCTTAGTTTTGCCCCGAATGTGGAACTTACAACATTTTGGCTGATAATGTTCACACTCTTTTTCGGACGCAAAATTGTTGCAGTGGTCCCTGCATTTATCCTAGTGGAAGGTGCCATCTATGGCATGAATACCTGGTGGATAATGTATATGTATATATGGCCACTGCTTGTGTTATTGGCCTGGCTCTTTAGAAAAGAAGAATCACCTGTATTCTGGGCAATCTTTTCAGGATTATTCGGACTATGTTTTGGAGCACTTTGTTCGCTAACATATTTTGCAATTGGGCTCTTCTCCGGAGGATTAACAGCAGCCATAAACACTGCATTCCCATGGTGGATTGCAGGCATTCCTTGGGACTTAGTCCATTGCGTATCCAACTTTGTATTGATGCTAGTTTTATTTGTTCCTGTGAGGAGACTATTTTTACATTTTAGTTGATTATTGTTGAGTGTATCTGCTTGGGAACAGTGGGAATTCACACAATACAGTTAAATCAACAAATACTTTTAAAATCACTGTATTTTAAAAAGGAGTGTGGCGTAACTACGCCACACTCTTTCTCATATAAACCATTTTTCTTTATTATATGAAAGTAAACCTTTCTCAAACTATATAACAAATCACTATTATCCTATGATCCTACAGTAAAAATTATACTTTTACTCAAAAAAACTGTACTCCTTAAAATTCTATTCCACAGTAACTATTAAATCTTTGCCTTGTATAGATATTCAAAACCTATTGGTCACACTATAGGCAGGATAAATGTTTAATCTCTATACAAAAAACTTATTAAGCATAAAAAGCCACAGTACTAGATATATTGACTATAATTCAATCCCAGTGCTAGTATAAGGTTTGCACTATAAAAACATCGCATCATCGGAGGACCTAAATAATGAAAAGAAAGCTTATTCTATTAATAATTGCTAGCACATTGTTGCTTTCAGCATGCAATCAATCTAGTGGAGAAACCAACTCACAAGAATTAAAAGAAAACACAGTCGATAATGCTACTAGCTCGCCAACCAATGATGAGTCATCCAGTTCAAACTCTAGCACTGAAGACTACTCTGATTATGTAGGCTTATGGTCTACTGATGGCTCTCGCATAACAGATAGTGGTGCTGAGTTTAATATTGAAATACAAGGTAACGAAATAACAAACGCTTCTCTCTATACACAAACAAGCTCGTTTGATAGATTTGCCGAAGTCGACAATATCACTGGCACAATTGTAAATGGAACTTGTACATATGCATTTACAGATGATGGTTGGGATAACAGCGGAACACTATTAATCCAATTAAAAGACAATACCATTACTATTGATGTGGAAGATTTTGTCCTGTCAGAAGACAACGTGATAGGTTATGGAATTAATGGGCATTATGATCTTATTAAAGTGCAGGACAATGACTCTCAAACTACCACCGATACTACTTTAAATAAATATAATGACGATTGGACCGAGGAACAGATTCTAGCTGAGATTGATAAACGAAGTCACTATAAAGACGAAACTTCATACTATCCTGATTTCTTAAGATATAAGGAAGTAGTTTGCGAATGCACTGATATCTCTGTAGATTGCTATCCACTTTTTAATACAGATACCCAATATTATCAAGCAACTGATTTTGAAAATGTTCCACCTGTGATCATTCATTTAGCAAAAAATGAAATCTATGCCAGACATGGTTATATTTTTACAGATGAAGATTTAAACAATTTTTACCTCACACAACTCTGGTACCTTCCAGAAGTACAAGCATCAGACTTTGATGACAGCGTTTTTAATGAATACGAAAAATATAATCTGGAACTGCTTTCCCAATTAGACACTTACTAAATGAGCGCGAGACGGGGTGCGGGTGTCCAGTGGACACCTCTGCGAAGCAGAAGCACCGACCGAGCCGGCAGGCGAGACCTCGAACCTTCGAGGCCCGTATGGGCCTCGTTAATTAAAAAAGGACATATCCTAATGGATATGTCCTTTTTAATTAATTAGAGCGCGAGACGGGACTCGAACCCGCGACCCCCACCTTGGCAAGGTGGTGCTCCACCAACTGAGCCACTCGCGCATATCTGTTGTTTCCTCAACAACAAAATGTATTCTATAGGATAACCCCCTATAAGTCAATACAGTTTTTTAAAGTTGCAAAGCTTACTTTTTATCGGTTGATTTTCAGAAAATTCAAATATCTATTATTCTGCTTTTCAAATCTCTATATGCTATACTCAATTGTAAAGTATCTAGATAAAAAGGCGGTTTAAATATGAACTTAGAAAATAAAAATGGTGTTTCCTTTCTTACATTTGATTCTTTCAAGAAAGCTGGTGTTAAGCACGGTTTTTCCACTCGCATCGGCGGTGTAAGTGAAGGTGTATTCGATTCATTGAATTTAGGATTTAATCGAGGCGATTCCGATGAAAACGTACGTGAAAACTATCATCGTATCGCAAATGCGTTAGATATGAATTATGACCGTATGTGTCTTTCAAAGCAGACTCATACAACTAATGTAATTGTAGTTGATGAAAAGGATGCAGGAAATGGACTTACCAAACCACTCCCTTACGATGATGTAGATGGTCTCATTACAAATGTAAAAGATATGCCACTTGTGACATTCTATGCTGATTGCGTTCCTTTGTTTTTCTACGATCCTGTAAAAGAAGTGGTTGCACTTTCTCACTCTGGATGGCGCGGAACAGTCGGTAAAATTGGCAAAGTCACCATCGAAAAAATGTGTGCCGAGTTTGGCTGCGATAAAAATGATATCCTATGTGGAATCGCACCAAGCATTTGCAATGATTGCTATGAAGTAAGCGCAGATGTTGCCAATGAATTTATAAAAGCTTTTGGTGAGGAGCATAAGTCCGAATTACTCCGCCCATCTACTTTTAATCCAGATGATAAAGATAAATACATGCTAGATTTGTGGGCTGCATGCCGCCTCGTTTTCCTTGAGGCAGGCATTCCTGAAGACCACATCGAAACCACAAATTACTGCACACGCTGCAATCCTAAGCTTTTTTATTCCCATCGAATCATGGGTGCAAATAGAGGTAGCCTGGCTGCTTTTATTTCTCTTTAGTCTTTCTTTTTTATTAAACTGTAATAATCTCATCTTTTTTACGGCTATATAAGTGTAAGGCGCTTACAAATGAATAAAAAGGGGGACACACATGAAAGACGAGGAAATAATCGAGCTTTATTTCAAACGTAACGAACGAGCCATTGAAGAGACGGACGTCAAATATGGCAATTACCTTGAATCAATCGCAAACAATATTCTTAATGATGATTTAGATGTTGAAGAATGTTTAAATGATACCTATTTAAAAACTTGGGATAAAATCCCACCTACAAGGCCCAAAGTCTTCAAAGCTTTTTTAGCTAAAATTGCTAGAGAACTTGCTTTTGATAAATACAGAGCAAGTCGAAGCAAAAAGCGTGGAAATGGTACCATGCACGAGATTCTTGATGAACTGGAAGAATGTATTCCAGCTTCAAATGGCGTAGAGCAATCCATTTTAGGACAGGAACTTGAAAATATAATAGCAGATTATGTCAGATCCCTTCCTGAAAGGGAAGCGTTTATCTTCCTTAGTAGATACTTTTATGCCGATGATATTACTGCCATATCAAAAAAATATGGTATATCAAAGAACAATGTATCAGTAATGCTTAGCAGATTGAGAGCAAAGCTCAGAACACGTTTGGTAAAGGAGGGATATTTGGCATCATGAAAAAAGAAAATTTATTTTTAGCATTTAACGGCGTAGATGATATTTTAATTACTCAGTGTGCAAGATATCAGTCCGGTAAAAAGATTGTAAAATTTAATAAACGGTTGTCAGTGGCAGCTTGCATATGCTTAATACTCCTAACTACCATCACTGCTACGGCAGCAATACGTCATTTCTGGGGGCATGGACTCAGTAGCTATTTTAATGCCACCGACGAACAGCAACAAACTCTTACAGAACAAGGACAGGCAATAGTATTTTCTGAAGAAGACGATTATTCAAAATATGCCATCACTGACAATGGTATCACGCTTACTCCAGTAGCAATTGTTGCCGATGATAATAAGATTAGTCTTACATTGCAATACTCAGGCGTTGAGATAAACGAAGGCTGTGAGCCAAACATCAACGTTGATGATATTTATATACAAGGCTACGAAGGGGACAGCTTTGGATACGGCATGGGAATCAGAGATGATGAGTTTATCTTTAATATAGATGGAACAGATTCAATTGATTCTGAAATGTCCCTAACCGGCAAAACCATACACTTAGAATTAAGCGATTTTTCGATTGTGAATAGTGATTTCTCCGAAAATAGTTTGGGTGGTACCTGGGTATTTGATTTGCCTATTCCAGAAGTAAGTAATGCTCTTGTAATTGATTTAAACAACTTTATCCCTGAGTTTAATTGTGAGGCTACTTCATTTAAAGTCAGTCCTATTTCTGCGGAGATTCGCTACACTATAACTGACGATGTAAAAGATAGCTGGTTTGCTACTCCAATGGATAAACCTCGCGTACCTTATATTACAAGTTTAACCTTAGATGACGGTACAGTAATTGATTGCAGGGAATGCGATAATCTAAATAGCATTGATGGAGATAATAACACCGCTATTTTTTCTTTGGAATTCAATAACATAATAGAGCCTAGCACTGTAAAATCAATTGAATTAGAAGATATTAACGGAAATACTGCTAGTATTTCTCTTCATTAGCACCAAATACATTGATTTCCAGAGCGATTGTGATACAATCCAATTGATTGCAACCTGATATTAATTATAGACACTTTCACTAGGAGGATTATTATGGAATTCCAACAGGTTATTGACGCTAGACAGAGCGTTAGATCATTCAACGGTAAGCAGGTTTCTGAGGAAATCCTACGCGAGATGGTATCAGCTGCATCAGCTGCTCCTTCTTGGAAGAACACTCAGACATCTCGATACTACTGTATTTCTACTCCAGAACAAGTAAGCAAATTCAGAGAGACTGTTTTACCTGATTTTAATCAGAACAGCACAAAAGATGCAACAGCATACATTGTTACTACATTCCAAAAGAATGTTTCTGGATTTAACAGAGCTACAGGAGAGGCCGACAACGAAGTTGGAAACGGCTGGGGTGCTTATGATCTTGGTTTACATGACATGTTGCTCTGCGCAAAGGCTGTTGAGCTTGGTGTAGACACACTTATCATGGGCTTAAGAGATGCAAAGGTTGTTGCTGATTTCTGTGGCATTCCAGAGGATGAGCAGGTTATGAGCATCATTGCTGTTGGTTACAGATCAGAATCTGTTACTAAGAAGCCACCTCGCAAGAATGTTGAAGATATTGCGAAATTCATATAATTAACGAAAAGAGGCCATCCAAATGGATGACCTCTTAATTTTTTATTTTAAACTCAAATCTATATCCTCAATATTATACATTACTAATGGTTCATTGTTGTAAACTATAGCGACCTTAGTAGTATTAGGGTATAAGTATGCATTAGTTATAAATACTTCTTCATTAGCCATAGACAAATCCCTATATGATGAGAAAGTTAGATTTATTATTTCCCCATTGTTAGAATAATCTATGGCACACCCACCCATACTTCTGTAAAAAGGCAAATCTGTTGCAATAATAAAGTTTTTCCCATCGTACTGAAAAGATTTTATTTGATTGTTAGAAGATATATCCATCCACTTTGTTTTATGCAGCGCAAATCCCATTAATACGATTAATATAGCAATAAATATATATGCAAATTTTAGTTTTTTACTAAGAGATTTTCTTTGTACTGTGTCAGTGGAAATTTTTTCTACCACTGCTGCATCCCCTTTTAACAATATATCTAAAGGAATATCTAATATATCTGACAGCGACACTATTACCTGTAAATCTGGATAATTTCTTTCGATTTCCCAATTTGAAATAGCTGATCGTGATACGCCTATTTTTTCAGCAAGTACTTCTTGGCTCATATTCAATTCTGTGCGTCTTTGCTTGATTCGACTTCCAATACTCATCATTCCCACCTCCTACGATTACATTAAAGGTTTTGTATCGAAAGTACAATATAAGCTGACGTATTTCGTACGTCACAATTTGTGACATGCCTTAATATACCCCAGTTGTCCCCCATATGGGCCTACGCGCGAGACGGAATTTTCTATACGCATAAGTATTTGATAGTGAGTCCAACTCACTAAAAAGGCCAATTTCCCTTTATTGTCAATTGTCCAATCGGCGATTGGACAATTCCACTATTTTGCAAATCACTATTTCATTGTCGAATGTAAATCAGAACAATGCTCTTTTAACCCGGTTATTAACACTCTTAATCCAAGTAAAGATTCTACTTATTGGACTATGTTTTGGTGCGATTTTATCATTCTTGTCAACAGCTTGTAGAATATTGTCATTGGTAGAGTGTACCCTATAATCATAAGTTTTTATAACTGATAATGCCGGCCTTATTTTAATTCGTTTACAATAATTATTTTGTATATGGTATCCCCCTACAAATTGTCTTGTACCATCTGTAAGTCTTTTATAATTGTTATGTCTAAGCTGAACGTTTCCATCATTATCAAGAGAAATAATTCTCCAAGTATCTTCTTTATATTTGATTGTCAATGTTTTTTCAAATATAGAAGTGGTCATCCTATTAGTAACGTATATATCTCTAAGAACTTTAGTGCTTAAAAATGTATTATCAAAAAATGTACAATATCTTTTATAGTTTTTAGGATCTGTAGCTCCAATCCTAAGATATGCTTTGGTGGCGCAAGCCTTACACTGTGATAACTTTTCATCGTATTGATTCAAACATATAATATCTCTATCAGGATATTTTTGTATAAGTTTACATGTTTTATCATGTATTGAATTATCAGTAATCAGTCTAAAAAACTTGATTTTCTCATCACTCAATACTCTATGCCGCCAATCACTTTCTAAAAAGACACTATGATAACTATTATTTGTTTTGCTCATCGTCCCTCCTTATATACCATTGGTATATTGATTGTATATTATTCCATTGGTATAATCAATGTTAAATTCAGGAGGATTATTGATGGCCGAGCTAAATATAAAAAGATTAATTGAATGTAGGGAAAAAAATGAAATTACAAAAATGGAAGCTGCAAAAAGGATGCAGCTTTCGCAACCAGCATATTTAAGATACGAGTCAGGAGAAAGAACTCCTTCAATTCAAACGATTAATGTAATTGCAAATGTTCTACATACATCGGTTGAATATTTGACCAATCAAACCGACGACCCAAGTCCAGTATCTTATACAATATATAAGGCATCTGATCCTGAATTATTCGAGCTAATTAGTCAATGCAAAGATAAAGAGCCTAATATAATAAAAAGGATTCTTGCATATGCAACAATGTTAGGAACTAAGCCATAGAATCAAGAAGGGAAACATCTCGTCAAATTGCGCGAGACGGGGTGCGGGTGTCCAGTGGACACCTCTGCGAAGCAGAAGCACCGACCGAGCCGGCAGGCGAGACCTCGAACCTTCGAGGCCCGTATGGGCCTCGTTAATTAAAAAAGGACATATCCTAATGGATATGTCCTTTTTAATTAATTAGAGCGCGAGACGGGACTCGAACCCGCGACCCCCACCTTGGCAAGGTGGTGCTCCACCAACTGAGCCACTCGCGCAAATCTGTTGATTGCCTCAACAACAATGGTTATTCTATAGGAATTCCAAGGATAAGTCAAGCACTTTTTACACAATTGTTTATATTTTTTTATAATGCTAAAATCATAGATATGAAAGCACAAAAATTGGCCAGGGAATACATTCAAGTCAAAGATGATAATGGCAAAGTAATCGGCTGTGGTTTTAATCAATCATGGCTTAATAATACTGACCTTAAAGGCCTTAGCAATCAAGGTTGCGGTATGATTTCAGCAATCGATTGCGCTCTATATCTTTCTAACAAAGCTTCTATTTCCCAAACAGACTACATTCAACTATGTAAAAACTTTTCTAGTACTATCGTATTTACGAAGTTGTTTACCAGGGAATTCTTCGGCAAACTTTCCATTGGCATTCTACCATTTCAAATATGCAGATATATTAATTCCATGAGATTCATTCAAATGAAAGCAAAATGGAATGGTATTCATGGGCACAGAAATATGCTTTCTACCATGGAAGAAATGCTTAACAACAACATCCCTGTCATCTGGGGATTGTATCGATATAATCGCAGAATAACACTCTATTCCTATGATTCTATAAATGATACATATAAAGCTACCGCATCTACTAATAGTCACTACGTAAATGCGATAGCTATCATTCATAATGATACCCAAATCCACAATACAATGATAAAGGTTTCATCCTGGGGACAAATCTTCTATATTGACTATGATGAATATCTTGCATATGTAGGCAATTCAATCATAAGCAAGTTTTGCTCAAATATAGTGGTTATTGATTCCGTCTGTTGATATTTTTGCTAGTATCAATGGTGCTGGCGCGCTGCACTGCACTATTTCCAAATTTTCCTCTTATAGAATCCAGAGTGGAATCCAATGCCTTTCTCTTCTCTTTATTCTCATCCTGAAATAGCGACATCTGCTCAAATCCATCTCTTTCTATATCTGATAGAGACAGTCCCAGCAACCTAAGAGGCTCTCCATGCCAGCTTTCTCTTATTAGCTGCTTAGCAGTTTCAAAAATAATATCTGTTACATCTGTAGCTTCCGGAAGTTTTTTCTGATGGGATTTGTTTACAAAATCTAGATTCCTAAATGTGACACCTATACATCTACATTTTCCCTCATCGGCTCTCATACGTGCTGCGACTACATCCGTCTGAGCCAACAGCAAACGGTTGATGGCTTCTATATCTACTAAGTCTTCTTCAACCGTTGTTTCTGCAGAATATCCCTTTGCATCCTCTGTCTCCTGAAGCACTGGGGAATCATCTATACCATTTGCATAATTATGAAAATGCACAGCCCCTCGTTCTCCAAGAAGCATTGTCAATTGCTCCACTGGATATTTCGCCAATTCACCGATTGTAAATATTCCTAGGCTCCTAAGCCTTGCCGATGTTGATTTGCCGCATGTGAATAAATCCTCCACTGGTAAAGGCCACATTTTGCTCTCTATTTCATTTAAAAATAGAGTGTGCACCTTATTTGGCTTTTCAAAATCGCTAGCCATTTTGGCACATAATTTATTAGAAGCGACACCCACATTAACAGTAAATCCAAGTTCTTTATAGACTCGATCCTTTATTTCATAAGCTGTTGCAATTGGATCTGGATAAATAAGATTCATGCCAGACATATCCAAAAATACTTCATCGATTGAAAAAGATTGCATCGTAGGGGTATATTCCTGGCATATTACTTTGAAAGCTCTGGAACATTTTACATACCAATCAAAATTAGAGCCTGCAATTACAAGATTAGGACATTTTCTAAGGGCACTGGAAACAGGCTCCCCAGTAACAATGCCATATTTCTTTGCAGGAATTGATTTTGCCGCTACAATGCTTCTTCTAGAATCTGGATCACCACCAACTATGGATGGAACTTCACGCAAATCAGGCCCGCCATTTTTTAGCATCTCCACCGCAGACCAAGAAACAAAAGCACTATTAACATCAATATGAAATATTAATCTATCACTCATATAAAAAACCTCTAGCTTTATATTACACCATTATAAGCTAGAGGCAAACACATGTTTTATAAAATTGTTAAAATTCGAATTCTTTTAGGACTTGATATACGCCCTTTTCAGCCCATGATGGACAGATGTTATTTGCATGCTCTTTAACAACATCTGGGGCAGATGCTACTGCATAGCTATGCTTTGCAACATCAAGCATACCAATATCGTTATTGTTGTCGCCAAACACCATTGTTTCCTCTGGTGAAATATCAAAGATTCTTTGTATAAAGCCAAGGGCTGCGCCTTTATCAACTGACTTATCCATACAGTCAATCCAGTCTTCTCCAGCCATTGTAGCCTTTACTTTGTCTTTCCATTCTGGAATGATTTTGCCCTCACCAAGGTCACGGATAGATGGTCTATTAAATGCTGATATTTTGATAATCTTTTTGCCGGCTGTAAGGATATCTTCTACTTCCTCTACGTGATTACGATATCCTTCGGTGAGAAGCTTAATAAAGCTTTCATCATTTCCTGGCTCAATATAAGTAACGCCAGGGCCTTCCCAAATAATGTTGCAGCCCGGTGTTTCTCTGAGTTCATGTGTAAGTCCCTTCACGTATTCCCAGTTCATTTCTGCAACGTGAATATCCACACCTCTACATTTAACGTGAGCGCCATTACTTGCTATGAAAATCAAATCATCTTTGATTTCATCAAACATTCTTTCAACGCTGGTAGACTGTCTACCACTTGCGATACAAACAATGATATCCTGCTCTCTGAGCTCTTTAATTTTTTCAATAAACTCAGGATAAATTTCAGATGATCCATCTTTAACTAATGTACCATCTACATCTGTGGCGATTAATTTGATCATATTCAAACTACTTTCTCTTATCTAAATTACTAGCAACTTTCATTCCAACATTTTGAATAATCTGGAACAAGATAATCAAAAGAATTACAGTAACAATCATAATATCTGTCTGCCATCTGTAGTATCCATAACGAACGGCGATATCACCAAGTCCGCCACCACCGACTGTACCAGACATTGCAGAATATCCAAGGATATTTCCAGTTGTGATAGTTGCTCCTACAATAAGAGATGTGCGGGCCTCAACAAGCATTACCTTAAACACGATATCCCAGTTGCTAGCGCCCATTGACTTAGCAGCCTCAATAACACCTGGGTCCACTTCATTAAGAGAAGACTCTACCATACGTGCAATGTAAGGTGCAGCACAAACTACAAGAGGAACGATTGTAGCTGTTGAGCCATAGCTCTTTCCAACAACAAGTCTTGTAAATGGAATCAATAAAATAAGAAGAATAAGGAATGGTATTGAACGAACTACGTTACATATAACATCCAAAATTCTATAAACTACTCCGTTAGGCTTAAGGCCATCCTTGCTTGTGACCTTGAGAAGAATTCCAAGTGGTAATCCTAAAACATATGCAATTAAAGTAGAAACAATTGTCATGTAAAGAGTATCGCGAATACCCTCTAAAATCATATTAATAACCTGTGAATCAAACATCTCCAGTCACCTCCTCAATTTCAAGGCCTCTTTCCTTAAGATAAATAATGATATCCTCCTGAAGTTGTTCATCCTCTGGAAGTCCAAGAATCATTTCGCCCTTTGCAAAGCCGCCAACGTTCTTTGTATCTGCACGAAGAATGTTAACTGCAGTCTGGAATTTTAATACCATGTTTGCAATAACAGGCTCGAAAGAAGAATTCTCTGTAAATACAATACGAATCTTTCGTTCGCCATTGAGAGTCTCTACTGTGCCACCAGACTTTTCGCTATCACCACGAAGGATAAGCTCTCTAGCCGCACTAGACTTTGGATGATTAAATACCTCCTCAACCAAACCGTTTTCAACAACCTGGCCCTTTTCAATGATTGCAACCTTGTTACAAATTTCAGATACAACTGACATCTGGTGAGTGATTACAACGATTGTAATACCATACTTTTTATTGATATCTCTAAGCAACTCTAAAATAGAAGCTGTTGTCTGTGGATCGAGGGCCGATGTTGCCTCATCACAGAGAAGAATTCTAGGATTGTTTGCAAGAGCTCTGGCGATAGCCACACGCTGACGCTGACCACCTGAAAGCTGAGCTGGATATGCCTTTGCTTTGTCGGCAAGGCCTACTACTTCAAGTAATTCCTTTGCTCTTTTTCTGGCATCTGCTTTTGAAACCTTCTGCAGACGAAGTGGGAAACAGATGTTATCCAAAACATTTTTCTGCATAAGAAGATTGAAGCTTTGGAAAATCATAGCAATCTGGCTACGCTCAGCTCTAAGCTCAGCCTCTGAAAGCGCACCAAGATTTTTATCTCCAATCCAAACCTCACCACTAGTTGGTCTCTCTAAAAAGTTAAAGCATCTTACAAGGGTACTTTTTCCAGCACCTGACATACCGATGATTCCATAAATATCACCTGTCTCAATTGTAAGATTAATGTCTTTTAACGCGTCGACCTTTGTCTCTGACTGATCGAAGGTTTTCGATAAGTTTTTTACAACAATTTCGTTCATATTTTTTCCTTTATTTTTAGTAATCAAAAGTAAAAACAAGTGTAGTAACACTACACTTGTTTAGATTAACCTTTGTCTTTATATTGGTCAAGTATACGACTTATTTTTCGTAGAATACTACTGCTCCATCATATGTATCTTCGATGAATTTCTTGATTTCATCAGACTTAAGCACTGATACAAGAGCCTGAATCTTTTCGTCGTTCTCATGTCCTTCGTATACAGCGATGATGTTTACATATGTCTCAGCTGCAACTGAATCTGAAGCCTCATATGCGATTGAATCCTTAGCAACTGAGTAGCCTGCCTCAAGTGCATAGTTACCATTAAGAACTACATAAGCAACCTCACCAACTACACGTGCTACCTGAGCAGCCTCAAGCTCCTGGAATTCAAGGTTGTATGGGTTCTCTGTGATATCGTTAACTGTTGCCTCAAGACCAACGCCATCCTTTAATGTAAGAAGACCATTGTCCTGAAGAAGTAAAAGTGCTCTAGCTTCATTTGTTGTGTCGTTTGGAATTGCAACAACATCACCATCTTCTACATCATCAAGTGATGCCTTTGTGCCAGGGTAAATTCCGAATGGCTCATAGTGAATATCACCAGCATCTACAAGATGTGTTCCGTGCTCCTCGTTGAAGCTATCAAGATAAGGTACATGCTGGAAGTAGTTTGCGTCAAAATCCCCAGACTCTACAACTTCGTTTGGCTGTACATAATCTTCAAATACTGTAACCTGTAAATCGTATCCCTGCTCTGCGAGTAATGGCTTTGCAGCTTCAAGAATCTCTGCATGTGGTGTAGCTGATGCTGCAACTGTGATTGGCTCTAAATCCTCTGTAGCCTCTGTGCTTTCTGTTGTCTCCTCTGAAGATGTGTCTGCAGCTGCATCTGAGCTTCCGCAACCTACAAGTGCCCCAGCCAATACAACACATGCTAATGATACGCTAGTAATCTTCTTTAATAAGTTGTTTTTCATATTTGTCTCCTCCTTCAAGCCCATTATTTATATTGGGGTTTTGTTTCGTATTTGTTTATGAATGAGACTTTAACACACCACAAACTCTACTTCAATACGGTTCATTATACCTAGATTTAATAGCTAGTTATCAATTTTATTTATAACCAGCATTTTCTTTTACGAATGCTTTGTTTTTAAGGGAAAATGAACTATAATTTTTTTAATTAAATATATATTTATAGGTAGAATGATTATGAAAAAGAAAATATTTATTATTTTTATTCTAACACCTGCAATTCTATTTGTTACTACCGCTATCATCCTTGGAATATACGTTACAAACCACTCGGACCTTGTATATTCCGAAGTTTTTGTTGAAGCCGGTACCTCAGATTGCAATGTAACAGAATTTCTAAAGGATCCAACCACTTCCGCCAGATTTTCAGATGATTCTGTTTTTGATCCTAATGTACCAGGTGATTACGAACTTACTATTATATGTACGAATTCAAGAGGAAGAGAACGCTCCTTTGCCTCCACCTTGCATGTGCAGGATACCACAGCGCCTACTGTTACTCTTTCAGCAGACTCTATTGATATGTACACCACAGCCGATGTTCCAACAGCCGCTGATTTAGTTGAATCTGTAAATGATGTGAGCAACTGCACCATTGATTTTGCTGATACATACGACTTTACAACAGAGGGCTCATTCGATGCCACAATAGTTGTCACAGATGCATCTGGCAATCAAACCACTGCAACTATCCCTTGTACTGTTAGAAAGGATTCCACACCACCTGTTATTACAGGCGTAGAACCAATTGAAATCACCCAGGGCGATACAGTTTCTTATAAAAAGAACGTAGAAGTGACAGATGATTTGGACCCAAATCCTACGCTTGAAGTTGACAGCTCAGAAGTCAATGTAGATAAGCGTGGCACTTACAATTTGACATACACAGCCACAGATTCTGCAGGTAACACAACCACAGAAACTACAACTGTAAAAATAGTCTCAGCAAAAATTGCCGAAGCCACAGAAGAAAATGTTAATGCAATGGCTGATGCCATTCTTGCTGAAATCATCACCGACGATATGTCACAATACGATCAAGCCAAGGCAGTCTTCGACTGGGTAGTAGACAACATCCAATATTCTGAAACAGCAGGAATTGATGACCTCTACTCAGCAGCCTACAAAGGAATGCACAACCGCATAGGCGATTGCACCGTCAAGCAAAAAACTGCCGAGGTCATGCTCAACAGACTTGGCATTAAAAATATGGAAATCGAAAAGATTCGCGATACACGTGGTCACTACTGGTTATTAATCGACATAGGCGAAGGCTGGTATCACTACGATCCAAACCTTCAGCTAGACGGCACAAAGATATTCTACTGGCACGACGCCGACCTATGGGAATACTCAAACGCACATCATAACACACACAATTATGACCCTAGCAAGTATCCAACTATCCAATAGCAAACAATGAATTTACATAAAGGAGAACTAACAAAATGAAAAACAAAATTATCGCATTTGCGTTAATCGCAACTACTGCACTTTCACTTGTTGCATGCGGAGGTTCTAGCGACACAAAAGTCATCGAATCAAGCAACACTACATCCACTACAGCAACATCAACAAACAGCGGCTACGTATTCTCATACAACGGCACAACAATCCCTGTAGACGCCGATGCAGCACCTATCATCGAAGCACTTGGCGAGCCAAACTCATACTTCGAATCACCAAGCTGCGCTGCCGAAGGCATCGGAAAGCTCTACACATACAACGACTTCGAAATCCAGACATACCCTGACGGAGACACAGACTTAATCCTCTACGTACTCCTTCGTACAGACAACGTAGCCACAGCCGAAGGCATCGACCTTTCAAGCTCTCGCGACGACATCATCGCAGCTTACGGTGATCCAACCGAAGAAGCTACCGGCTCAATGAAATACACAACCGACACAATGACTCTCGTCTTCGTATTCGACGGCGACAGCCTCGTATCGATAGAATATGACAGTTTGAAAAACTAGTATTAAAGCAGGTCAATAAGACCTGCTTTTTTTTTACCAAAAATCCGCTACTATTCACAGAATTTTAATTCATTCGTTATACAATCAAACATAATAGACAAATTTCATTATGGAGGGTTGCAATAATGAAGAAGCTAAATTCGATACTGGGATGTATGGTTCTAGCTTTGGCTGTGTTCCTGTCAGCATGTACAAAACAAGCAGAAACTACATCCGCCACTAGTGATATTGAGGAAAGTGCAAGTGAAATCACTTTACTAAACATCAAAGCAGAAGTAACTGATCAGATAAAAACTTTGGCTCAAACCTACGAAGCAGAAACAGGTGTCCATGTCGAAGTACTTGAGGTTGGTCCTGGTGTTGATGCACAGGCTATGATTAAAGGATTATATCTATCAGATCAAATGCCTGATATCATCGCCTGTGAGGCATCCGGTTTTTCAAACTGGGAAGGTTTACTTTTAGACTTAAGTGATGAGGAATGGGCTAGCAGAACATCTGGAGCTTATGTAGACGAGAACTATGGAACCATAGGTTTTCCATATACAACAGAAGCCATAGGACTAGCCTATAATGCTGATATTCTAAATAAATGCGGTGTTAATCCTGCATCAATCACAAATCTTGATTCAATGCGCGCCGCATTTGAAGCTGTTGATGCAAACAAAGAAGCTCTTGGACTGGATGGTGTTGTTGATTGTTGCGTTGAACCTGTAAATTTAGGATGGTCTTCTGGAAATCATTTATTTGGTGTGTATGTCGATTCAGGCTTGTCTCGCGATGATACAACTTATATAGATGGCATAAATGATAATCATGCTGTTGATGCAACCAGATTTTCAAACTATGCAGCTATGATAAGTTTAATCTATCAATATTCAAATCCTGACATGCTTTTGAGTGGTGATTATGATTCTCAAGTGGCAGGTTTTGCTGCTGGCAAATACGCTTTTATCACTCAAGGCTCTTGGATTGGAGCATCCCTTGCTGCTAGTGATGCATATAAAGCTGCAGGAAGTTTTGAAGTAGGCATGGCTCCATACGCTTTTGAAGATGGTATTGATACAATCCTTACATCTTCTCCTTCTTGGTGGGCGATCCCAAAAGAGGGTCAAACTGAAGCTGCAAAAGCCTTTCTTCAATGGTGTTCAGAGGACGCCGGTCAGAAAATTTTAGTAGAGCAGGCAGGCTTCGTAAGTCCATTCACAGATTGCCAGTACGTAGCTGACGATCCATTCGCCCCTGTTTTATCTGCTTATTTATCTGAAGGCAAAACTTCTAGTTGGCATTGGATGGATTTACCTTCTGGCGTTGGAAGCAATGAAGGCGGTTTATGTTATTGCTTCTACCGATTTGCCGCAGGCGAAGATGATGCCAATACTTTCATGACAGATATAAATAATACTTTGGAAACATGGTATGCAAAACAATAGAAAGGGGGAGATAATAGTGAAAAATAAGACTACTAATACAGATGTAAAAATTTCAGGCTTCAATTCTATAGTTGTACAAATATTATCTCTGAATATTGCAATGCTTGTAGCTTTCATACTTGTTCTAGGGATGATTATGATGGCTATGCAAACCTCCACTTCAAATAGTATTGAAATGTTCGACTCCATGATGACATTAACGGAACATGAAGCCAATTTAAAAACTGACGTAATGACTTTGTACGATCAGTGTATAGGTTATGTTGCTTCTGGTTCTCAGGAAACTATGGATACGATTTTGCCTCAAATCGATATTGCTAAACAGGCTGTAAGTGATGACATTGCTGATTTAACAAACGATTTCTCTACCTACAATAATGAAGATGCCACTGCTCAACTGGAGGAAATCGCTGCACAATATGAGCGTATGTGTGGATACATTGATAAAGCCATCGAAAAATGCGACGCTGGAGATCAAGAAAATGCTTACGCTATGCTTTTTGATAAAGCCGAACTTCAAAAGGTAGCAATGATTCATTCTACTGTAGTTTTGGATCAGGCTATCCAGGATAATGCAGTAGCCACCAAGGAAAGCATGAACAAGCTCCTTGCACAGGGCAGAATAGTCGCACTAATTGGCGCTGCCATCATTGTATTTTTAATCATATTAAACTTCCTGATTAGTTATAGAAGTATTGTGGTTAAAATCAAGGATATAAGCAACGAAGTTAATCAGATTATTACTAATATTCAAAAAGGTGAAGGAGATCTTACTGCAAGAATTCATACAAAGACAAAGTCAGAACTTTTATACATCAAAAACGGTATTAATCACTTCATCGAAACCCTGCAGGGCATCATGAAGGACGTAAAAGACGGAACCACAGTACTTACTGAAAGCTCCGAGGAAGTCAATTCACAACTACGACTTGCAGATGATAATGTAACGAATTCGTCTGCTGCCTTAGAAGAACTCTCTGCTAATATGGAATCTGTGGTTGGTATTCTTGAATCAATAAATGAACGAGTTGACGATGTAAAGCAAGCAGCTGAAAGAATCACAACCCAGGCTGAGGAGGGTTCTGGTACTGCGAACGAAATCAAAGCAGAGGCTGATGAGCTTCAAATTAAAGTCAACACCAAAAAAGCTGATGTTGGAGAAAAAATGGCCGCTCTTTCAACTACTCTTGAAAACTCCGTTAAGGATTCAGAAAAGGTCAGTCAAATCAGTGATTTAACTAATGATATTTTGGATATTGCAAGTCAAACTAATCTGCTTGCTTTAAATGCCTCTATTGAGGCAGCAAGAGCTGGTGAAGCCGGAAAAGGCTTTGCCGTAGTTGCAGATGAGATTAGCAAGCTGGCAGCAAACTCTACTCAGACTGCTGCAACCATTCAGAATATTGCAACTGAGGTTACAGCCGCAGTAAACTCCTTGGCTTCTAATGCCAAGGAAGTGCTTGATTTCATCAATGGAACAGTAATCAATGATTACGACGAGTTCGTTGATACTGGTGAAAAATACGGTCATACTGCCGAAGTCATGAATGAAATGCTAACTGAATTCACCGAAAAAGCAGACAGTCTGAATGAAATCATGAAGGCCATGGTGGAATCTGTTGATACCATCACTAATTCTGTTCAGGAAAGCTCACAGGCAATCTCAATGAGTGCCGCAAATTCAACAGAAATCGTTTCCGGCATCAAGGCTATTTTTAGCGCTATGGACCGAAACAATGAAGTAACCGAGCAACTGAATGATACTACACAAAAATTTACGTCACTATAAGTTAACGTGCAGTATTACGCCGATATTCACTTGGTGACACGCCAACATATGATTTAAAGCTTTTCATAAAATGTTTTTCATTGTCGTAACCTACCTTCATGGAGATTTCGTTGACTTTGAGGTCAGTTTCGGTGAGGAGGCGCTTGGCTTCCCCCATGCGAAGATCCTTTAGGTAGGTTACGAAGTTGGTGCCAGTGATGTTTTTGAACTCTGCCGAAAACAGCGAGTAGTTCATAGAGATGTGGTTGCTGACCACCGCCATGTTTAAGTCGCTGGCATAGTTTTCGTTTATGTAGCTTACAGCCTGTTGTATTTTGGCAGCTACTTGGTCGGCATCATTGGCAGCCCCAAGGACTTGCTGTTCCGATAATACGAAGTCCATGAATTTCTCACGATAGCTTTCTAGGCAGTCAGATTCCAGCGGATTAACAAGCTCGTTTGGTACAGGCTTTTTGTATACTGATGAGTATTCACTTACAAAATTGTGCATCGCTTCTAAGAAACTTTCTGCTGGGATTTGTCCTCTTGCTGCTGCAATAAAAAAGCCATCCCACTCCTTCTTTAGGTCTTTGGTTCTTTCTGTCCCCATCATATGCACCCTAGCAGATATAGATGAACTGTCGGAACACTTTGATGCTAGCTTTATAAGCTCCTCTGGTACAGTTGGCAAATCACTGTCTACAGTGCTCATATTCAATAAAAAAGCTTCTCCACGCCTACCAAGTGCTTGTTTGTAAGCTTCCTTCAAATCTGTAACAGATGCATATACATCGCTGATTCCAATGTATTTTCCATTCTGTAGCTCTGATTCACCATTCGGTTTTACGATAAATACGTTTTGCCCTTGTACAGAATTTAGTGTTATTCCAATGCGTGATTTAAGAGATACCTTTTCGCTGGCTACAATCACAATGTATTCCTGGCCAACTTCACGCATTAGCTTTTGGCTCATAAGCTCAATATCTTCAGCATTAGAATCCTTATCCCTGAGCATGTATTTCAAAAGCTGATTATCCATGGCCTCAGTTTTTTCCTGATCTTCTCTGCGATGATTTAGCTCATTATTCAACTTTTCAAGTACAGTCTTTAGCTTTTCTCTTTCAACTGGTTTTAGTATGTATTCCCGGACGCCCTGGCGCATCATTTCTACAGCATATGAGAAATCATCATAACCGCTGATTGCCACAGCAAGGGGAGGATTTTCAAGCTCTTGTATTGCCTGAACCAGCTCGATTCCATTCATTTTTGGCATACGGATATCTGTGAAAACAACATCCACATGCTGGTCCTCTAAAATATCCAGCGCTGCCAATCCATTGTTGCACTCTATTACCTCTTCAACAGGAACTCCGCTGCGTTTAATCATTGACGCAATGCCTTGTCTAATGAGTTTTTCATCTTCCACCACTAAAACTTTATTCATAAACTATCCTCTATACATTATTACTGTTTGTTGCCTGACTCATTGGTATTCGCACACTTACCTTTGTGTAACATCCTTCTTTTGTGGCAACATCAATACCATACTCTTCTCCGAAGGCAGCCTTTAATCTATCCTGAACATTCTTCAATCCGATACCATTTCCAGAGCCACCACCGGTAGCAATTTCACCGGAGATTTTCTTCCTTAACATGTCCAGTTCTTCATCATTCATTCCTCTGCCATTATCAGTGATTTCTATTGTACAATCCTTATCCTTGATAATTCCTTTGATGTAGATTGTGGTATCCTCTGCAATTTCTTCTACGCCATGAATTATCGCATTTTCGATAATTGGCTGAAGGGACATTTTAGGAATCCTTTGCATCATAATGGCTGTAGGTATGTTCAGCGATAATATGATGTCATAATCGAATCTAAGATTAATAAGTGCCATGTAGTTTTTGATGTATTCCAGTTCTTCAGACACAAGCACATTTTCTGAGGTCCATTTCATGCTGTATCGCAAAAGCTTACCAAGGCTAGTTATTGAATCCGAAATTACGTATTCTTCATTCATTTCAGCCATCATCTTTATGGACTCTAAAACATTGTATATAAAATGTGCATTAATCTGATTCTGCAATGCTTTGATTTGACTATCCTTTGCAAGCAATTCTCTATCAATGTTTTGCTGCATAAGGGTCTGGATATTATCAAGCATTCGATTAACCTGATGGGCAAGCTCACCCATTTCATCATCTCGCTTTAGAAGTGGGGCTCTGACAGATAAATCACCCTTTCTAACCTGTCTGATTGTTCGAAGAACCTCGTAAAAATTCTTTAAAACCTGTCGCACTAAGCCATCTATAACAAATGACAATATAATCAAAACCAAAATCATCCAGAGAACGAAAGTATTTCTCTGGCGATAAACATCTTCTATACTATCCGAAATATCCTCTACTGAAACCAACGTACCTGATAGCTCTTTAATGTACATTCCCGAAATGACACTTTTGTCTTCCTTACTGTAATAGGTTTTGATTTCCACCCCTTCATTCACATTATCTGCAGATATTTCCTTAGACAATCCAGATGCGATATTCTTAACAGTTTCATCTGTGTTTTTTCCAAAAATAACCTGGCCATCTGATGTAACAAAACAGCTGATTTCATTGGCAATATTTTCATACATTGACGGAAACATAGTGCTCATTTTCATGCTGGTTTCGATGTAACCAATGTTCCCGTATTTTCTATCATTGATAGGAGTAATAAGTGCCATCATAGGTGTAACATCACTGGTAGAAAAGAGCCTATCCTGATAGTTAAAAACCCATCCGCCTTCCTGTGCCATGTCCACCCATTCCTGGTTTTGCAATCGGGATGAATTGTACATTACAGGCATCATTTCTTGAACATTATCTGTAACTGCATAATATCTGGCGCCGTATAAAACAGGGTTAGTGTTAATCAATCTCTCCAAAGATGCCACATCATTTTTATAAATTTCAATCCATTCTTTGGTGCTATAATTGCCTTGATTCTTTGCCGTTATCAAAACACCGTTCATGGTTTCATCGGACAGAAAAAACTGTGTAGTCATATTAATAGAATCCACATTATTTCTGATGCTATCCTGCCGCCTTGCCATAGTGGAATCCAGGTAAGTCACGCTCTCCTCGATAGTGGACTGTTCCATGTTGTAAAACATCACACCACTTAGAATGGCAATTGGCACAATAATAAAGACCAGTATTATGGCGGTCAGCTTCGTATTCAGTTTTAACCCTTTAATTGATTCCCAATTTTTCTTTTGCCTTAACCACATACTGATATCGTTTCTCCTGAAGTCCATCGTAGCCTAATTCCACTCGAGTAGACTTGTATTCCTCAAGAATTCTATCGAATTCCTCATCACTTTCTGCCAACAAAAGCTGCTGCAATGTGTCAGCCCACAATGCCTTCACCTGGCTGTCAATATATGCATCCTCCGTATCCGCCGGAAGAATAACATCATACTGACCTGTATACTGAGCATACTGATATGTCCATTCTTCCAACTGAGTAGTTGGCGATGTGTTATTGGTTTTCCATTTCAGCTGCATTACATTATCCTGAAGCATCCAGTATGCATCATCAGCGCCGTAAATCTGATCATAGGATTTACGGTCGGTATTCAAAAGTTTTAATACATCTGATTTAATAACTGGCTTGCCGTCCACCATGTCATAGGTAATTCCCTCAACACCCAGATATACCAGCTTTTGGCCCTCTTCTGAAATAAGATAATCGATAAACTGAATAGCTTTTTCAGGATCCTTGCAGTCCTTTGAAATCATGGTGACAGTCCATCCGCTTGCTGTATTCGTTGGCAGAATATGGTCATCTCCATTTTTATTCTTTGGACCGTCTACAGCTATATAAATACTATTCGGATTCTTGGAATAAAGAATCTTTTGCTGATCAGCCATATCTGTGTATTGATACAACATGCAAAAATATCTGCCCTCAGCAATTTTCTCTTCCATCTGCGAACGCTGATCTATGAAAACATCAGTAGCAAGATATCCCTCCTCGTTCAAACGTCTAAACATCTTTAGCCACTGAAGATATTCCGGATCAGTGTTTCTATCATAGAGCTGTCCATCCTTTTCATATGGGACAGCCAAGAAATTCTGAATGTACTGGTCAAAAGACACATTACCTGAATCATCAAACAAATGAGCTCCTATTGGAATGAGCGGCTTGCCATCCACCTGCGGAAACATTTCCTTTGCTTTCTTTACCGCATTTTCGAAGCCTTCCATGGTAGTCATATCCGGGCTTCCAATGGCTTCATAGATATCCTTTCGCACCAGGAATGTCTGATTAGAACCTATGTTGTCGTTGTTTTCTACATCCTGTGGGGTTACCGAAGAACATGGATATCCATAAATATTTCCATCGTTCTGAGTGTACCAGCTGACAGCCTGCTCGTCGCTGACCTGATAGAAATATGGGTCATACTCATCCGCCAATTCATTGATGGCGTATACCATATCCTTTTGAATCAGCTCATTGACCTGAGGCTCCCACCAGCCCAACGTAATCAAATCTGGCAACGAACCAGACTCAATTATGGCATTAAGTTTTTCCTCTTCATTTCCCTGTGGAGTTATGAAATTAATATTAACCCCTGTGTTTTCTGTGATAGTTCTAGAAACAACATTGCTTCCCCAACCAGTATTGAACCATGAGTAGTTTATATACCAATCAAGGGTCACAGTATCCCCATTTGTTACACTGGCTTTTTCGCTTCCAGTTTCCAAACCGCATCCCAAAAACGAAGTAAAAACAAGGGTTAACCCTATTGTCTTTTTTATTAAATCCTTCTTTAGTTTCATGTTTCTATTATACTTATAACCCCTATGCCTTTCAACGAAATAAGGACTGCCGCAAATCGCGCCAGTCCATTATCTTTATTCTTTTACGCTTCCAGCAGAAATACTGCTAATGATATATCTAGAGCAGAATGCAAATACAATCATGATAGGCACTACCGAGATGGCAACACCCAAGTAGATTGCTCCCTGATTTTTCTGTAAATCAGTTGCTGCATTTAATGTAGATATCATTACTGGTAACGTCATTTTACTAGGAGTATTTAAAAGTATTAATGGCATTAAATATGAATTCCAGTTACCAATGAAAGCTCCAATTGACATTGTTGCAATACCAGGAGCCATGATTGGTAAAACAATCTTGTGGAAGATATGTATTTCCGATGCTCCATCGATTCTTGCTGCTTCCAGCAAAGCCTTGGACAATGTTGATTTTACATACTGTCTCAGGAAGAACACGATACCTGGTGCTGCAATCGCTGGAATAATAAGTGGTACATAGGAGTCGATTAATCGCAGTTTCTGACAGAGATTGTAGAAACCAATCAATGAAAGCTGAGCAGGTATCATCATAAATACCACAATAACCTTGAATAAAAGGTTGTTTCCCTTCCACTCATACATAGCCATCGCAAATGCGGTAATAGCTGAAAAGTATGCAGTGAGGAGAGTTGCCGGAACAGCTACCTTGATACTGTTAAAGAAACCTTGAAAGAGGTTTACATAATCAAACAACACAACCCAGTTATCTTTTAGGCTGCTGCCCGGCAAGAATGAAAATGAATGAGTTATCTCAACGCCTGAACGGGTCGAGTTTACTATCATCAACCAAAATGGGAGGAGACATCCTAATGCCAACACAATAAGCGCAATATAAAGAATTACTTTTTTAATCTTTGTTGCCATCATTAATCCTCCTTTCCGCCAATAAATTTGAATTCCAGTACTGAAACTATAAGAATTATGATAAACAGTGTATATGCTATTGCCGACGCAAAGCCTACCTGATGAGTTTCAAAACCAAATTTGTACATATACATAACAACAGTCTGAAGTGTTCCACCTGGCTCACCAGCTGTTGATGCACCTGCCACACCGTTGATAAGGAATGGCAAATCAAATAACTGTAAACCACCAATAAGTGATGTTACTGCTACGTATAAAAGAATAGGTCTTAGAAGTGGAAGTGTAATCTTTCCAAATGTTTTCCATCTTCCTGCTCCATCAATCGCCGCTGCTTCAAAGTAATCATTAGGAATACCCTGAACACCAGCCATAAGCATGATGAATGAATTACCAAACCACATCCATGCCTGAATTACAGCTACCACGCCCCATGCTGTAGAACGCTGTCCTAACCAGTTTACCTGCTGATCTATGATTCCTGCTGCAAGTAGAATCTGGTTGAAGGTTCCATACTTCCAATCCAACAAAGTCTTGAAAAGAAATGCAACAGATGTTGCTGCAATAAGATTTGGTAAATAGTAGACTGCTCTAAAAACTGCAAGACCACGTACTTTGTACTTGATATCCGAAAATACGATAGTAAGTAAAAATGCTAATCCAAGCTGAAGAACAATATTCAGTCCCCACATTTTTACTGTGTTATAAAGAGATCTCCAAAAGAATTTATCTCCCAATACACGCTTATAATTGTCTAAACCTACAAGTGCAGGTTCACCATAACCTTTGTAATCTGTAAAGCTTAAAAATAAAGTTCTAAAAACTGGGTAAACACTAAAAATAAGAAACACGATGACGAATGGGAGCACAAAAAGATATGCTGCATTATTCCTATTCTTCACCACATTTTTCATAGAAAACGCTTTCATCCAATCCTCCCTCTAAATTTCGGGGCTGACAGAAGTCAGCCCCTTCATCATCATAATGATTATCTTTCAACTGTGATTTCTGGATATGTAGATTCAACTACATCATAGAACTCAGAGATTGCATCCTCTTTGCTCTTCTCGCCTGTCTTGATTGCTGTAATAGCAGCACCCCAAGCATCGTTGATAATCTTGTCGTAACGAGTTACCTTTGAGTAATCAATGTGCTCAGCCTGCTCCTGCCAGAATGAGTACATATGCTGATTACCATATACAGGATTCTCATCATCTTTGTGCTTTTCAAGAACTGATACTAGCGAAACTGTGTCACCTTCAGATTTCTCAATCCACCACTCAGCTGTTTCTTCATCAAGGGTTACCCACTTAAGGAAATCCCAAGCAAGGTCTTTGTGCTCAGAGTTTGCAGAGATACCGATGAATGTACCACCACCAAAACCATAAGCAGGACCTGAACATACTCCCCATTTTCCAGATGTCTCACCTACATTGTCTCTAAGTGTAAGAACACCCCAGCTTGGAAGACCGAATGCAAATACTTCAGTCTTATCAAGATCTTTAGTAGCCTCTTCAAATTCTTCTGCATCCCATACGTTTACTGAGTCATCAGCATAGCTCTGGATGTCAGCTGTAAGGATAGGTACCTCGCCAGCCATAGCCTGATACCATGGTGTTGACCACTGGTTTGCATATGCTGTGTAGTCGTTCTGATACAAATCAACAACAAGGTCCATGTAATCAAGGCGAGCCTGGTTTACATTGAGCTTGCCATCTACAACCCATGCGCTATCGCCTGAGAAGTAGTTGATTTCAGCATCTGATGCGAAGATTCTGTATCCAGCATCCTTAAGCTGCTTTGCTGTAGAAAGAACTGTGTCGTAATCAGCAAAAAGCTTTCCAATTTCTTCTGGATCATCTGTTCCGAATACGCTCTCAGCGATGTCTCTACGATAGTAGATACCTGCTGGTGTAATCTGGTAAGAAATTGCTCTCTGGATTCCCTCTGAATCCTGACCTACCTTCCAAACGTAATCAACAATCTGGTCTGCATAATCCTGTGCATTGTATGGTGCCTGATTTAAATCCTCGAAGTATCCTGCATCATAGAAATCTTCAAGCATCTGTGGCTCACCTACGATGATGTCTGGTGTTGTCTGACCACCGTTAAGAGCTGTCTGCACCTTTGTAACATAGTCTGCAGGCTCGATTACTACTGTCTCAATCTGGACATCAGGATTCTCCTCTGCATACTTTTCTGCGAATGTCTGAAGATCCTTTGCAAGAGTCCAGATAACGAGCTTTTCACCGTCCTCGCTTCCTACTGTTGCAGAATCAACATTTTCGCCCTCCAATACGGCATCACTGCCATCGCTTCCGCAGGCTGCAAGAGAAAGTGTCATTGCCCCTACAAGAAGTGTTGCTAAGAATTTTTTTAGCTTCATTCTTTCATCCTCCCAAACATTTATAGTTTGTTGTTATGATTGAATTATAGATTCCTGGCTAATCTGAAAAAATGACACTTTTTTTATTTAGGTGTCATTTTTATAGTTACAGATTTTGCACACCTATCTCTTATTTTTTCTGCATCCTGGCAGGGCAAAGTATCCCCTTCTATTGTTATTAAACTGCCATCCAAATACTCTACTTTTATCTCTGTAATCCTATAATCACCTGGGATATAGTCCTGCTTTTTGTCAAACTCCAAAGTATATTTTGTGGTTCCAAGTAAGGTAGATTCCACATAGTATCTTCCATTTTCATCTGCTATCAAATACTCTGGAATTGCTGGTGTTGGATTGAATTTGAAGTTGCCATTTTCATCCACTACAAATAGCTTTCTTCCAAAGAACATCAGCTTCCACATACTGATAAATTCGATTGTGGAACCACTCAGTCTTGCTACAAATCCTTTGCCATGAATCTTTTCATTTGGATTCTTTGAGCTGGCAATAAAGGATGAATTTTCAAGAGTACTTCTGCCGTAAACATCCTTGTCTAAAAATGGCACTGCTGCATTTTTTAAATCCTCAAAGAATTCTTTATATAATCCACCACGAATAAGCTCCAACAAATATTTATATTCCATATGAAGCCAGATAGATTCATTTTCCAACCATCCTGGTGTAAAGGCTCGGCATCTTCCTAATTCAAAGCTGGCATCCTGAAGTGATGCATTTACTTTGTACATAGAAAGCTTTTCATCATACAAATCACTGGCCTTAATTTTGTCGTACATAGCCTTTTTTGCATTGGCATCATCCCCCAGCTTGAAATATCTCACTGGACCTTCCAGGAAATATGGAACTTGTACAAGATTAAAATGTTTAGGTACAATTCCATCTGTTTTTTCTTCGTACTGATCTACTTCGTATGTAAAATATGCTGGTGCGATACCATCACCTATTTCGACAGCACGATTTACAGAATCCGCTATGCTGTTATTAAAAGTCTCGAAAATCTCTTTTATAAGTGTAGAATCGATGGCTTTGCTTTCCCCAGAAAGGCCCTCATACACTCGCTTGCGGAATTGTTCCTTAATATCGTTTTTACGATTCCATTTTGCAAGAGCATCTGACTCTTCTTTTTCAGTCTTGTATATATACAATACGAAATCAGCAATCTCTGATGGCAGTTCCAAGGCTTGGCCGCTGCACTCAAGCTTTTCTTTTACGAAGCTAATCATTCTAGCAAGCTCGTATGTCTCGTTCATAGAAGAACCCATTAGTGCCGGCATGCCATTCAAAGCGTCATACCATCCTGGCTTGCCACCTTCCATTTCTACCCCAAGACCGTAAGCATCCAACGTTGCAAGCTTTACTGTAGACATAAGCACCAGCTTTGCCATTAGGCTCATGGTGACTTCATTGCTATTTAAATCCTTTGCATAGCTTCCTGCTTCGGTTGTATTTTCTCTAGGTTCAAGGAAATGATACTGTCTAATGCCATTTTCTGTTTTCTCGTAGCGTTCAAATCTTGGCTTTACCTTTACTTTTGCATCAAAGGATTTAATCTTTGTATCGTATAAGAGATTCTTTTCTTCGTCTGGATATATTTCCAGAAAATCCTCAATCAAATCCAGGTTGTAGGTCCAGTGATCACTCCAATATCCCTCACCAAAATCTCCGTTTACTGTTTCGCTGGCATCTGCCATTATTTGCTGTAGTAAATCCTGTTGCTCCTTGCCAAATGCTCCCTTGGCACTATCCATTATTGCGGCTGCAAGCTCTCCTGGAGTGAATGGTTTTGTTAAACCAAGGGACTTTGCCTGCTCACTTTCATAACGCATTTGCTCTATTTTCAAAGGATTGTATCCATCCAACTGAATCAGAGAATAAAACATTTCTATATTTCCCTTTTTCACAATAGGACTAAAGAATGTATCGCATCTACGATTTTGATTTACGTCTCTGAAATTTCCATTCCCCTGAGAATAAAACTCTGGTGACATTGAAAAGTAGTTATAATCTCGTTCCAAATCACCATGCTTTCTGGAATAAACATAGTAGGTATGTTTGCCACCAAGCTGTATTGGTGTACCTCCGCGAAGCAGATTATCCATGTAGTTGTATCTTACATAGTTATCAAAAGTTTCATTAGCTGTATGGGTTTCAACTGCTGAAGTTAAATCTTCTGTAAGTTTTGTTGCCACATCAAATTTATCTTCAAAGAAATCCACATCAATATTTTTACCAAGGAAAGCATTTAACACATCTTTGTTTCTAACCTGGCCAATCAATTCATATAAAGTGATAGTCTGATTTGGCTCAAGCGATTTTGATGCTGCAAAGAATGCACAAGGTAATTCGTTTGATGTGTTTTGTTTTTCCTGTAAAAGCTCTTCCAAAGATTTTTCTTTAAAGCCTACGGGCTGTTCTAAAGACAGGTCATAATCAAATACAACTCTTGGGTCTACCACAACTGGAAGTCTTTTTCCCTCCTCACCTATTGCCAGTGCAAAATTACCGCCTTCCACTTTCTGAACAACAGCTGAATCTTCCATGCTTACTCTTACACGATAATATGGAACGCAGCTTTCAACATCCTCCACCTGCATCCAGGCTTTTGTGGTCTGAGCCATCATTTTCATACTATCCTGATTCACACCATAAGGAATCAGCGCTGGCATTCCATCAAGAATCTCCAGCTGCTTCTTTGAATCTGTGATATTTGTTATCTCAACTACTCTCATTAATGCTGCCAGCTTCTCCTGTGGCATAGTAGTGTAGCTTACCTTTGTCTTAATTCCCTTTTCAACATCTTCATCCTCAATTTCCAGAGAATTCATCATGACAGTCATTTGTGTTTTGGAATCTGCATTTTTAAAGGGCTCAAAACATTCTCCATCCACCTTAATAAATGTTCTGAATCCTGTGCGGCTAACCATCTGGTATGCGGTGTGAGCAGGATAGAATTCCATTATTCCATGGTCCTTATCCTGCACCCCAAAGCTGACAACGGCCTGGCCTCTGTTTACCAGATAGCACCACATTGGAATACCCTCCAGGCCTGCTATTCCTGGCAAGAAGCTAGCAAACTCACTTTTTCTTCCATAATTTTTTATAACATCTTTAACCTTTGTTTTTACTTCCATCATTAATCTCCCAATACTTATTTCAGTTCAATCTCGATCACATGTGTTTTTTCATCCCATGAATCTATTTGATTTTCAGGTATGCTAACAATATTCTTTTGGCTTTCGATTACACATGTGCCATCCACAAGCACCTGGCCAATAGAATATTCCCTATAGTTTTTCTTCTTTGGATTCTTATAAATCACAGTAAAATTATGACCTCTAAATGGTATTGAAATAGAAGCACTACCATTACTATCAAACTGCTCACTCACAAGCTTTGGTTCGATGTGCAAATCTCCTGCGCTTCCTCGCACGCCAAAGGCTTCTATTATCATGGTCATCAAATACCAGCTGGCAGCACCTGTCAGATAGCTATATAAGCCTCGTCCTTGTCCATTGAAGTATTCTGGGATGCCCGGGTAAATGTGACTTGTATCAAAATCCGATGCTGTTTCAAACAGGGAATTCAATGCCTTGTATCCCTCCTGTGCATAGCCTCTTTTATAAAGAGCATTTCCATACATAACTGCCATGTGAGAGAAGACTGCACCATTTTCCTTATCACCGTAGGAGAACCCAAACATTCTTCCCAAATCTGTTTTAACTTCACCAAAATCTGTATTGAGAACATATCCACCTAGTTCTTTTTTATACAAATATTTATCAACAGACTTAATAATGGATTCCACAGCTTCCTTTTTGGCTGTACCACTCATGATTGCAAATACCTGACCTGTAAGCATCATTCTCACATGGTCATTTACTTTGCCTTCCACCATTTGCTTGTTATTGTCATAATATCCGTTGTACCAACTATTCCCCTCACCATCATTAATCCATTCTTGATTTCTAATGTGTTTCATCAAATAATCAGCTTTATGCTCAAGTAAAACAGCGATTCGTTCTATTTCCACATACTCCTTTTCCCCTGAAAAGCTATTTTCAACTGCATCTCTATATTTGGCCAAAATCCCCTGCATTTGACTTGGATTTGCAAAAGTGTTGATAGAATCCTCATTCAAAAGGATGCCCAGCTCCTTGGAAATAAGCATCTTTGTTTCCTTTGTCTTTGCCATGTAGATTCGTAAATACGTAGCGATATCTTTCAGGTTGCCAGCATATCCACAGGTAAAAGCAACGCTTTCGCCATTGTCAGGAGCCATATCCAATGCATCATTCCAATCTGCATTTCTAAGTCGAATAATGCCGTGAATTCCCACATCATAAAAAGCTGTTAGGTTCTCTATCAATATGTGTTCCAATACCGAGCCAGTATAAGTCAGGCCTGCTGGGTCACTATCTCTAAAATATGTAACCTCCTCTTTTAAAAGATCCAAATCTCCTGTTTGATCCATGTACAGCTTCACTGTAAGAAATGGCCAAAAGCCATGGTCCATCCATACTCTTGATATTCCATTTCTGTCTGCTTTAAACTCTCCCGACTTTTCGCCAATTATTGTGGCATTAGTTCCATCCAATCTGACGCCTTTGAAATTATCTAAAAGCATCTCTCTAACACCGGTTGGGTCTGTCAAAAGAAGGGCTAAACAATCCTGCCATAAATCACGCCAGCCTCTTCCACCTCTACCATAATCATGATGTGGAAGGAATGAGCAGCCAAATATTCTTCTTAATTCTGGCTGGAATGCCACCCACTCCATGAAACAGTCAAAGTTTGGATTTCCCGTATTAAAATGAATAGGCGTTTTATTAATCCAATATTCTTTTACTTCCTTGAACTTTTCTTCTACCGTATTTACGGATTTAATAATTGTTCTTACTTCATCTATATCTTGAATGCTATCATTGTCTGCCATTCCGATAGCTATATGATATCTTTTGATTGTGCCTGGCTTGATTACTGTTTTGCCAAATCTAAGCGCAGCCACGCATTCCTTTCCATCAACCTTTGCCCCAGGACTCTTCCATTTATCCTGCTTTCCTTTACCATCAATCAAGCTTCTTGGACGTAGGTATGTTCCACCTTCCCCTAAATAATCATCTGTATCTGCCATAAATTGCTGTGGGCCATTTCCGGCATCATCGGCTGCAAATACGAAATAGGTTGTATCGTTTATCTGATGACCTCTTTCATCGAAGGAAAGAGTTGGTTTCATAATCACTCCATCTTCTGTAATAACAGCTCTATTCAAAAGAGAAGTAACATGTCTATGATCCCTGAGATTATCTGCACTTCTGCCATATATAGGAACCGCCACCACTGGCTCAAAGGAAATCTCTTCTTCCCCTGTATTTTCAATCTCAACAATCATGATTTCGCTGTTAATATCTAAAAGCGAAAAGATTGTGGTAGTTGCCAATATATTTTTGGTTTTGTGTTTTCTGGTGACAGACTGCCACATACGACCAGCCCTGAGTTTTACCTCATCCTCAGCATCAGTAAATTTATTTGCTTCCTGGCTGGCGGATGCTCCTGTTACAGACCACAATTCATCGCTAAATACCAGGAAGAAATTACGTGTATCTCTGTCTGTGCTTAAATTCATGATGCTTTTAGGTGCAATCAAAAAATGATTCTGGTCAGTTTTTGCATCGCCGCCAAAGTCTGGTGTCACAGCACTTTTCAATCCTTTATTGCTTGCTAAAGGCAAGTACAAACCGCTGGTATGACATGGCTCATTTACTTCAAAGCTTCCATTTTTATCTAGAAATCTTATTTGGCTCATAGTTATCCTTCCCCCTTTTAATCTGTCCTTATCTTATGGAAAGGATGGCACTAAAAAAAGGACACCTTTTTTATCTAGGTGTCCTTTTTTATTAAGTCTTATTAATCGAATTTCAAAATAGTATTAAGTATACGTTTTGCATTGAGCTTTAACTGTTCATGGTCAAGAGCGCCCTTTTCATCAGCGGCCTTCAAGCGATCTGTGTAGCCATTTCCCATTTTAAGGTCGTTGCCTGCATTTGACTCTTTGTAATGCTCGCCTCTTGTCCACCAGTCAGATGTAACCATGCCTTCAAATCCCCACTCATCACGAAGGATTCCTGTAAGCAAATCGTGACTTTCCGAAGCACGCTCACCGTTGATTGCGTTGTATGCGCTCATGATTGTGTATGGCTTTGCAGTCTTCACTACAATTTCAAAGGCTTTGAGATAAATCTCTCTAAGAGCTCTCTCTGAAACTCTTGAGTCGCTGTGCTTTCTGTTTGTCTCCTTGTTGTTACATGCAAAATGCTTAACCGATGCACCAACATTGTTGCTTTGAATACCATTTACCAAGGCTGCGGCAAGACGTCCTGCAACAATTGGGTCTTCAGAATAATACTCAAAATTTCTACCGCAAAGTGGACTGCGGTGAATGTTGATTGCAGGTGTAAGCCATACAGCCAGGTTGTTTTCTTTAAGCTCCTCGCCTCCTGCTTTTCCTACCTTTGCAAGAAGATGCTCGTTCCAAGTGCATGCTAAAAGTGTAGAGCATGGGAACGCTGTAGTGAGGATTCCTGTCTCTGGTGCAATTCTAACACCGGCTGGGCCATCTGCTGTCATTGCGCTAGGCACGCCATACTCTGGAAGATTTCCAAATCCAAATGTGTTCGCAACACCTGTGTTAGGTTGTCCGCCTACTAGATTCATTAAATCTTCTAGTGAAAGCTGGTCCACAAATTCATCTAAAGTGATTTTGCCCTCAGCAACTTCAGCAAAAATATGTGCTCCCTTTTTAAATGGATTAATCAGGCAGTAGCTTTCTCTGCTTCGAACCACTGGTGTAAGACCTTCCTCTGTACCAGGTTCCATCTTTGTAATAACACTTTCGTTGATATCCTTATGCTGGCCATGAGGAAGCGCCTCATAAGAACCATCAGAAAGCATTCTTTCTTTTAACTCAACTGGTGCAAGCTTGTGAGAAAGCTCCTGTACAATCTCATCTTCCTCGTTGTTCCAAACCAAATCTACCTTTGCCACATCCATTGAATTATTGCCAAGGCAGAATCTGTACTCACCCTTTTCAAGTACATAGCTTGCATCCCTAACCTTGCCTAAATCGTCAAATGAAGACATCTGATATTTGCTTACAGAAAGAGAAATAATTTGGCTTTCACCTGGAGCTAGGCACTTTGTCTTTGCAAAATCTCCAAGCTCTCTGGCTGGCTTGAAAAGCTTGCCCTGTGGCGCACTATAGTAAAGCTGTACCACATTTTTGCCAGGCTTATCTCCTGTGTTTGTCACCTTTACTGTGAAATAGAATGTATCATCACAAAGTGACATTGAAACAATGTTGCTTTCAAAGCTGGTGTAGCTCAATCCGTATCCAAAAGGATAAATAATCTTTTTATCTGCTTCTGGAATTGTAAGAAAATATCTATATCCTACATAAATATCTTCGTTGTAATTTACATAATCAAAGGACTCATGGAAGCCTGCTGTAGAAGGATAATCCTCAAGCTCACCAGCAAATGTATCTACAAGACGGCCTGATGGATTTACCATACCAAGGAGAACTTTGGCTGCTGCATCGCCGCCTTCCATGCCGCCCTGTCCCATGTACAGTGCTGCATTTATTCCATCCTCTTTGAGCCAGCGAAGGTCAATTACTCCGCCAATATTAAGTACTGCAATTACCTTTTTAAAGTTCTTCTTTACTGTAGCAACAAGCTCTTTTTCCTCCTTAGTGAGATAAAAATCACCATCCGGAAAAATCTCTCCTGCAATCTTTGGCATGCTTGTTTCAGTCTCCCAAGGATTGTACTCATTGTTGCATTCTACATCGCTTCTATCCCAGCCTTCACCCGAAAAGCGATTAATCAAAATAACAGCTGTATCCGTAAATGCGGTAGCACCCTTTACCAAATCAGCCGAAACCTTTGGCTCAGCAGTCATACCTGGCACTCTGCCATTTTCGTACTGCTTTTTCAAATCATCTCTATAGAAATCTATTAATGGCTCATACACTGATACGCCATTTGCCTTCAAGCCATCATAAAGACTATGTACGTATTTACAATATACATCACCTGAACCACCGCCGCCTTTTACATAATCAACACTGGCCTTACCGAACAAAGCAAGTGGCTGCTCCTTTTTCAGAGGAAGAATTCCATCATTTTCCAAAAGAACCATGCCCTCTTCCGCAGCTTTTCTTGACAATGCAATATGCTCATCACAGCCTGTAACTCTTCTATCTCCATATAAAGGAAGAGAAGGCTGATATAGTAATCTGGACCATTTTTGCATAATATAACCTCCCGATAATAACTATATTTACCTTCTCATATTAGACTTAAGTATTCAGTTTTTAAAGTGTTTTATTATAATTGATTGTTACATATAAATAGAACAATTATTTCACAGTATTTTCATTTCATGATTGTATACTTACCCTATAAACGCTCATTTATGTTCATGAAATGGAGGATGAAATATGTCCGCAACAAAAAAACAAGCTCCAAAAGCTATCAGCAAACGTTTAACACTTGTGTTTGCTCTTATGCTTGTAGTAAGTACGCTTTTAGCTGAAGGTATCGCTACTGGTTTCGGTTACAACATGATAATCGACTTGATCAATTCTTCGCTAAAAAATGAAGTTTCAGCTGATGCTGGTTTAGTTAATAGAGAGCTAAATTCTACATTCTACTATCTCAATGGTATTGCAGATTCTGTTGAACAATTATCTTTTGCAGATGATTCAGAAATCATGAATTACCTAATTCAAACCGTTGGTCGCTACGATATGATTCCTACAGGTGCATATCTGGCATTGAATGACGGTTCATTCTTCTATCCTTCTGACCCTTCCTTTAAAATGGATGGAGTCACCGAAAAACCTTGGTATATCGAAGCAATGGGCTATGACAATTCATGGTTCTATTATTACGATAAGCCTTATTTTGATACAGTTACTGGAGAGCTTTGTGCCACAGTTATCAGACACGTAAAGATGAAAGATGGTCGTGAAGGCTGCTTTGCCTGCGATTTATTTATGGGAAGCATCCAGGAAACATTAAACGGCGTTAAACTATACCAGTCCGGCGGCGTCATGATGATTACCAACGAGGGGCTGATTCTTACATATTCAGATACAAGTGTATGTGGAACTTCTATAGCAGATAACCCTGACAACTCCTTCTTAACTGGAACAGAAGCATTTCTTCAAGAAGAGGATGGTGTTGTAAAAAAGGTTCGTGCTGGCGGCTCTAGATACTATATGGTTTCTTATACAGTCGATGGAACCGACTGGCAGGTCATCGCATACGCAAAAATATCAGAAGTAATGGCTACTTTATATAAGATTATGATTATACTTGCTGTATTTACTATTGCCGCAGTATTTATTGTAGTATTTGTCATGATCAGAGTTCTCTCTAACATGATTAAAAAGCCAGTTACCGCCCTTACAGAAAATATTGAGAAGATTGCAAATGGTGACTTTACAATTGATATTTCATCAACAGGTAATGATGAAATCGCGTTTATGAATACCGCTATGGGCGATTTTATTAACGGAATGCGCGACAGTCTAAACGAGATTAAGACTGTTTCTCACAACCTTCTTTCAGATGCTCAAACATCCAAAGATACTGCTGAAAACCTTGAAACAGCTGCCAACAATCAGTCAGCATCTATGAATCAAATAAGAGAAAATATCGATAACATGGCTGATGCTGTAACTGAAGTAGCTGAAAATGCAACAACACTTGCTCAAACAATTGCAGATGTTACAGCTGAAGAAGAACAGATTGAAACTACAATGCGTGACCTTGTAGAAAAGGCCGATATTGGACAGCAGGATATGAAGTCCGTTGCCGAAGGTATGGACCACATCGTTTCATCTATGAGCGATATGGCTGACGCTGTAGCAAGCGTAGATGACGCTGCTCAAAAGATTACACAGATTGTTGATTTGATTAATTCCATTTCATCTCAGACAAACTTGCTTTCATTAAATGCAAGTATCGAAGCTGCTAGAGCTGGTGAAGCCGGCAAAGGTTTTGCTGTTGTTGCTACTGAAATTGGTGCATTGGCAAACAACTCTGCAGATGCCACAAATCAAATTGCAGATATCATCCATGAAATGTCAGATAGAGTTCGAGATCTTTCTAACAAATCAGAAGCCAACACTGAACTCATCAACAACAGTGCAGAATCTATCAATTCTGCTGCTGATACTTTCTTGGAAATCACTACAGAGCTTGGCTCAGCATCTGCAACACTTAATGATATGGCTGAGCAGATGCGCCAGGTTAACGATGTTGCCACAAATATGGCTTCTGTTTCAGAAGAGCAATCAGCATCAACTCAGGAGATTGCATCAAATGTAGAAAAAGTCACAGAAGCTTCCAAAGATGTTGCTACTTCCAGTGAAAAGGTTGCTATGGCTGCCACATCAGTATCAAATGCTGTTGACACAATTAATAACAATTTACAGCATTTCACCATTGATGCAAGCCAGAAGGTACTAGAGCAGATTGATGCTGAAGAGCTGTAATATGTATAGATAAAGCTAGGAGCAACTGCTCCTAGCTTTTTTATTTATGCTATCACCGACATCATCGCAAGCATTCCTAAATTTGTTATATAACTTCTTCCCTCATGTATGTTCCAATACTTCTCATCAACTGACTTTACATCGAGAAATTCTCCGAAGTTTAACGGAGAGCCCGGTCCATCCGCAACAAATGGAACAATATATCTTCCTGAAGCATTATCTTTGTAAACCCCAATCCCCGCCTCATCTGGATCATTAATATTGATAGTCCTGCTGAAGGATATTAATTCATCTAAACTGGAAGCTTCTGCTTCAAAGAAGTACTCCTCGTTCTCCTCTTCTTCATTTCTTATTACATCTAAATCGTACTCTATAATCAAAAACTTTTACCTCTATTTCTAAAAATTAGCTTTGATATATTAGCACGACTTTTTAAATGACTCTACATGCAATTTTTTCAGTATGTGTTATATGTAACCAAGTAGAAAAACTATAGATAATAGTCTTGAAAACTTTGAAAATAATGGCTATTCTCAATCTATAAACGAAGGCATAAGTGAATCTGTTCACGGTAATGTTACCTGGTATCAAATGAGGTTAACTCTATGAAAAAACTAATTCTGTTCGGAGATTCAAATACATATGGCTATGATCCTAGAGGCTTCTTGGGTGGTAGATATCCTACAGAAGTTCGCTGGACTACTCATGTAAAAGAAGCCCTAAAAGATAACTATGAAGTCATGGAGGAAGGCATGAATGGCCGAATGTTGCCTGAGTTAGGCTATGGCTATTTCACAACAACCATTCAAAATCTAACTAAAGATGATGTCTTTGTAATGATGCTTGGTACCAATGATATTTTACTTACAAATCATCCCGATGTTGAAGCTACACTTCAAAGACTTGATGGCATTCTTGATTATATTAATCAAAACTGCCTGGCTAGATTTATCTTGATTGCACCACCATACATAAGCGCATCAGATTCTGAGATGGAACTATACTATGACTGCAGTTTACGACTTAATGCAGGCTATATGAAACTAGCACAGGAGCATAACATAAATGCTATCGATGCTGGGAAATGGAATATAGAGATGGGTTACGACGGAGTTCATTTTTCAATTAATGGGCATAAAAAGTTTGCCAAATCTCTATTGGAAGTTTTATCTGGAATATTATTTTCTGCTTTTGGACTCCGCTACAAAATTGGCCGAGACAGTGCAACAAAAAAGTGACCGCTTATCAGTCTGGCAGGACTAAGCGATCACTAAAGCTTTTTTCTGAATAGACTACAATTTCACATCTGCAACATCCCTTTTTCACAGATATTTCGCCACTTTGGCATAACTCAAAGACTATTAGCGTGGCAAATATTAACATCTTAATCGTTATATTATTCCCTCCCACTGAATTTTCCTAATAAAATGATAAACCACAAGGCGTTAGTAAGATTTCTCCTGTTTCTTACTACCTGTAATCAAATTCTATTTACAGATAGTAAAATTTCCAACCAACACTACTGCCTAATTTCATTTTCTGCTCTCAGGCAGTAGTAGTCCCTGCAAGCACTACTGCCTAATTTCATTTTCTGCTCTCAGGCAGTAGTAGTCCCTGCAAGCACTACTGCCTAGTTTCATTTTTAACCCTCAGGCAGTAGTACCCCCACTACCCCCACAAAAAAACTACTGCCTAAATTCATTTTCTGAATCTAGGCAGTAGTCAGCCAATTCAAATATCCCCAATCATAGCCATAGTCCATCGCCCATAGCCCATAGCCACAGCCGCAACCTCACACCTCAAACCACTAGCTATTGCCCCTGGCTACAGCGCTGGCAATGGACACGCCAACCAAATCATTGTATGGAATCATTGTGGCTTGCAAAGCGTGGTAAATGTCGGATTTGCCAGGCCAGACTGTTCCAATCACATTGTTGTGTTCATCGAGCTGGTGGAACCATGAGCCTGTGGCCTGGTCGTATACTTTTTCGTCAAGGTATTCCATGAAAGCAGCGTAATCTTCTTTGTATTTTTCATTTCCTGTGACGCGATATAAAACTGCAGATGTATTTATTGCTTCTGCAAGAGTCCAGTGCATTCTATCGTGAACTACAGGCTTGCCGTCCCAATCGGTGGTGTAGCAAATGCCTGGTTCACCGTCTGCATTCCAGCCATCCTCCACAGCTCTGTTGTATAGCTTCTCCGCAATTATGATATAATCTTTTGCATTTTCATTATCGTATTTACCATATGTAGAAACAGCCCACTGGGTAATTAATCTTGCCCATTCAATTCCGTGGCCTGGAGTAGCGCCGTATGGCTTGAACTGGTCATCTGGTTTGTCTATATTGCACTGCAAATCAGGCTTCCAATCACTTGTAAAATGCTCGGGGATTCTCCAGTTGTTTTCCCTTGCCCAATTCACAACATGATTGATAATTCTTCCTGCGCGAACGCGATAGTTTTCATTCTTTAATGCATCCGCTGCTGCAAGGAAAGCTTCTACAGTGTGCATGTTTGCATTGATTCCTCTGTAATCATCGCAGACTGTAAATTCTGTGTTCCAGGTATCTGCAGAAAGTCCCAACTCCTCATCCCAAAAGAATTCATCGTAAACAGCTAGTGCATCCTCTAGAAGTTCCTTTGCTCCCGGCCGCTTTGCCAAAAATGCACTACTTGCAGCAAGTATTACAAAACCGTGGGCATAGCACTGCTTGTTTGGAAGCACCTCTCCATCTGCAGTCAATCCTGCATACCAGCCTTTATGCTCATCATCGTGCAATTCCCCTGTCAGTCCCTTTAGTGCTGCATCAGCAAGTGCTTCGCTTCCTTCATGGCCAAGCATTGCTCCCAGACTATAGACATGGCACATTCTACTTGTGATCCAAGTTTCCCTTGGACGGTCCTTCCAAGGAGTTCCGTCATCCCCTAAATAATAAGAGCCTCCGCCAGGAGAAGGAAATCTGTGTCCAAATGACAACAGACTATTCCTCATCTCTCTGACAAAGGCTTTGTTTTCAGCTGAATCAAGTTCGTATCGTCCCATGCAAAATCCCCCTTTCTAGTCGATTAATCAACTAGTCCTATTTGCTTCAAACCATGATATATCCCATCAGCATTATTGCTAAAGGTAACACTTCCGATTCGTTCCTTTAGCTCCTTTGGTGCATTCTCCATCAAGAAAGGTTTCCCCACCTTTTCAAGCATTTCAATGTCATTGAAATGATCTCCGAATGCTACCGTCTCCTTAATATCAATATCCCATTTCTTGCAGAGAAATTCAATACTTTCTCCCTTAGAAATGTTTTTATTCATAATTTCAATAAGAATATCTGACGAACGAACTATAGATAGGCATGGGAATTCTTTTTTTAGTCTATTTTCAATTTCTACAGTATGAGCGGGGTTGCACATACACAGGATTTTTCCTATCTCTGCACCTTCTGGCAAGCTATCAACATCGCCTTCTGATGCCTGTGCCTCAACTATAGATTCTTCCCTTGCAACTCTTTCGTCAGCACGGTCTTTAACGATCCAATTGTCCATAGAATAGATATTCCATGTACAGTCAAGATTCTCTTTTTCTATGAAGTTTATAAGCTTTTTTGCTGTGCCCTTGGTGAATCCGTTTGAGTAAAGCACCTGACCATTGTAATCAATGATAAGGCCTCCACTAAAACAAACCATTGGGCATACAAACTTGTATCTTTTAAATATTGGATAAATACCAGAAGGTCCTCTGGCAGTAACAATAACAAATGGCAGATTTTTTTCCTGTAAAGCTTTTATGGACTTTAAGGTACTATCCAATAATCTATGTTCTTTATTAAGTAATGTTCCATCCACATCACAGAACACAATTTTGTAAGTCATTATCTCACCTTGATTTAGCCAACTCATTAACCTTATCTAATGATGGCATTACCCTAAGTGCGCCTTTAACTCTTGTAATCAGAGATGCTGCAGCGTTTGCAACTGTAAGCATTTCCTTTAATCTATTTTCATCTAATTCGTATATACCATACTCCAATAAATAGTGAATTATACAACCGCAGAATGTATCACCTGCACCAGTTGTTTCGATTGTTTCTGGTGATAAGAATGAATCAACCTCTACGATGATTTCATCCTTGCCTTCTGGCTGATAGTATGCACGGCTTCCTTCCTTGCCCAAAGAAACAGTTATAAGCGGGATATTGAACTGCTCTCTGATTTTGTGCACACCTGCTGTATAATCCTGTTCTCCAGTAAGCCACTGGATTTCATTGTCTGATATTTTAAGATAATCAGCGTATTTCATGCCACATAAAATCTGCTCTTTTGCCTCATCCAAGCTGTTCCAAAGGGGTTCTCTTAGGTTTGGATCAAATGTGATGATAGCACCATTTTTCTTAGCCTCTTCAAGAGCAAAAATTGTAGCCTCTCTTGGCAATTCATGAGTCATAGAAAGTGTTCCAAAATGGAAAACCTTTGTATTCTTGATTAGCTCTGTGTCTACCTCATCCTTTCTGAGCATCATATCTGCTCCTGGATTTCTGTAGAATGAGAAATCTCTATCTCCATCTGGGAAAGTCTCTACAAAAGCAAGTGTAGTACGGACATCCTTATCCATTAAAAGATTCTCTGTACCAATGCCAACTTCCTCAAGTGTAGCTTTCAGCTTTCTACCAAAAATGTCATCTCCTACCTTACCAATAAAATTAACTTCGTGGCCAAATCTTTTAAGCATAGCAAGTACATTACATGGTGCTCCTCCTGGATTTGCCTCAAACAAGTCATTATTATTTTCTGATACTCCGTTGTTAGTCATATCTATAAGGAGTTCTCCCAATGCCACAACGTCAATTTTCTTTTCCACAACACTACCTCCTAAAATATCATTTAATAAGGGCAGTGGATTGTCACTGCCCTATAAGTGTTTAAAATACAACCCCTGAGTTAATTATACTTTAAACAAATTATCAAAAAAAGAATATGAAGAAGAAATTACTTTAATAATTCTAAACGTGAAGGGTCATTTGCAAATACTTCCTTCTCGTTGTCCTTTGTAACTACTACTGGTGGAAGCTCATATACTGGAACTTCGATTACACCGTTGTCTGCTGTTACTTCTGTAGCAGGCATACCGTTACCAGCCTGAAGTGAATCGATGATTTCGATTGTCTTAGCAACAAGGTCTTCTGTTGGCTTAGCAACTGTAGAGTACTGACGTCCCTGCCATACCCACTCAACTGACTCGTTCTCAGCATCAAGACCAGATACTACTGGGATGTCCTGACCAGCGTTCTCGCATGATGTGATACATGCTCTTGCAATACCATCGTTAGGGCAAAGAACACCATCGATTTCCTTGTCTGAATAGAATCCTGAAAGAAGTGAATCCATTCTTGACTGTGCCTTAGCATTGTCCCAATCAACTGTTGCACACTGTGTAAAGTCTGTCTGACCAGATACAACTACAAGTGTTCCATCATCAATCTTTGGCTGAAGTACTGACATAGCACCCTTGAAGAAGTTTGGTGCGTTAGGATCAGCAGGACCACCACCGAAAAGCTCGATGTTGTAAGGAGCCTCACCCTTCTGCTCCTCAAGACCCTGTAAAAGAGCCTGAGCCTGAAGCTCACCAGTCTTTACAGAACCGAACTGAACTACACCATCAACACCTGTTGTGTTCTCAAGAAGACGATCGTATCCGATTACGTATACGCCAGCTTCCTTAGCCTGCTCAAGTACTGAACCAAGCTGAGAACCATCTACAGGACCTACAACGATAACCTTTGCACCATTCTCGATCATAGACTCAATCTGCTGTTGCTGCTGAGTAACCTTGTTATCTGCAGCCTGTACAAGTGGAGTGTAACCAGCTTCTTCAAGCTGTGTTGTAAACATCTCCTCAGCTTCTTTCCAGTTCTGAGTTCCAAGCCATGGAAGTGAGATACCAATTGTTGCTCCCTCTTCGAAACCAGGCATATCTGTTGCAGCTGTATCAGCTGAAGCCTCTTCTGTTGTTGCCTCTGTTTCTGTTGTTGCTGCTTCTTCTGTAGTTCCCTCTCTACTTCCCCCACAGCCTGCGAATGTTGCAACTGTCATAGTTGCCACCATTGCCATTGACAATAATGCTCTTTTTTTCATTTTCCATCCTCCTTAAATAATCACATATTGTGCACTTAATATGTAAGGCCCAGCAGTTTATTACTGCAGGCAAGCCTTCTTAAATTAGTTGGCAGCTTTTTTATTTCCCCCAAATACTCTGCCAATGATTGAGCTCTTGCCGCTCTTCTTGTTGTAAACATCAAATGCTACAGCAGCTAAAAGAACGAAGCCCTTGATAACCTGTGTCTTGTCGGCACCAACACCCATAAGCATAAGACCGTTGTTAAGAACTGCCATTACAAGACCACCGACGATTGTTGCAAGAATTGTACCAACACCACCTGATACTGCAGCACCACCGATGAATACTGAAGCGATTGCATCCATTTCCCATGATGTTCCATCAGCAGGACCAGCTGCTGTAGAACGACCTACAAAAAGAATACCTGCGATTGATGCTAAAAGTGACATGTTTACCATTGTAAGGAAATATGTCTTTTTAACATTTACACCCGAAAGGGCAGCTGCTGCCTTGTTACCACCTACCGCATATACGTGACGACCAAACTTTGTACGCTGTGTAATGATGTGATAAACGATTGTAAGTAATAATAAGATAAGTCCTGGAACAGGGAATGATGTACCAACACGTCCTGAACCAAATAACCATGTAAAGTAACCAATGAGTAATGTCATAAGAGCGATTCTAACGATTACAGCCCAAAGTGGATCCTTTGTGCCATTGCCATCGCCTGAGTGCTTATACTTTCTAAGCTGAGCTACTACGTAGCAAACAATTCCAATAATTCCAAGTAAAAGTGTTGAGTTGTTCATGCCTGTAAATGCAGGTCCCCATTCAGGTAAGTATCCAGCACCGAACCACTTTAACTGCTCTGGAGCAGGAACTGAAATTGAATGAGAAATCCAAATAACACCACCACGGAAAATCATCATACCACCAAGTGTTGTGATGAATCCTGGAATACCAAGCTGTGCAAGGAAGAAACCGTGCCATGCACCAGCTAAGATACCTATCGCAATTGCGATAAGAACTGCTGCCCACCAAGGAACGTTATAGTTCTTAGCCACAAGTGCCATAACCATTCCTGCGAAACCAGCTACGGAACCGACTGACAAATCAATCTGACCAATAACGATAACCATCAACATACCAAGAGCTAAAATAAGTACGTATGCATTACCTGAAATCAAGTTCTGGAAGTTTGAAGAAGTAAGCATTCTTCCACCAGAAATAATGTTGAAAATAATAATCAAAGCAGCTAACGCAACAACCATTGTGTATTGGCGCAAATCCTGGCCTAATACCTGTTTTAAGTATTTCATAATTTATTCCATCCTTTCATAATTCCCATATACTAGTTTGAAGTAATTGTCATCCTCTTCATTAAGCCTTCCTGGTTAGCTTCAGCACTTTCAAGTTCCCCTGTAATAGTTCCCTCGAAGATTGTGTAAATTCTATCTGCCATTCCAAGAAGCTCTGGCAATTCAGATGACACCAGGATTACTGCCTTACCATCATCTGCAAGCTGATGAATCAATTTGTAAATTTCATATTTAGCACCTACATCAATACCTCTTGTAGGTTCATCAAGAATCAAAATATCTGGTTCTGTAAACATCCACTTTGATAAAACAACCTTTTGCTGATTACCACCTGAAAGTGTTGTTACTCCAGCATCTACATTTGATGTCTTGATTTTAAGAGAATTACGATACTCTTCTGCTGCTTTCTTTTCATCATTTATATCAAGAAGACCATGCTTTGTGATTTTGTCCAAATCAGCTGCAACAACTGTCTTTCTGATTGAATCCAAAAGATTTAAACCTAAGTTTTTTCTATCCTCTGGAACATAAGCAAGTCCATTCTTTATTGCTGATTCAACGGATGTGAGCTTTACCTCACGGCCTTTGATTTTGATTGAACCACCTCTGTATATTCCATAGTTTCTACCGAATAGTGAGCGCATAAGCTCTGTTCTACCGGCACCCATAAGTCCTGCGAATCCAACGATTTCACCGGCTCTTACATTGAAGCTTGCATTCTTGCAAACCATTCTGCCTTCAACATCTGGATCCTCAACACACCAATCCTTTACTTCGAAGATAACTTCTCCAATATTTGGTTCGTGCTCTGGATATCTATTCTCAATCGAACGACCAACCATGGCTTTGATGATTTTATCTTCATCAACCTTACCTGCTTCAACGTCGTAGCTTTCTACAGTGTGACCATCTCGAATAACTGTAACAGCATCTGATACCGCAGCGATTTCGTTTAGCTTGTGAGAAATCATGATACATGTGATGCCCTTATTCTTAAGGTCAATCATAAGGTTAAGTAAGTTTTCTGAATCAGCCTCATTCAATGCTGATGTTGGCTCATCCAAGATTAGAAGCTTTACATTCTTTGAAAGTGCTTTTGCAATTTCAACAAGCTGCTGCTGACCAACACCTAAGTGTTTGATTAACACATCTGGATTAATTGAAAGACCTACTTTTTTAAGAATCTCATAGGTTCTTCTTTTTTCTTCTGCCCAATCAATCATTCCCTTCTTTATGATTTCATTTCCCATAAAGATGTTTTCTGTAATGGACAACTCTGGAATCATTGTCAGCTCCTGGTGAATAATTGCTATTCCAGCGCTTTCTGATTCCTTGATGTTTTTGAATTTCATCACCTGGCCCATATAAACGATGTCGCCATCATATGTGCCATAAGGATAAACCCCCGATAAAACCTTCATCAGTGTAGATTTTCCAGCACCATTCTCACCGCAGATTGCATGAATTGTGCCTTCTTTCACTGAGAGGTTTACATCATCAAGTGCTTTTACACCCGGAAATTCTTTTGTAATCCCTTGCATTTGAAGGATAAAAGAATTGCTTTCCATATATCAAATACCTCCCTATTTTGATGCCTAATTTGAAGCCAAATACTCGCTTGGTTTTCTCAAAACCCTGTCAGTAGCAATTGCTGCTGCACCGTAAAGAGTAGGATCAACCTTTAATCTAGATATCTCTATTCTTACTTTGCTACTAACTTCTGGAATTGTTCTTTCCTCTACAATCTTTTTGATTGTTGGTAGAAGAAATTCATCTCCTTGCGATACGCTATCCCCAATAACTATAATTTCTGGATCGTATGCGTTTATCAATGTTACGCATCCATATCCAATGTATGTTGCAATTTCCTGTAAAACCCTAACAGCTTTTTCATTGCCCTTTCTTGCTGCTTCAACTATTCTTGAAACAGCCTCTGATCTGTTTTCATATTTTTCTTTAAACAGCTCAGGCAATTCCTTTTCAGCTTTTTTCAAAAGTGCCATTGTTGAGCAATAAAGCTCCAAGCATCCTTTATTTCCACACTCACAAGTGCTTCCGTTAAAGTCGATGCTGATATGACCAACCTCACTGGCGATTCCCTGATATCCAAGTAAAAGACTGTCGTGATCAACTACTCCTGATCCAACACCTTCACCAACCAAGAAATAAGTAAGTGAACTAAGTGGTCTTCCATGATCACCGAACCACCACTCTGCTAACGCTCCCGCATTGGCATCCTGCTCTATGAATACTGGCTTATCAAATTCATTTTTGAACTCATCAATGAAGTTGATGTTGTGCCAGCTTGGCATTCGTGTGACCATTGCAATTCGTCCTTCTTTTCTAAGATAAGGACCTGGAAGTGCAAGACCAATAGCAACTACATTTTCATATTCATCAAGAAGCTTTCTTATCTGGTCTTTCATGGCTGTCAGAACCTTGCCTGTATTTTCATCCAGGCTGAACTCTGTCTCGCTTTGTGTGTAAAGCTTTCCAGAGATATCAAAAACTCCAATGGCAAATACATGTCTTGAAAACTTTACTCCGATTACCAGATTCTTTTCGGCATTTAGGCGAAGGCCAATGGAACGTCGATTTCCATTTCCCTTCACAATACCAACCTCTGATACGATACCCATATCAATCAGGTAGGCAACAAGCTTTGTGATAGATGCCTGAGTCAGGCCCATCATCTTTGCAATCTCTGCTCTAGTACAAACCTCTCGTTGCTGAAGGATTCGTACAATAGCCGAACGATTCATTTCTGTTAAATCGCTTGTATTATTGCCTGCAACTTCTTTGACTTTTTTCATTAACATTACCTCGCAATTGCTTTCAAGTGTTAATCACTTAACACTGTTAACACATTAACGCTGTTTCATAATAAGGTCAATAGATTTAGGGACCACTTTTTCAATTTTGTGAAACTTTCTTAAATTGAAATATTCATTTTCGTAAAATACGTCAAAAGCCCATTTTTACGGGCTTTTTAGCAAAATAATCAGTAACCTAATCACAAAAATACATATTTATGCACCCTTTATTAATTAAAAAATGATTACTTTTGATAATTTGCAATCAAACCCAATCAAACGATTCTACATATCGTACAAAATAAGGTTCAGTCAACTGTGCATATTTTTTAGGCACAAAAAAAGCCCTTGGCTTTCGCCAAGGACCTGTTATTTTATATTATTCTTCTTCACTTCTACGATACTTTGGAATATCTACTTCCTTCATAAGGAAATCTGACATATCGTTAAGGATATCATTTAATGTTTCAATGCGTTCTTCTGTGAAACGCTCTTCTGCTCTTTCAGCTACTGTCTTAACATAGCCCTCTGAAAGATTTAAATACTCAAGGTATTTATCTGTAACATGAAGATGGAATTCTCTTCTATCCTTTTCAGACTGAACCTTTTCAATGTACCCCTTATCAATTAAGCAAGCAATCTTATATGCAGCATTTGGTGAAGAAATACCAATAAATTCTGCGAACTCTTTTACAGTTGGATTTCTAAGTACATAGATAATCTCTACGCAAAAAAGCTCTACGATTGTAAGTGATGTTTCTCTTGCACGAAGCTTTTTGAACATCTCCTGGTAAAAGTGAACTTTAAACTTGGTGTAAACCTCTGTAAGTGCTTCTTCTAACATTTCTAGCTCCTATCTTTCTTTAATCTAAAACTTCTAGAAATATCATACTCAATTTAATCGCCTAAAGCAAAGGAAATTTCTGCTTTAGCGGCAATTTTTTCATTCACATAAGCTACAGCTTCTCCAAATCCCACAGGGCCTTTTCTTGATGTTAGCTTACATTCCAATTGTAAAACATCACCTGGTTCAACCTGTTGCTTAAACCTTGCGTTTTTAATTCCACCAAAGAAAGCAAGCTTGCCTTTGTTTTCCTCTTCTGTTAAAAGCGCCACTGCGCCCACCTGAGCCAATGCTTCTATTATAAGAACACCTGGCATAACTGGATGCCCTGGGAAATGTCCCATGAAATGCATTTCATTAGCTGATACACATTTTATTCCCTTGGCATATACCCCAGGTTCGCATTCTGTGATTTTATCCACCATCAAAAATGGATATCTATGTGGTAATATTTCCTGGATTTCTGAACAACTTAGTTCCATTAAAACCTCCTAAACACAATTGATGCATTGTGGCCACCAAAGCCAAGAGCATTTGATAATGCCACATTTATATCTGCTTTTCTACCGATATTTGGCACGTAATCCAAATCACAAGCCTCATCCTTTTCAAGATAATTAATAGTCGCTGGAACAAAGCCATCCTTTAAAGCAAGGGCTGTAATGATTCCTTCTACTGCACCTGCTGCTCCAAGCAAATGTCCTGTCATAGACTTTGTAGAGCTTACCATAAGCTTGTATGCGTGGTCTCCGAAAGCTTTTTTAATTGCAAGAGTTTCCCCTGCATCATTTAGGCTTGTGCTTGTTCCGTGAGCATTGATGTAATCTACATCAGTCATTTCAATACCTGCATCTGCAACTGCAAGAGCCATACATTTTGCACCGCCCTCTCCTTCTGGATTTGGTGCAGTGATATGATAAGCATCGCAGTTTGAACCGTAGCCGATTACCTCAGCATATATTTTTGCTCCACGTGCCTGCGCGTGTTCTAATTCCTCAAGCACAAGAATACCTGCACCTTCGCCCATAACAAATCCGTGGCGTTCCTTATCAAATGGAATAGAAGCACGATTAGGATTTTCGCTTGTGCAGAGAGCCTTCATAGACTGGAAGCCACCAATGGCAAGTGGCATAATAACCCCTTCTGCTCCTCCACAAACCATAGCATCCTCGTATCCATCACGAATTCTGTGGAACGCATCACCAATAGCATTATTTGAGCTGGCACATGCAGTAACAACTGATGTACACATTCCCTTAAGTCCAAACATTATGGCAATCTGTCCTGCTGCCATATTGCTAATTGTCATAGGAATGAAATATGGTGAAATTCTGCTGTAGCCTTTTTCCTCGCCCTTGGAATGCTCTGTAGCTATTGTTGAAAGACCGCCAATACCTGATGAAACGATGCAACCAAACCTGTCCATATTTTCTTTTTCCATATCGATTCCAGCATCAGCAAATGCTTCCTTGGCTGCAGCACAAGCGTACTGTGTGTATACATCCATACGCTTAGATTCCTTTGGTCCAAGGATTTCTGCAGCATCAAAATTCTTTACCTCACCTGCAAGTTTTACTTTTAATTCTGATGTATCAAAATGTGTGATAGGGCCAATACCGCATTTTCCCTCTTTTACGGCCTTCCATGTATCTTCCACCGAATTGCCAAGTGGGTTTACAGTACCCATTCCAGTAATAACTACTCTACGCTTCATGTTTTACATTCCTCCAGTTACTTCTATTACCTGTCCTGTAATATAAGATGCTTTGTCCGATGCCAAGAAATCTACAACATCTGCTACATCCTCTGGTGTTCCAAATCTCGCCAAAGGAATTTGCTTTAAATAAGCTTCCTTTACATTATCTGGCAACTGATCTGTCATAGCAGTCTGAATAAATCCTGGAGCTACCGCATTTACGGTAATACCTTTTGAACCATATTCTCTTGCTACCGACTTCGTAAATCCGATAACACCAGCTTTACTTGCACTATAGTTTGCCTGTCCAGCATTGCCCTGAACACCAACAATAGAAGTGATATTGATGATTCGACCATTTCTAGCCTTCATCATGTCTTTTATAGCTGCTTTTGTGCAAAGGAAAGTCCCTTTAAGATTTGTATCTAAAACTGCATCATAATCAGCCTCGCTCATTCTTAAAAGCAAACCATCCCTTGTGATTCCAGCATTGTTTACAAGGATTTCCACAGGTCCCATTAATTCTTTTATTTGATTAAACATTTCTGATACATCATCAGCATTACTTACGTCGGCCTTGATGTACATCGCCTGAACGCCATGCTTTTTGCAGACTTCAATTGTCTCCTGGGCTGCGTTTTCATTTCCCGAATAGCAAATAGCAATATTAATACCAGACTTTGCCAAATTTTCAGCAATTACTCTTCCTATTCCCCTGCTTCCACCTGTAACTAATGCTACACTCATGCTCCAAGCTCCTTTACAATGTTTTCAAAATCATCAACTGTGTCGATTGAATAGACTTTTGCATTATCAACAGTCTTAGTTATAAACTTGCTGATAGCTTTTCCAGGTCCGATTTCCACAAAAGTATCCACACCAGCTTCTGCCATATATCTAATTGAGTCTTCCAGATAAACTGATGACTGTACCTGCTTTTCTAGAAGATTAGCAACCTCTTCATTCTGATTTTTTTCTCTTCCAAGACAGTTGAAAACTACCTTTGTTTTCTCTTCCTTAAAATCTACTGTTTTAAATTCCTGAGCAAGCTTATCTCCTGCTGGCTTCATAAGCTTTGTATGGAATGGTCCACTTACCTTTAATGGAAGAATTCGCTTCGCCCCTGCTTCCTTAAGAAATGCACTAGCCATATCAACAGCACTTGAATGGCCGGATATAACAATCTGACCTGGGCAATTAAAGTTTGCCGCCTGAACTACACGTTCACCTTCTGTTACTTTACATGCTTTTTCACAGCATTCTAAAACAGTCTCTCTATCCATTCCAAGGACAGCAGCCATTTTGACATTTAATCCCTGGGAAGCCTCTGTCATGTACTTGCCCCTTTTTGCAATCAGTTCCATGATTGTTGCTTCATCTACAACACCTGCCTCGTATAATGCAGAATACTCTCCAAGGCTAAGACCACATGTGTAGTCAGCCTCTATTCCTGCCTCTTTCAGAAGCTTTGTCACGCCAATTGCAAATGCAACCATGGCAGGCTGAGTATAAGCAGTCTGTGAAAGCTGCTCAATTGGCCCATTAAAAGAGATGTCTGCAACATCCATGTCAGTTACTTTGCTTACAACCTCTGTTGCGTTATCTATAGTCTCCCTAAAACTATCGTATTTACCATAAAAATCCTGGCCCATCCCCACTCTTTGAGAACCTTGACCTGCATAAACAAAACCTAACATCTAAATCCTCCCACCAAGTCCGCAAGTTACGACTACAAGCCTGAGAGTTACTCCGTTCGGTAACACACCTCACTTAAGTAACCTCAGAGCTTGTTGTCTACTTGCTCATCTATATTTGTAGTTCTTACAGCTCAATTAGTTGAGCATTATTTAGCGCTTCTACGGCACCACGGTTGAGCTCTTCCAAGATAGCCGCTACGGGGCGAACTTCTTTGAGTTGGCCGCAAACCTGGCCTGCCATTACCGAGCCACGAAGCATATCTCCGTCAACTACAGCTCTACGAAGTCCGCCAAGTGTAATCTGCTCCAGGCGCTCTCGATCTGCACCCTCAGCCTCAAGCTTTAAATACTCTCTTGCCATTTCGTTTTTGATGATACGAACTGGCGCCCCCTGTGAACGTCCAGTTACTGTTGTGGCATTATCCTTTGCCTTAATAAGAGCCTGCTTGTAGTTTTCATGGATTGGACATTCCTCTGAAACAAGAAGACATGTGCCAATCTGCACACCACATGCACCAAGCAACATAGCCGCTGCCATCTGCTCCCCTGATGCAATTCCACCTGCTGCAATTACTGGTACATCCACTGCTGCAACTACCTGTGGAAGCAAAGTCATTGTTGTCATATCACCTACGTGACCACCTGACTCTCCACCTTCCGCAATAATTGCATCTGCACCTGCTCTTACCATGATTTTTGCCAAAGCAACTGAAGCCACTACAGGAAATACCTTTGCTCCCATTGCTTTCCAACCAGCCATGTACTTACCAGGATTTCCTGCTCCAGTTGTAATGAACTGGACCTTTTCCTCGATAAGCATCTGAGCGATATTATCCACATCTGGATTCATCAACATCAGATTCACACCAAATGGCTTGTCTGTTTTGCTTTTGCAAATTCTTATTTGTTCTCTCAAGGCTTCGGCATTCATACCACCGCTAGCCACAAGACCAAGTCCGCCTGCATTTGAAACCGCAGCTGCAAACTCACCTGTAGCAATATTTGCCATACCACCCTGGATTATCGAATACTTTGTACCTGTTAAATCTCTAAGTTTCATATCTACCACTCAAGTACCACGGCGCCCCATGTTCGGCCGGCACCGAAAGCGCACATCAGTACCTTGTCTCCTTTTTTTATCTTTCCGCCTTTGACAGCTTCATCCAATGCTAAGCCAACGCTTGCCGCCGATGTGTTGCCATATTTTTCTATGTTTACTACGAATTTATCCATAGGCTGTTTAACTTTTTTAGCTATGGACTCTATGATTCTAAGATTTGCCTGATGCAATACAAAGTAATCAATTTCATCGTAGGTTAAATTCGCTTTTTTAACTGCCTGCTCTATTACCTTTGGAACTGTTGCAACTGCAAATTTGTATGTTCCCTGACCATCCATGTGAATGTATCCATCTGGGGACTTGATGTTAATCATTTCCTCATCACCATCCACGCCAATCACTGACGAATACAGTGAATCAGCTGGTTCAACAACAACTGCTGCAGCACCATCTCCGAATAATACACAGGTGCTTCTGTCTGTCATGTCCATCTTTTTAGAAAGAACTTCTGCTCCGATCAAAAGACCATACTTGGCATTTCTCGCCATCATAAGTGCTCTGATGGTCTCCATTCCAAAAATAAATCCAGAACATCCTGCCCCAATATCAATGGCAATAATGTCATTTGAAAGTCCAAGTCGTCCCTGAATCAAGCATGCAGCTGAAGGAGAAAAATAATCAGCTGATACCGTGCAAACAACAACTACGCCAATTTCATCTTTATTGATTCCTGCATTTTCAATAGCTTCTTTCGCAGCCATTTCTGCAAGGTATGTATGATTCTCATCACCATCGACATAATGTCTTACGCTCATTCCAGTTCTTTGCTTTATCCATTCGTCGCTTGTTTCAACGATTTGTGCTAAATCATCATTGCTAACTAGCTTCTTTGGAGCATAGGCTCCTGTCCCTAAAATCCTTATTCCAGTCATTTACACATTTTCCATTCTTTCTGAAGTTGTTTCCTCCAAATACTCCTTATCGAAATATCTGAACTTTTCATATCTGTGAGTAATCAACTGTTCTGCACTTTTATTCTCAAGTTCCTTCAATGCTGAAGATATCTGTTTATCGATTCTTACATATAATCTGCTGTATTTATCAACATTGTCTGTTTCCGACACAAGCTCAAACCCAGTGCCACGTTCAGAAATTATTCCATCTATTACGCCAAATCCTAAAAGATTCTTTGCTGTAAGCTTCATTACCTCAGCAGCTTCATCTCTCTTTGCACTATCGTGCCAAAGAATGGAAGCAAAGCCTTCTGGAGAAAGAACTGAATAAATGGCATTTTCCAACATATAAACTTTGTTTGCTACAGCTATTCCCAGGGCTCCACCACTGCTTCCCTCACCTGTTACTATGGTGATGATTGGAACCTTAATATCACTCATCTGGGCCAGGTTGTTTGCAATAGCCTGAGCCTGACCATACATTTCTGCTTCAAGCCCTGGATATGCACCAGGAGTATCCACAAATGTAATAATTGGCCTGCCAAACTTTTCAGCCTGCTTCATCAATCGCAGTGCTTTTCTGTAGCCTTCAGGCCCTGGCATACCAAAATTGCATGTCATGTTTTCCTCTGCTGTGCGGCCCTTTCGGTGACCAAGCACAGTCACCGGTCTGCCATGGAACATTGCTATTCCACCATATATACTGGCATCTTCCTTACCTAAAAAATCTCCCTTTTGCTCAAAAAAATCCGTAAACAGATTATCTATATAATCTGTAATCTTTGGTCTGTCTTTATCTCGTGCGTTTAGAACTCTATCAATAGCCTTCATCTGATTCCTCCTTAACTGTGAAGCTTCAGCAGCTTTCCAAGAGTGTTTTTCATATCCTCCCGCTTAACTATCTGATCCACAAATCCGTGCTCTTCCAAAAACTCCGCTCTCTGGAAGCCTTCAGGTAGCTTTTGACCAATTGTCTGTTCAATAACTCTTGGCCCTGCAAACCCGATGAGAGCACCTGGCTCAGCTAAAGTAATATCTCCTAAAGTTGCAAAGCTTGCGCTAACACCGCCGGTAGTTGGATGAGTGAGAACTGTAATATATAATCCACCAGCTTCCTTGAACTTTTGGATTACAGCGCTGGTTTTTGCCATCTGCATAAGGCTTAGAATTCCTTCCTGCATTCTAGCTCCACCACTTGCTGTGAATATTATCAGTGGTAGTTTGTTTTTCATTGCGAATTCAGCAGATCTACAAACTATCTCTCCAAGCTCCATTCCCATGGATGCCATCATAAATTTCTTGTTCATTATGGCAATCACAGTCTTGTAACCATCTATCTGACATGTGCCGGCGATGATTGCATCATGAAAATCTGTTTCAGTTCTAAGCTCCTCTTTCTTTTCAACATATCCCTCAAACTCAAGGGGATTTGTCTCTGGAAAGCTGAACTTGAACTCTTCAAAAGTACCTTCATCTGCAATGTCATTAAGTCTATCCCACACATCATATTCCTTTACAGGTTTGATGGCCGGCTCCAACATTTCTGTTGGGTTTTCACGCAAATCTTTGTATCTATTGAATTTGTTTTTTCTTTGATCTACAGCACTTATCATTCATTATCCTCTGGATATTCTGATGCTGCCTTATCCCAGGAAAGTATTTCATCTAAATGCTCCTCGATAAAGCTAACATTGTAATTTCCCTTTATAAAATCAGGGTGATGCAACAGAAGATAATCAAAATCTCCATTTGTTTTGATTCCATCTGTAACAAGCTCCAAAAGAGCTCTTCGCATACGCCTGATTGTTTCAAGTCGCGTAGGTGCATGAACAATTATCTTTGCCATCATGGAATCATAAAATGGACTGGTTTCATATCCGTTATATAAAAGTGTGTCCACTCTGACTCCAGGTCCACCAGGCACATTTAAAAAAGTAATTTTGCCTGTGTTAGCCATAAAATTCTTTGCCGGATCTTCTGCATTTATTCTGCACTCCATGGCATGGCCTTTGATGTTTACATCTTTCTGCCTGATTTTTAATGGCTCATGAAAAGCTATCCTAATCTGTTGTTTGATAAGGTCAATTCCGGTAACGGCTTCGGTAACGCCATGTTCCACTTGAATTCTTGTGTTCATCTCGATGAAATAGTAATGATTCTTTTCATCCAAGACGAATTCTACAGTACCAGCATTTGTGTAGTTGGCTGCTTTTGCTGCAGCAACTGCCGCCTTTCCCATAGACTTTCGTAAGTCTTCGTTTATATACATACATGGACTTTCTTCAATCAACTTCTGATTCTTACGTTGAATTGAACAGTCGCGCTCCCCTAGATGAATCACATTACCGTGCTCATCCGCTAAAATTTGGAATTCAATGTGTCTTGGATTAACAATAAGCTTTTCAAGATACATTTCATCATCATTGAAGCAAGCCATTGTTTCTGCCTTTGCTTCATCGAAAAGCTTTTTCAGATCCTCTGGTTTATAGACACGGCGCATTCCACGTCCACCGCCACCTGCACTGGCCTTGATCAAAACAGGATAGCCAATCTTCTTAGCTATTTTTTCTAGTTTGCTGTAGTCCGCCACTGGACCATCCGATCCTGGAACTACAGGAACTCCTGCTTTCATCATCATTTTTCTTGCTGCCGCTTTGTTGCCAAGAGCATCCATTGCATCAGCTGTTGGGCCGATGAATGTGATTCCGGCTTCATTGCATTTTCGTACGAATGTAGAATTCTCCGAAAGGAAGCCAAAGCCAGGATGAAGTGCATCGCACTCCATAACCTGAGCAGCAGTAATAATAGCATCCATATTCAAGTAACTGTCTGCTGCTCGGGCTGGACCAATACAAATACTCTTAGTGGCAAGCTTTACATGAAGTGAGTCTTTATCAGCAGTGGAGTAAACAGCAACTGACTCCACATTCATCTCCATGCAGGCTCTAATAATTCGAACTGCAATCTCACCACGATTAGCAATCAAAATACGTTTAAACATATCTAATCTCCTATTAAGAATAGTGGCTGTTCAAATTCCACCACATCCTGATTCTTTACAAAGATTTTTTTGATTACTCCATCCTTTGGTGCAGTGATTTCACTCATCATCTTCATGGCTTCAATTAAGCAAAGCACCTGTCCTTTTTTGACAGAATCTCCAACCTGCACATAAGCATCCTCTTCTGGAGAAGGAGCTGCATAAAAAACTCCTACTAAAGGTGCCAATACTTGTTCACCATCGATTTGTATTTCTGGGCTGTTTTCCACATTATCATTATTATGTGCAGGTGGTATTTGTTCAACTACACGTGTGGCATTTTCTACAACCGGCCCCTGCTCACAATATTTTTTCAACTTGATTTTAGTGTTGTCTATTTCTACTGACAGATAAGAACTTTCACTTTCATCAAAAGCCTTCAAAAGTTCTTTTACATCTTTTAATTCCATGATTATTTATGTGCCTCTAAATAGTTTACGATATCTGCAACTGTCTTGATTTCAGCCATTGCATCCTCATCAATTGTGATACCTGTCTTTTCTTCAACTGCAAGGGAAAGCTCTACTGCATCAAGGGAGTCAGCACCAAGATCATCAAAAAGATTTGCCTCCATTGTAACTTTCTCTGCTGCACAGCTAAGTGTATCAATAATTACTTCCTTTACTGTCTCGAACATAATATTCTCCTTTTCTTTTATCTTAATTTAATTAGTTAAAATGTTTTACATTAACCACCACCTATGATAGCTAAAAAATTTTAGAAGTCAACATAAATCTATAAAATCTTTTAGATAATTATTCTCAAAAAAATAAGGACGCCCTGATTTTACAAGGCGTCCCTGATAATTTAAATTTCTATTTATTTTTTAAGTTCAAAGCGTTCAACTAATCCCTTTAATGAATCAGCATGTTCATTCATTTCGTAGCTAAGAGCAAGTGATTCTTCGGATGTAGCAGCATTGTTCTGACCAACAGATGAAATCTCGCTAATGTTAGCAGACATTTCTTTTACAGATGCAGCCTGTGAATTTGAAGCCTCAGCAATAGTCTTAACCTTATCTGCAATTCCCTGAACCTGAGAAACCATACCATTTAATTTCTCAGCTGTATCGTTTGCAATAGCAATACCTTCCTGTACACTCTGAAGTGATGCATTAATAAGGCCCGCTGTGTTTTGAGCAGCCTCTACAGTCTGACCTGCAAGCTGTGAAACCTCTGTAGCAACAACCGCGAATCCCTTACCAGCCTCACCAGCTCTTGCAGCCTCAATTGACGCATTAAGAGAAAGAAGGTTTGTCTGATCCGCGATAGCATTGATTGTATCGATAATCTTTGAAATCTCCTGAGAAGATGCTGAAATTGCATCCATAGCATTAACAACATCCTGCATTCTCTGGTTTCCTTCAACTATATTCTGTGCAACCACTTCAACTTCCTTGGAAATTTGTGTTGCATCTGTTGAATTACTTGAAATCTGATCTGTAATATTGTTAACAGTAACAGACAAATCTTCTACGATATTTGCCTGAGATGTAACTGTATCTGCAAGGTTCTGTCCAGCTCCCGCTATCTGATTTGCTCCATCAGATACCATATCAGATACTTCCATAATCTCTGTCATAGAATCTGAAATCTGCTGTGAGAATGATTCGATAGCAGTCTGAATTGCTCTGAAATCTCCATCAAAATTCTTTTCAAAACTAATATTGAAATTGCCGTTTGCCATTGTAGACATCTTACTTCCGATTTCATCAATATAGAATGACAAAGAATCTACAGCTGTTCTCAATTCATTTACAACCTTGCCAATTTCATTATCAGCTTCATAATCAATTTCTACATGTACATTACCTGCAGCAATTTCTTCAGTAGCCTTCGCAAGTACAGCCAAATCATTTTCAATTGTTTTAATAAGCGTATCAGCCTTCTTCTTGCTGATTGAACTTACAACTATAAGTCCTCCTACAAGAACAACTACTCCAGCAACAATAATTATAAGTATTGCTTTATATTTTGATGCCGCAGCATTTTCTGCAAGTGTTCCTGTTTCATCAAGTGAATCAGCAAGAGTCTCTGAAACCTCATTCAATGTGGAATTATAATATTCCAATGCACCAGCGGCATCGCCTGCTTCCACCAAATCAAGCATCTCATATGATGCCTCTTCGAAAGCTTTCCAGTTAGTTGTAAGGCGACTTCCCAATTCCTCGTTATTTAAATTGGCAGAAATTGTCGAGAAATATCCCTCAATCTTTGGAAATCTTCCTTCCAAATCCTCTCTCTGCGCTGCAGTAACATCAGAATCGCTAGACGCAAGTGCAAAAAGAAGTCTCTTGTTGATTGTCTGGACATCTTTTCTGATTTCCATCTGGTATGTCTCTGTTACAAACTGAACATTATAGAAGCTATAGATATTCGCAAATACTAAGCCAAAGAATATCAGCATTAGAACAGTTACCAGTAAAAACATTTGGATTGTAAATCCAGAAAAGATACCTAGTTGACCGGCTATTGTAGCCTTGTTTCTTTTTAATTCTTTTTTAGCCCCCATCTTTTACCTCCGCTTTGAACTGTAGAATATTACACAGTTACCATTTAACGCTATTATAGAATAAAGATTTTGCATTATGGGATTTTTCACAACATGTTCATTAAAAGTTCTATATTTGTTGATATAATGCTCCACAAGGAGCGAAAATTATGGATTTATCATTTGTTAGACGACTTGGAGCATTCATATATACATTGATTCTTCTTTTATTCATAGGCTTCGGTTTCTGCTATTCTAACGAAGTCAAATATGAATATAGAGAAAATACTGTATATTTTAGTGATTACTGGAAGGTTAATGGACGCCTTATCACCTTCCCTTATAGCAACCACGACGTTTTCACTATTACAAATACACTTCCTACTGTCTACGGCGATCAAATGCTGGTTCTACGGGCTTATTATGATTCTTTTGAAGTAGCAATCGATGGTGATGTAATTCTAGAGTCAAGAGACAGTTATCTATTCGGCCATAAAACTAATATTGGCCAAAAAGAAATATGGATTCCATTGGAATACTCGTATAGCGGACACGATATATCTGTAACCATTGATTTACAGGATTCACTATATGGTTCCCAGCTTACAGAAGGCTTTATCACTACTCGTTCTTCATATGGCATACGTCAAATGCAACAAAATATCCCTTCCCTCATTCTGTTTGTAATATTTACGGTTATGGGATTGTTTGAGATGTTTATTTCCGGATATTTTATTCTGAAACGTACCGCCTTAATTAGAAAGCTTACTTTTGAAGCCCTCTTCTATGCTGGCGCATTCTCCATCATATCAGCCCAATGGATTATTAATGAAACCCGTGTTCCATTTGTAATCTGGGGACATATGACAGGTTTTTCAATATTAAATGTCATCTCATTTATTCTTATGCCTATGATGTTCTTTGAAATATCACGAGCATTATTTACTCGTATAGGCAAAGTCGACAATATAATTGATGGCATCATAGCCCTGGCTATTGTTCTTAGCTGTCTATTCGCTACAATTGGTATTATTGAATGGGGCACAGTTGTATATGTGGCCCACGCCATTGATTTGCTTGTAATGATCATGGTTGGATACTATTCATACACCACTGTAAAAGATGAGCAAAAGGCAAAAACAGGTCTCGGCATAGCCATTGCAAACTTTATCTTCCTTTTATTTGCAGGAATTGCATTGGTTCAATATGTAAACCATATCGATTACAACTACTTACTCGTTGTTATCATTGATTTGATGATATTCATTATGGTTCAAGTAGGATTGATTTACCGAAGGATTGGCCTGAATGTAAAAGAGGAAAAGGAATTTGCCCAAGCAAAAGTTTACGCATATACAGATGAAATGACAAAGCTTGGCAACCGCCGTCATTTCTATGCCATAGTAGGAGATTATGAAAAACACAAACTGCCAAAGGATTTAACCTATATAGCAATAGATGTGAATAGATTAAAATACACAAATGATAACTTAGGCCACGATGCAGGTGACGAATTATTAATTGGTACAGCCGAATGTCTTAGAAGAGCTTTTAACACCTCTTCTACCAGCACAATTGGCCGTATGGGTGGAGATGAGTTTGCTGTTCTTTTAGTTGCAAACGAGACAGAATTAAACAGAAGACTTTTCAATTTAAAGCATTACCTTTCACATTGGAGAGGAAAGTACATCGACGGAATTTCAATTTCTTTGGGATATGCCTCTGTACGAGAAGATCCTTATGCAAATATAGATACACTTGCAAAGCTTTCTGATGAAAGAATGTACGAAGATAAAAAGCAATATTATGAGGAAACCGGTTTTGACCGCCGGTCCCCTCAATAAATCATCACTATTTCACTAATCCAAATCCAAGGATTGTAAATTTATTTCGAATATCATCTGATTCAACACGTATCTCAACATGATGTGCCGCTGTGGTCTTTTGATTTACCAGGATCAATGGATTGCAGTGGCACCATCTGTTTACATATGGGTCTAAGTCTCTAACAAACTCTCCATCTACATAAGCTTTTGCTACGGCTCCATCCACTTCTCCTGTGTCCTTCATAATAACCACAAGAGCTTTGCATTCCACATCTACCGTAAATACGTTATCAGTATTCTTGCCTCCATCGTACATCCAGTTATATGGGAATTCTGGTGTCAGTTCCAAATCCAACTCACGCTCAACAGACTGAAGCACTGTGTCGGTATATACGAATCCACCTGGATTAATTGTAAGCAAATCTGTGTTGTCTTTTTTATCTACCAAAATCACATCATCAAATGAATTACCAATGGCAGGCTTTGCTTCAAAATCAGGATTATACTCCTTATCTATAGCTGCCTTTTCTATAATGGTTTGCATAAGATTAATGAGGCAATCAGCCATAATTGTATGGCCCAAATTTGTTGGATGGAACATATCATAGAAGAACTGATTCTTTGTAATAATACGTTTTGCTCTATCATAAAACTGAGGTACTACAGAATCCTTCACACTAACCATAGGTAATTCATATCTGATTCCCACTGGCTTTAATCTATCCTGAAGGTTGAAATCATCTGCAAATACAGAGAACAATAAAATTACTGCTGGCTCATAATCAAGCTTAAGAATCTTTCTTACAAGACTCTCATAGCAGTCGCCCTGTGTCTCATCACCTTCATCATTTACAGCAAATTCTACGATTACAAGGTCTGGATTTATCTTTCCATCATTAGTTACATCTCTGTCGAATCGAAGCATACCAAGCTCAGATGGCGTACCGCCAACACCGGCTTTTACATAATGAATATTATCCCCATCTCCGAGAAGCTTCTTAAAGCCTACAAAAGACTTATAAGCGTAACATTCTGTATTTATAGGAGTTGCACCTGCTCCCTGAGTGATTGAACCGCCGATATAGGCAATTGTCACATCCTTGCCGGCTTTCGCTTTTTCAATAAGTTTCCCAATGCGCTTCGTATTTCCAATCTGCATCAGAGAATTGAAAATCATATCCTTATACTCTTTTGAATCCACATCTACAGGAGATTCCTCTTCCTGCTCCGGTGCTTCGAAACCATCATTTAGATATAAGCGAAGTGTGATAAATCCTCTAGCCTTTTCATCCTCTGATGTAAGAATAATCTGGCCTGGTACATTGTCATCCTCTTTCCACTCCACATCCTTTAAATACAGCCTCTGCTCAGAACCATCAGCTGGAATGGTAGCATAGATATTTGCGCCGCCACCATACTGGTCCTTTTTGCCATAAAACTGAAATCTAAAATCTATAGATTGGTTCTTATCCTCCATTTCAATGGACACACCAATACTATGCACAAGCTTTTTAAAACCATCTACCGTTTCAAGGAGCTTCAGCATCTCTTTATCATGCACATTTCCTGTCACTTCCGCACTGTTTGGCAGTCTACATGCATCCTGATAAAGCTCCGTTCTCTTTCCATAAAACTCTTTTTCCTTCATAGTGAAGAAAAATCCCCTGTTCTTTTCTGGATCTGTTGGTGCTTTAACCATATTCCCCCACTCTCCTTACTATAAATATATTTCATAGTATAAAAAAATTCCCACATCATCTACACAAAATTTGCGATGAATGTGGGATAAATTGCTATTTCGATATTCAGTTATTAATTATTGCCCTTAAGAAGTGGTCTAAGTGGCTGATAAATTAAAATTGTAATAATTGCTGAAATCATGCCCTTTACAAATGTAAATGGTACATTAAAGAATAATAAGCACTGCTCAATTGAACTAATCTTTGCAAATGGAGCAACTACCTGGTATGCTGCGATGATTGCTTCCTTTGACATAAAGTTGTAATACACTGGATAAACAATAAAAAGGTTTGATGGGAAGCTAATTGCACCCATAATCAAAGCACCAACAACAGCTCCTAAAATCGCACGCCCCTTTGTCTTTTTTCTGTGATAAATCAAACCTGCTGGAAGCACAAAGCTTGCTCCTAAAATGAAGTTTGAAAGCTCGCCTACACCACCAGTCTGTGTCATTGTCAAATGAAGAAGATTCTTAATAAGACAAACGATAACGCCCCACACTGGTCCCAATGCAAAAGAAGCAATAAGTGCTGGAAGCTCTGATAAATCAAGCTTAATAAAGTTTGGCATAAGAGGAATAGCAGTATCTAAAAACATCAATACGAAAGCTGCTGCTGAAAGCATTGCTGTCACTGTCATATTCCTTACATTTACTCTGCTCTGCACCTTGTTACCTACTCCTTGTCCTGTCATTTGTGTTGAATCCATAATTCAATCCTCCTAAAAATAAAATATTATTAAAATTTAGGAAGTCTCCAAAAATTAATTGTACACAATATAATAGCCCTGAGATTACTCTCAGGGCCTAATTACTATATCGCTTCTTCTTTCATCCAGACTATACTGTCGGTACTGGAATCTCACCAGTTCGGCCCGAAGGCTCGCGGACTTTACCGCCGGTCAGGAATTGAAAACCATCGTTTTCGCACCTTGCCCTGAAGATTTCCTATTTAATTGAGTACAATATACTACACTTTCCCCCGCAGTGCAACCCCTTTTTATGGATGTTCCTTTAGGGCGTAGGCGATGTTGATGGCGTGGTCGGCGCATCGCTCCAGGTCAGTGACCATGTCGGAGAAGATTACGCCGGCAACAGGCTCGCATTTGTTCTCCATGAGACGCTCTACGTGGTGGTTGATGAGCTGCTTCTCCTGCTTATCTACTTTCTTTTCAAGCTTTTCAATCTTGTCTAGGTTCTCATAGTTTTCAGAAGTGAAAATGTCGATGGCAAGCTCAACCTCTTCCATAGAGTTGTCAGCCATTTCCTTAAGCTCCTTGGCTGCCTTCTTTGAAAGCTTTGTCTTTTTATTCTTCATACGAGTTGCATACTCGATGATGTTTTCAGCATGGTCAGAAATACGCTCAATATCTGTAACTGCAATAGTGATTGCAGATATACGACGAAGCATAGCAGGTGTAAGGTTGAGAGTTTGAAGCTTAACCATTGCATCCTGAATAGCGTGGTTGAGGATGTTAACTGTTTCCTCTCGCTGCTCTACGTCCTCAACCTTTTCAGGTGAGTAGTCAAAGAAACAGTCGATAGCTTTTTCAAAGTTTTCAGCTGCGATAGCACCCATTCTGGCTGCCTCAAGCTGTGCCTGGTGAATAGCCATGTTTGGTGGCACATTGTTGACCTGAGTCATGAATACAAGCTGTCTGTCCTCTGCTGCACGAGTCTCCTCTGGAAGCTTTGGAATAAACATGTATGTAAGCTTAATAATGTAATCAGTGAATGGGAAGATAATACAAACTGCTAAAATAGCAAAGATTGTATGTGTGTTAGCTATCTGACGGGCTGGATCAGATGATGTAGACTGAATCCATGTCAGAAGTGGTGTTACATTTATAATAACTACGATTACAATTGCTCTTATTACATTAAACAAAAGGTTCAAAATAGCTGAACGCTTGCCGTTTCTGTTGGCTGTAAGTGATGCCAAAAGGTTTGGTGTAACTGAACCAATGGCTGCACCGATAATCAAGTAAACTGCTACATTGTAGTCCAATATTCCCTGCACGACGAATGTCTGGAAGATAACTGTTGCAGATGATGAGCTCTGAAGTAATGCTGTGAATGCAATACCAAATACAAGAGCTACAAATGGATTTGTTAATCCAGCAAGGAAGTTCTTAAACATCACTGAATTTGCAAGTGGTGCAATGGATGCTTTCATGATTGTGATTCCCTGGAAAAGCATACCGAATCCCATAAAGAAAGAACCTAAATGCTTAACAATATCTCTCTTCATGAAAAGATACATTACTGCACCAATAAACAAAATGAATGGTGTGAATGTAGCAATATTAAAAGCTGTAATCTGTGCTGTGATTGTTGTACCGATATTGGCACCTAAGATAACGCCGATGGCCTGTGAAAGCGCCATCATACCTGAATTTACAAAACCAATAACCATAACATCGGTTGCAGATGAACTCTGAACCAATACTGTCATAGCTATACCAACGATGACTGCTACAAATTTGTTTGTAGTAGCCTTCTCTAGAATAACCTGAAGATTATCTCCACAGCTGTTTTTTAAGCCTGTAGACATAATCGACATTCCGAAAAGAAATAGACCCACTCCACCAAGAAGTGATAATATCTCTGCTAAAGTCATTATTTTCTCCTTCTACCGTACTTTTCCTTCATGAAAAGTAAAATCCTTAATCCTTCTTTTTTTAGTCCTTGATAATCATAACATGTTAGAATGCCATTGTCTAAGTATTTTCTATGATATAAGTAAAATTTGTGTAAATTCAGATATAAGCCTTGATGAAAATACCGTCTTCACGATATTCCTCTGAAATCAATTCTCCTGTCTCTCTAATCTTTGCAATACTTCCAGCTTCTGTGTAAGGCACTAATCGCTCAATATATTCCTTATTTCCACGCATCAAAGTAGCAAGGATTTCTCGCACTTTATCCAGGCCTTTTCCTGTCTTAATGGAAGTGTGTACTGTATAATCAGCTCTTAAATCGTGATAATCCAGCTCATCCTCAAGCTTATCTACTTTATTAAAAATAGTAAGAACAGGTTTGTCGCTAACTCCTAATTTATCCAAAGTCTCGTATACGATTTCCATCTGACGATCCATCTGAGGATTGCTTACATCCACCACGTGAATGATGAAATCTGCATATTTAGCTTCTTCCAATGTACTCTTGAAAGCATCCACCAAATGATGAGGAAGCTTTCTAATGAATCCTACTGTATCTGTGAGCAGAATCTTTTGATCATTATCCAAGAGGAGCTCACGAGTGGTTGGATCAAGGGTTGCAAAAAGAGCATCCCACTCAAGGATGTTTGCATCTGTAAGTTTATTTAAAAGTGATGATTTGCCTGCATTTGTGTAACCAACAATAGCCGCTACAGGCACGCCATTTCGTTGTCGCTTTGAACGTGTAAGCTCACGATGGTTTACAACGTCATTTAACTCTTTCTTCAGCTGAGTAATGCGACCTGCAATAAGACGCTTATCCATCTCCAGCTTTTTCTCACCAGGACCACGAGTTCCGATAGCTCCGCCGCCACCTGCTGCAGTACCACCCACACGAGACATGTTTTTACCAAAGCCAGTCAATCGAGTCATCTCATATCTAAGCTGCGCCAGCTCAACCTGAATCTTTCCCTCTGCTGTGCCTGCACGGGCAGCAAAAATATCAAGGATAATAAGGGTTCTATCCATGACCTTTGTATCTAACGCATCAGCAAGATTGCGCATCTGTGCTGGTGTTAATTCATCATCGCAAACAATACCTGTAGCCTCTGTCTCCCAGATTAGATTTGCGATTTCCTCAACCTTGCCAGAGCCCACATATGTGCCTGGGTTTCTGCGCTCCAGATTCTGCATGATTTCTCCCACAACCTGTGCACCGGCAGTTTCACAAAGCTCTGCAAGCTCGTGAAGGGAATCCTTAGCCTCTACCTCATCCCCTTCATTAACTGATACAAGTATTACTCTTTCTATAATCTTTTCTGTATTTACCATTTAATATCCTATCTTTTCAAAATCTCTTATAGTTACATTCTACAATGTTGTTTTATTTACTGCAATTTAATTGTTATTTTCTCATTGACTATATTTCCTACAAGTGATATTTTTATATCGAAATTAAATATTTTGCTAGGGGCGCATATGCTGAGAGGTGCTTGCACCGACCCTTAATACTTGAACTGGATAATACCAGCGTAAGGAAGCGATAGACGAATCTCCTAGCATTGATGTATGAAGGGAGATTTTTTTAATGATTAATCACATGTCTAACGAAAAAACAAAAATCACATTTTCTGCAAAGCAACTAGCTTTTTGTGCTGCTTCTATGGCACTTGCTTTTGTTTTGTCTAATATTAAGGTATTTAAATTCCCAACTGGTGGCTCAATTACATTACTTTCAATGCTTGTTGCTTGTCTTCCAGGTTTCTGGTTCGGCCCAATCGTAGGAATTATCACAGGTGTTGCCTATGGATTGCTAAACCTCATTGTTGATCCTTATATTCTTTTCCCAGCACAGGTTATTGTTGATTACATACTCGCATTTGGTGCTCTTGGATTATCTGGATTCTTCAAGGATTCTAAATATGGTCTTATCAAAGGTTACATCGCAGCTGTTTTAGGACGCTACGTATTTGCGGTAATCTCAGGATGGATTTTCTTTGGCGAATGGGCTTGGGAAGGTTGGAATCCACTAGCTTACTCACTTGCTTACAACGCAATCTACATCTTTGCTGAGGCTGCTGTAACACTTATCATTCTTTTCATTCCACCAGTAAGAGATGTCATGAACAGACTTAAAAATATGGCTACTGAATAATTCTTAATAACAAAAACGCCAGAGGCAATCTCTGGCGTTTTCTTATTCTAACGTTGCTTTAATTTCTATCACTGTATTGATAGGTTCGCCACCGGCTTCCAAATCGTAATCAATTAAAAGATTGATTTCGGTATCCTTTTGCTCGATTACAAGACGCTTTGTGTGAACCACAATAGTCATCATGCCCATTGGTGTATTGTAAGCATTTCTGGTTCGAGCCCCTGGGGCAAACTCAAGCTTTGATTGAATGTCTCCTTTTTGAGTCAATGTAAGCTTGTTGTGTTCAAAGCTTATTAGACAATCTACCTTTTGGCCCTCTGGCATAACTCGATTATAAGAAAGGTAACGTTTACTACCTCTATCAATAAATGAACCCACATACTCCTCATTTGTAGTCTCTGATTCGTGGCCCATCTTTTGCTTGGAGCAAAGTTTAATATTACATTTTGTTCCTGTCATTATTTATTTCCAATCTATTTTTGTTCTCTAATTAATTCACGAACAGCATTTATCTGATTTGACAAATGAACATGCATTATATCCTTCAGGAAATCTACATCTCTTCTGTCGAAACCGTCAATTATAGATTTATGTTCAGATATAAGCTGCGCGTAAACAGATGGATTCTTTACATATTCGTAACGATATCTGTACATCTGCTCTCTTGCAGAATTGATTATGTTTTCAAGCTTAGGATTTGCAGCTGCTGCATAAATCACATCATGGAATGCCTCATCAGCCTCCACAATCTTGCGAACATCGTCAGTTCTAGTAGCTGACTCAAATGCCTTCATAGCTTCCTTGAGCTCTACAAACTGAGCGTCAGTCATTCTTTCGCAGGCACATACCACAGCAAGAGCATCAAGTGCATCTCTTACTTCCAGTACATCCTGTAAATCTTTTTCTGTCATTTTAGCAACCTGAGCGCCCTTACGTGGAATTGTAACAGCAAGTCCCTCGTGCTCAAGCATTCTGATTGCTTCTCTGATAGGTGTACGGCTAACTCCAAGCTTTGTAGCTAAATGCATTTCCATTAGCCTCTCACCTGGCTTGAGTTCGCCCTTAAGAATAGCTTCGCGTAGGGTGTTAAACACCACATCGCGAAGTGGTAAATAATCATCCATTTGAAGTGTAAGATTTTCAGTCATTCTGTTTAAATCTCCTTATTTCATGTGTGAAACTAATTAATACTTGTTGTTAAAAAGTGTAGTGAGATAAAGCTGCTTTACCAGCTTGCTCTCAGTAAGTGCTTCCTTGGCTGCCTTTGCTGTTTTGTTGTCTTCAAAAAAGCCAAATACAGTAGGACCACTACCACTCATCATTGCGCCAACTGCTCCATAATCCAGCATGATTTTCTTTATATCAGCAATAACTGAATGTAGTGGAATTGTAACCTCTTCGAGTACATTTCCCATGTGGTTGCAAATGGCATGTAAATCCTGATTTTTAATATCTGAAATCAGCTGATCGATGTCTGGATGCTTAACATTGTCAAAGCATGAATCCAAAGATTCATATACCTGCTTTGTAGAAACTGAAATGCCTGGCTTTGCAATAAGCACTGGGCACTTCACCATTGGTGAAAGTGGTGTGAGCACCTCTCCAATTCCCTCTGCCAAAGCTGTACCACGCATTACACAGTATGGTACATCGGCTCCGATTTTAACGCCTCGCTCCATCAAATCTTTTCTGCTGAGATTCAAATCAAAAAGTTTATTTATTCCAAACATTACAGCAGCTGCATCTGTAGAACCGCCTGCCATGCCTGCAGCAACAGGGATATGTTTTTCCAGGCTGATATGCACACCAGTGTGTATATCAAACTCCTCCATGAGAAGCTTTGCTGCCTTAATGCAAAGATTGTCATCGTTAACAGGAAGAAAGCGAAGATTGGTGCTCATGGTAACAGCATCCCCCTCCTGCTTCTTAATGCTGACCTTGTCAAAAAGATTGACTGTCTGCATAATCATTCTTACTTCATGATATCCATTGTCCCTGATTCCTGTAACATCAAGTCCGATATTTATTTTTGCTAATGCTTTAAGATCTATATTATCCATTGAAAAGAAATTACTACTCCATTAAAATTTGTACTTGTGTGTATTTTGTACTTAATTGTTCTTTGTATTCAATCTTAATAAATTTTAACAAAGATACCACACTTTTACAAGAATTTTGTATTAAAATAAATACAATCTAATAATAAATATTTCTCAATTAGCATCCGATAATAAGAATAGGAAAAGGATTTCCATATGGTTTTTTATTCATGGCCACAGTAACAAGGAGGTTATTATTATGGAGTTAAGCACATTAAGCAGCGTATCTTCTAATATAGCAGGTACCTATTCTAAGACTACAAATTCTGATGGTTCGGTTACAGAAACACTTGAATTCAATGCATCAAAACAGGAAATCAGCGCATCAAAGTTTTCCGATGAAGCTGCTGTTTATGAAAAATCTGATGAACAATCACTGACAACAGACAACTACAAAAAGACAGATAGAACTGCTCTTATCCAGCAGTTGAAGGCTGACCAGGAAAAGATGATTAACAATCTTTTAGATATTGTTATGAAAACAATTAATGGTCAGGGAAGCACATTTGCTATTGCTACTCAGGATGATATGTGGAAATTCCTTGCAGAAGGTAAATTCACAGCAGACGAGGAAACAATTGCAAAGGCAAAGGAAGATATTTCCGAAGATGGATACTGGGGTGTTAACCAGACATCTGATAGAATTGTAGATTTTGCCATCGCACTTTCTGGCGGAGATACATCAAAGGCAGACATGCTCTTAGATGCCTTCAAGAAGGGCTACGAGCAGGCAACTGGAACTTGGGGCAAGGATTTGCCAGACATCTCTTCTAAAACTTACGATGCTGTATTAGATAAATTTGAGCAGTGGAAGAATGGCTCATACAGTTCTGGATCTAACTCAGCAAATAATGCAGGTGCAGCCGGTGGAACATCCATCACATATATGGAAAACATTTCCACTGTAAGCTCATCTACATATATTGAGACCTAAAACCATCTTAAAACTAAATAAATCAAGGCTGGTCAAATTGACCAGCCTTTTTTAATGTACATTTTACATAAAATATATTCTATTGTTTTGCTTTCTCATCCCAAACCTTTACATCAATGCCAACAACTTCTGATGTAAATGGTGTGCCATCTTCTTTTTCGTAATGTATCTGGGCTTTTTTAACATACTTAAATCCGATGTATAAAAGTGGAATGTTGCAGTATGCAATCAGAATGTTTGCGAAATCTGATAAATCCCAAAGGGCACCTAAGTCCATTCCTACGATTGATGTAAGCATACCAAAGCAGATAACTATTATATCGAGTATACGAATAACATTTATGAACACCTTGCTTCTGCTGATTCTATTTGCACAGATTTCTGAGAAGGACATGAAGCCTAACAAGCAAGTGAATGCAAAAAGTCCAAAACAAAGTGAAATAAGTAAGGTTACTACTACGTTGAATGCTGTGCCTGGTGTAAGCTCTGCTGCTGAGGCAAGATACTTTGGAAGCTTGCCAAGCTCGAACCATGCTTCGCCTGCATCTGTAAGCCATACACGACCCATGATTACAACAAAGCCTGTAAGTGTACAAATAACAATTGTATCAAGAAAAACTCCAATTGCCTGAACGCAGCCCTGATCACATGGATGCTTTGCATCTGAAGCAGCTGCTGGCATTGTGATTGTACCTTGGCCTGCCTCATTAGACATAAGACCACGCTTTACGCCCTGCATAAGAGCGATTCCAAATGCTCCACCGAAAACTGCTTCCGGCTTGAATGCCTCTGTAAATACTGCGTAGAAGAACCATGGAATTCTTGTAAAGTTGATGACAATAAGTATTACAACAGTTAACACATAAACAATTGCCATTATTGGAACAAGTACATCAGTAACCTTTGAAATCTTTTTTGTTCCACCAAATGAAACTGAGATAGTTGCAATGATAACGATTACAAAGCCAATCCAATATACAGCATGTGTGGTTGGAAGCTCCTGTCCGCTAACAATGCTTGCTATCTGGCCCATTGCAGATACTGTGTTAAATCCCTGTGCTGGGAAGCAAAGCAATGCATAAATAATGTACATAAGTGATAATACAACACCAACTATTGCAGAATTCTTTATAAGTCTGCGTCCATAGAAGGCCATACCACCTACATATTCATCATCTTTTCTCTCTTTGAAAATCTGAGAAAGTGTAGACTCTACAAATGCTGTAGACATTCCAAAGAATGCTGAAATCCACATCCAAAGAAGTGCGCCAGGACCGCCTACTGATACTGCGCCTGTAACGCCAAGGATATTTCCCGGACCTACTCGCATAGCTGTTGAAAGGAAGAAAGCAGCAAGTGGTGAAATACCAGTCTTGGCCTTGCTAGTCTTTAATACTTCTATTCCTCTCTTAAACTTTCTAACCTGAATAAACTTTAGTCTGATTGAAAAATAGATTCCTGAACCAATCAAAAGAATAATCGCTAGTGAAAAGTTGCCCAGAATAGGTATGTTTGCATACCATTCAAAATTTGTTGGGAAATCCCAGAATAAATCGGACACTACCTGTATTTTGCCACAGACAGTGGTAATGATATTTAAAATTGTTTCCATCATTTATCCTCCCTATAGTTACATAATATCTTTTTTGTTTCACTCAAACAATAGAAAAAAGGATTTGAAACGCTGTAAGCATCATTTCAAATCCTTTTCATAACAACTTATTTACGCTTTGCGAGAACAATTGCCTCATCCTTGAATGCGATTCCCGAGAAATCATGCTTAAAATGAACAACTTCTCTATTAACTGATGGAGTAACAAAAGTTCCATCTACATCTATTACAAGCTCAATATCCTGATCATACTGACTTAACTCTTCAATAAAATCTCTAATTCTCATGCTAACCTTCTTCCTTTCATTACAAATTTCACACTTTTTTCAAAAACTCAGTTAGCTTATCACGGTTTCCAATTAGAGTCAAGTCTATGTATATAATTATCTACATTGGTGTACCAACCTCAATCAAATTGCCATCTAGATCATAAAAACGCACAACCTTTTGTCCCCAGCTATGTGTCATTAACTTATTCACATATATAGTATCAGGATACAACTTTTCCAGCTTTTCAATAAAAGCCTCAATATCCTTTTCTTCAAAATATAATTCACAGGAATTATTTCTATGAACTATATCCTTATTAATAAAACTGTTCCATATCTTCTCATCCTGAAGAACCAAGCCTTCTGTCAGAATCATGTTGCCATCATTATCTAGAAGCATATCCAGCCCAAACAAATCATGATAATACTTCTTTGAAGCTTCTATATCTTTTACTACTATGAGTACATTCCTTAATTTCATAATATCTAGCACCCTTTTATTCCATCACTATTTACATATAATCTGATTACGGCCTGTTTCCTTGGCTTCATATAGGTTGTTATCGGCGCGCTTTAATGTTTCATCTGTGTTTTCACCTGGGACAAGAGCGGTAAGTCCAAAACTCATAGTAATTTGACGATTTGTGTCTGGAATATAAATAGTGCGAACCTCATCCATAATCATAGAAAGCTCTCGTCTGGCGATATCCAGCTCCCGGTTCTCAAAAATGAGAAGGAATTCCTCACCACCCCAACGAGCTGAGAAGCCTTTACCTACCATGCCGGCCTTCAGTTTGTCTGCTACTGATTTAAGAATCACATCACCAATTTCATGGCCATAGGTGTCGTTAACCTTTTTAAAGAAATCGATATCTGAAATACAGACGCAATACTTATTTCCCATTTCCACTGCCTTCACTCTGATTTCTTCCAGCTTCTTATCAGCTGAACGACGATTGTTGAGCTCAGTAAGAGCATCATATTCAACAAGCTTCTTTAGTGAGCCTGCCATTCTCTTACCATCTGTGGCCAGATGCTTTATCTCATCATCTTTTGCTATGAGTTCTCGTGGCATTTCAAAATCAAATTCACCATTGGCAAGGCGGTTCATATATTTGTCCATTTTGAAAATTCTACCTGCCAGCTTATTGCCTTCATGAACCATAATGAATCCAAAGAATACTGCCACCACTACACATATAGCAATAATAGGAAGTACATATTTGAAGACCTCTTCTTGAACATCTTCCGCTGAACGACATACAGCAATCATACCAATGACTTCATCTTTTTCATCCTTTAAGGCTGTATAGTACGCAAAACTCTTCTTATCATATACGACCACATTATCATAGAATACACTTTCACCAGTTTTCAAAACTTCATTTTTAACAACCGCTGCAGCCTTGGTGCCCATAGCACTGTTGCCATCCTCATCATGAAGTGTTGTAAGTATTCGTGTGTCTTCTATAAATATAGATACATCAATATCAAGGAAATCCGACATAGTTGCTATAAGGGTATCCTCACCATTGAGCTTTTGTTCGCCCTTATAAATCTCTATTTCCCCTTCTTCGCCTGTTTCTTCTATTCTATAATCGCCAACATAAAAATCATCAAAAACAAAGCCTATCAATTCTGCATCATGAATTAATTCATCCTCAATTTGATTAGTGATTGACGCTCTTACAATACTTACGCTTGTCACAATAATTGCCACAGTAAGCAATACTACAGGAACTAACGTCATAGTAAGCATCTGCTTTTTTAAACTATCTTTAAAATCACTTTTAGCCATGTTTTTCTCCTCTAAAAAACATCATTGTCAAATATATAATACTTCATTTTCAGGGGAAATAATATGAAATAACAGTGAATAAACATGAAAAAAGCAGGCACAGAACGCGCCCGCCTTTTCCATGTTGAAGGATTTTGTTAGAAAAAGAAAGTTACTTATTGCGGCGTGCCTTAACTAAGGCAAATACCGACTGAAGGATTATGAAAATACAAAGGAGTGCCGCCGTTGCTATGTTTGCCCAACTAGAAAGGAGCTTTCCGTTTGTATTAACTAGTACTGTAATTGTACCGTTGATGAGAACACCAAAGAGTGATCCGATTACATTTCCTACACCACCTGTAAGAAGTGTTCCACCGATAACGGCTGATGCAATAGCATCCATTTCAAGACCCTTTGCCTGGTTTACTGAACCTGACATTGTGTTCAAGCAGTATAGGATACCACCGATTGAACAAAGGAATGATGAAAGAATATGTGAAAGCATTCTTGTCTTTTTAACATTCAAGCCCATCATTGTTGCTGATGTCTGGTTTCCACCAACAGCGTAAAGGTTACGTCCAAACTTTGTGTACTTTAACATCAAGAAGATAATTACAAGTACAACAAGGGCAATAACAACTGTTGGTCTCATGTAAGGAACAACTACCTTACCATGCTTGTTAACCTTTCCAAGGAACTCTGGAAGATTGATTTTTGAATTTGCCCAAGCATAGAATACTGGGTTGTCAGCTTCTGTAATAGAAATCTGACCAGAGCAGATAACTGCTGTCATACCTCTTCCAAAGAACATACCTGCCATTGTTACAATGAATGGCTGTATCTCTAAATATCCAACTAAGAATCCCTGAACTGCGCCAAATACAAGGCCAATTACAAGAACAAGAATTACCATTGGAACAGCACCCATGTGCCATTCTGTCATGCCATAAACAAGTAACATACAGTCCATGGCGATAACTGAACCAACTGAAATATCAATTCCGCCTGTCAACATAACACATGTCATTCCACAGGTTACGCAGATAAGACCGGCATTGTTGATAAGGATGTTTAGGAATGTCTGTAAATTTCCAAAACCCTTATCCTGATAAATCAGGCAGCCTACAATATACATAAATATGAAGAGGCCGATTGTTATAAATATTAAAACTGTATTTGGATCTAATTTTCTTCTCGTCTTCATTATGCTGCCTCCTTTATGTGAGCCTTCTGGGCCTTTCTTGCTGCCATGTAGGCTTTGAATGCAGGAGCCTGCACTACTACGATTATGATAACGATGATAGCCTTAAACACTGGAGCCTTATCTGTTGAAACACCCATAGCAAGAAGTGTTGTTGTAATTGCCTGGATTGTGTAAGCACCAATGATTGAACCAGCAAGGTTGAATTTACCACCACCAAGTGAGTTGCCACCAAGTGCTACTGCAAGGATGGCATCCAATTCGTAGTTAAGACCAATGTTGTTTGAATCTGCTGAGTAGATTCTTGATGAAGCTACAATACCTGCGATACCAGCACAGATACCACAAACAAGATAGCAAATAAAGCAAATTACATCTGAGTTGATACCAGAAATTCTAGCAGCTCTGCTGTTGATACCAACTGACTGGATATAAAGTCCAAGTGCCGTTTTCTTTAAAAGAATAGTTACTATTATGATTACTAATGCTGCCACAAATACTGGTGTAGGTATTGGACATCCCGGAAGGAAATTACCTAAATATTTGTATGGCTCATATCGTATATACGTAATCTGGTTGTTGCAAAGTAACAAACCGATTGCTCGTGCCGCAGTGAACAAAATCAAGGTTGCGACCATTGGTTGTATCTTTAGTTTGGATACAAGGGCACCGTTCATTGCACCGCAGACACCACCCATAAGTACACCAAAAAGCATTCCGATTCCCATTGGAACCATAAGCTCATTTACTGAGTTGTTGCCGTAGCCTGCAAGTAACATACAGCAGCTACATGCTGATAATGACATTACTGAACCTACGGAAATATCAGTACCTGCTGAAACAGCAACTACAAGTGTCTGTCCTACTGCAAGGATTGCGATTTCTGAACCACGGTTCAAAATATCGATTAAACGTCCAAACAAAACACCATCCTGTATCTTGATTGAAAAGAATGCAGGGCTCTTAATCAAGTTGATAAGCAAAACCAAAATCATACAGAAGATTGGTAGGAATAGTGGTTGTTTTGTTAATTTCTTAAAGTTTTCCATTATTCTGCACCTCCTGCTATGGCTGCCATGACTGTTTCTTGGTTAAGATTTTCAGTAATTTCTCCAACCTGGGCGCCATCGCGCATTACGTACATTCTTGAACATGTACGAAGCATTTCTTCAATTTCAGAGGAAATAAATACAATGCTCATTCCCTCTTCTTCCGCAAATTTCAAAGCCAACTTCTGGAACTCTGTCTTTGTTCCGATATCAATACCTCTGGTTGGCTCATCCAGAATTAAGAAATCAGGATGTGTGCATAACCATCTTGCAAGGATAACCTTTTGTTGATTACCACCTGACAGCTGGTTAATAGGAGTTTCACGAGATGCTGTCTTGATTTGAAGCATATCGATAAACTTGTCTGCAAGTTCATTTTGTTTTGAAACAGGAATCTTTTTGAACATTCCGTTTCTAGCCTGAAGGGCAAGAATTATATTCTCCCTTACTGAAAGGTCGCCTATACAGCCGTCCGCCTTTCTATCATCTGGCAAATATCCCATGCCTGCCTTGATTGCATCAAGAGGCTCTTTTACATTAAGATTTTTGCCGTTCATTTTCAGAGTACCAGTTTGAGCTCTATCCGCACCGTAGATGCAACGAACCATTTCTGAACGGCCAGATCCCAAAAGTCCTGTAACACCAACAACCTCACCTTTCTTGATTTCAAAATCAAATGGTTTGATTGTTCCCTTATGGCTAAGACCTTTGGCTTCCACAACAACTTCATCAGATGTGTGTTCTGCCCCTTCCTTTTTGATAGATGCCAGATCATCAAAATCCTTACCAAGCATTGCCGCTACAAGCTTGACACGTGGCATCTCCTCAACTGTGTACTCTCCTGCAAACTCGCCATTTCTAAGAACAGTGATGGTATCGCATACCTCGTATACCTGCTCCAAGAAATGAGTTACAAATATTATTCCAACTCCCTTTGCTTTCAAGTCACGCATTACCTTGAAAAGCTTTTCTACTTCGTTATCATCAAGTGATGATGTTGGCTCATCAAGGATTAGAACCTTACAGTCCATATCTACAGCTCTTGCAATAGCTATCATCTGCTGGATTGCAAGAGAATAATTTTCAAGAGCAATAGTTACATCAATATTAATTTCCAAACCATCCATTATTTCCTTGGCTCTCTTATTCATTGTTCGCCAATCGATGGTTCCTATTTTTGTTTTTGGCTCACGGCCGATAAATAAGTTTTCTGCAACAGTGAGGTTTGGACAGAGGTTTACTTCTTGATAAACTGTTGCAATGCCCTTTTCCTGGGCTTCTAATGTTGAATGATTAATTACAGGTCCATCAACTCCAGCAACGTGGATTTCACCTGCGTCAAGAGAATATACACCAGTCAACACCTTAATCAGTGTTGATTTTCCCGCACCATTTTCTCCCATCAGTGCATGTATTTCACCCTTTCTCAGGGTAAATTGAGCATGATCCAAAGCTTTAACTCCGGGAAAGGACTTAGAGATATCTCGCATTGTGATCAACAAATTTTCATCCATAATTCTTCAACCTTTCCTTTTAAAATAAAGGGGAAGGAATTGCCCTTCCCCTATTTGCATTACATATTAATACGATTTAGTAAGATGCCTGTGATGCTGCGTCTGTTACAACTACAAGATCTTCAGTAACTTCCTCACCTGCATTGTTTGTGTATGTGATGCTTGAAAGGATATCCTCAGCAACGTACCATGGCTCTGTCATGAATGTCTGCTTTGCAACTGTTGCACCAGACTCAAGCTGCTGTACGATGTCTGCACAATACTCACCCTGAAGTGGGTAGCACATGAAGTCTGCATTGATATCACCTGACTCTACATACTCAAGACCTGCCTTGCAAGCGTCGAAAGAAATAAGGATAACGTCTTTGTCTACACCATAAGAAACACCAGCTGCCTTCATAGCGTCCATAGCACCAAATGCTTCATTATCGTTCTGGCAAACAACTACGTTGAACTTGCCTTCATAAGACTTGCAGTATGATTCCATAACCTGCTGTCCACCATCCTGTGTGAAGTCACCATCCTGTGAATCAAGGATTGTCCAACCTTCAGCATCAGCGATCTTCTTGAATCCATCTGTACGTCCGATCTGAGCAGATGAACCATTAGAACCTTCGATTACAAGGATGTTGAGGTCTGAGATGCCCTTAGCCTCAGCGTAATCCTTTAACCATGTACCAGCTGCAAGACCTTCGTTCATGAATTCTGAACCAACCCATGAAACATACTTGTCTGAATCATCAATTGTTCTATCGATAACGATTACTGGAATACCAGCATCCTCACACTCTGTAAGAACTGTGTCCCAACCTGTTGAAACGATAGGATCGATTACGATGTAATCAACATCATCCTGGATGAACTGACGAACTGCTTCGATCTGTGTTGCTGAGTCATTATCGCAATCAACGAACTGGAGGTCATATCCATTCTCCTCTGAGAATGCAGCCTGTACTGAGTTTGTTGAAGCTGTACGCCAATCTGACTCATGACCAACCTGTGCGAATCCAACTGTGATTAAATCACCGCTTGCTGCTGCATCATCACTTCCAGCATCCTCTGTTGTCTCAGCTGCAGCTGTGTCAGATGATGTATCTGTTGAAGCTGTGTCTGATGCGCCACCACAAGCTACCATTGATGCAGCCATAAGGCTTACGAGCATTCCTGCTACTATTCTTTTTTTCATAAGGTTTTTCTCCTTCCTTCTCCTTACCAGGCCCCTTATTCCTGGTTGTTTTTTATTTTCTATAATTAATTTAGCAAAGGCTAAAAAATGCAACAATAAAATCACCCTAAGTTCAAGGCTTTCTAAGAATGCGATAGTACCAATATTTTTCTTTTTGACATTTTCCATACCAATTCACAAACATTTCCCCTATATTCGTTTTCACCGTGAAATTTTTTTGAAAGAAATGTGGAAAATTTATGATTGGTATGTTTTCACTATTGATAAATTTCATACCAATTTTCATTGACATATGATAGAATTTTTATAGATAACGTGGAAACTCTTATGATTAAAGGTGAAATTTTATGATTCCAAAATATATTTCATTAAAAAATAAATTAAACAATGACATACTGGAAAATAAATACCCTATCGGCTCAAAGCTTCCTACTGAGGTAGAATTAGCAAAAGAATACAAGGTTAGTCGTTCCACGGTAAGGCAAGCTTTGGATTTGCTTGTGGAGCAGGGTATCATCGATAAACATTGGGGTAGCGGAAATACGGTAATCGCCAAAAGCGATAATTCAAAAAGTAAAACCGTAATGGTGCTGTTACCAAACAATAAGGATGCGGTTTTCACTGATGTTTTTTCTGATATTAGTTCTATGCTAATGAAAAACGGTTTTGAGGTGGAGTTCCATAGCACCCAAAACAGCTATCAGCTGGAACGTCAGTACCTGCAGCTACTTATGAACGATATTTATGCAGGGCTTATTATTATGATGGCCCGTTCCAATTTCCCATCAACAAATGTTGATTTGCTTCAGCTTCAATGCAAACGCCAGCTTCCTATTGTTTTCATTGGTACTGCACCTTCGGCTATTTATAATCCTGTAATTATCTCTACAGATAATTATGGCCGCGGCTACCAAATGGCTCGTCATCTTATTAATCGTGGCCACAAAAAACTTGGCGGAATTTTTGTTAATGACAACTATTCTTCCATCCAGGCCTTCTCCGGATTTACTGACGCCATCCGCGACGCCAATCTTGAAATAATAGATAACAGCTATCATTTTTGTAACTATCATGATCCTCAGGGTGTTAACTCTCGTACCAATGCCGGCATTAATCGATTTTTGAAATATGCGTATGATACAGTATCAGCTGTTTATGTGGACGATTCTAACATCACCGGCGATGGCACATTTCCTATTTTCACATCAAGCTTGACCCCATCCAAATCTCTGGGTAAGGAGTGTGCAAATGCAATCATTGAAATAAAAAAGAATGGCAACAGCAAATCTGTCACCATTCCATTTAAGGCTAATTAATATTTTCTATTTTGGATGTAGTCCTCTGTTAATTCATCAGGTGTAAAGGTATTCTCATCAACATAAGTTATTTTAGGAACTGTCTTTCCCTGATTTAACATATTTACTATATTGTACAGATATGGGCCCTGCAGAGGATTGCATTCCACTACAAAATTTATCTGACCATTCATGCAAAGTTCCAATGCATTTCTTGTGGCATCAAAGGAAACCACAGTGATCTTACTGCCAACACCATACTTTACTCCAGCTTCATTAAGAGCTGCGATGGCCCCCATTGCCTCTTCATCATTTTCACAATAAAGCACATCTATGTCACTGGCATTCACTTCTTCCAATGTGTTTTCCATTATTTCTCTAGCTTTAGCTTTTGTAAATTCACCGCAGTCTTCTGCTACGATGTTCCAATTGCTGTGCTCCTCCATAGCTTTTGCCAAAGCCTTTGACCTACCTAGCTGAGCCGATGATTCCAAGGTTCCTTGAATGTGAACAATATTTAAATCCTCGGTCACACCATCTCCATCAGAATCGTACATCTTTTCCAGATAAGAAACGGCTGCCTCCCCCTGAGATTTAAAATCAGAGCCAACAAATGCTGTGTACAATGCTTCATTAGAAACATTGACGTTTCTATCGCAAATTATTACAGGAATCCCTGCCTGCTTTGCTTCCGATAAAACAGTGTCCCAGCCAGTTTCGACTATAGGGCTAAGGATGATGTAGTCCACACCCTGCTGAATAAAGGTACGAATATCGCGAATCTGATTATCCTGTTTTGACTGACCATCCTTGTATATCAGCTTGTACCCCTTCGACTCAGAAAAAGCTTCCTTAACTGAATCAGTAAGTGCTACTCGCCATGCTGATTCTGCGCCAGGTTGCGAGAAACCTACCACTATCAAATCGGAGCTTTCCTCTTCTGTCACTTCACTCTTTTTTGAGGCTCCGCAACTGATAAATGTGGCCAGAACTATACAAGCCAATATAAAGCTTAAAACCCTCTTTTTCCTAAACATTGATTATCCCCTTCTCGTCATGCTTCTGTTTTGGAATTACTACAGTGATTGTAGTTCCAACTCCCTCGGTACTGGAAATTGTAAGACCATATTCCTCACCAAACAAAAGCTGCATTCGCTCATGAACTGTGCGGAGACCAAATCCTATCTTTTCCCCATTTACGATTGCGGCCCTCATCTCCTGCAATCGTTCTTCGGTCATGCCCGCACCATTGTCCTTTACTACAAGCTCAATTCTGTCATCCAAATCCACCGCTTCAACTTTTATGGAACCCTTTTCACGCTGAAGCTTTATTCCATGATAAATACTGTTTTCAACAAGTGGCTGAAGCGTAAGCTTTGGTACTGAGTACCCATAAAGACTTTCAGGAATGTTTACCTGATAATCCATTCTATCCTGATATCTGGTTTTCTGAATTGCCAAATAGCTGAGGACATGCTTTTCCTCCTCTTGAAGGGAAATAATATCCTTTCCTCGGCTTAAGCAGAAACGGAAGAAATCAGAAAGATCGCTAACCATCTTAATGCTCTCTTCTTTTTTGTCAGCCTCAATTAACCAGATGATTGTATCCAAAGTGTTGTACAAAAAATGTGGATTAATCTGAGCCTGTAAAAGCTCAAGTTCCGCATGTCGTTTTCTTCTCTCAGCTCTCTTGTTTTCCTGAATAAGAGTGTTGAGCTTCCCAACCATCTCCTCGAAACCATCTGATAAAGTTTGTATCTCTGCCGGAGCTGCATCAACAGGAGTCTTTGGTTCGAAATCACCCTTTGTAATATCATTCACTCGACCTGCCAGCTTTGTGAGAGGAGAGGTGATGGCTTCTGTAGTCTTTGCAACATAAAAAATAATCAGGAACACTACTATTATAAACAATGCAACAGTTCCTATAAGAATGTACTCAACCTGCGTGGTAATCTCTTCCTGAAGCTCACTAAGATGAACCGATTCATAATACAGGTAATCGTACATATAGGTCTGAATCAAATCAGTCAGAATATAGATATTGTTTTCCAGCTGAGTCATTCCCTCATCATAGGTCTCAGCATTATCCACTTCTTCCATTCTAGTTTCCAGGGTTATGCACAAATCTCGCACCGACTCTATGGAATCAATACTATCTTTTTCTGTGGTTTGTTCCAAAAGCCGCTCCGCCAACTCCCTGGCTTTTTCAACCTCTTCTGTTGGCTTTCCATCTGCATAGGCACTATCACTAACGTAATAGAACATCTTTAAATCTACATCACTTTTGAAATCCTGGTTGAATGCAGACGCAGCTGTAACATTATGAAGAATTGTTCTATATTGAAAAGCATTCCAACATAAGAGACCTATGAGTACCGCAATTACGATACTCATAGGTACAAAAATCACCACTATTAACCTTCGAAGCATAACGCTCATAGAAGGCTTTTGTTTTTTGTTTGTCACTTCAACACTCATACTCCCTGCCCTTTCGCTCTGAATTCCTTAGGGCTAATTCCATAAGTTTTCTTGAAAATATAGCTAAAGTAATGCGGGTCCTTATAGCCCACCTTTTCCGCAACTGCAGAGGTCTTCTCCTTTGTATTTAAAAGCAATTCCTTAGCATGCTCCATGCGCTTTGATGTAATGTATTCAACAAAGGTAGTTTTATTTTCTCTTGAAAACATTGCAGACAGATAGCTAGGTGAAATATTAATTTCCTTTGCCACCTCATTAAGGCTCAGGCTTGAATCACAGTAGTGCTCGTTCACATAATTGATTGCTGCAGAAAGCTGTGACTTCGACTGATTTCCTACCAAATCCTTTCTCTTTGCAATGGCAGCTCTAAACATATCTGAAACAACATTCAAAACTGAGTCGCTTGTAACCTTTTCCAAGTTTCCTCTTGTGCTTGAATCCAAAACATTATCTGAATCCACTCCAAGCTTTTTCAGATAATCACATACGCACATATACATAGTCATAGCAAAATATTTACAGAATATGTTAGAGCTCAATGCACTTTTCGTCTGCTGATTTACTATGTTATCAAGGAAATCATCTATCTCTGACTCGCCTGCATTTTCCAAAAAAAGCATAACAAGTCGCTGGTCAATTGTATTAGCACTATCCTCACCAAATGTGCGCATAGCTTCCACATCCTGCTCTGTGAAGATATGACCATCCGGATTGATAAAGCGACAGCTGAGTCTTTTGTTTGCTTGCTGACAAGCCTTTGCAAATTCTGACAGTCTAGTTATCACACCACTTTGTGCCAAATACCAATGTATCTCATCATCGTAGACCATACATCTACGATTGATATTTTCTATTAAATTAGTAGTATTGCTTTCGATTGTAGATTCATCGCCCTTAACAATGATTGCATAGGTATCCATGTTCCAATGGAACACAATGTATTCTGGGCAGCATTTTAGATACTGCATCAACTGCTCCGATAAACGAGCCATGTGCTTTGAATACACTGGTGCTGTATGCATTCCTGTCATTGGGGTAAAATCCAAAAGAACCAGGTTGTAATGAGTAGTATCCAAAGAAAGACCAAGCTCCTCTGACTTCTCATAAACCTCAGATACGGACATAGTTCCACTAACCAGCTGATTAAAAAATCTGACTCTGGCGAACTGTTCGTATTCCTGACTTTCCGCTTTGAATTGATCTAGATATTTGTCTCGTTCATTTTCCTTATCAAGCTTAGACTTGGCATCATTCATAACATCCCCAAGCTTATCCTTTGTGATAGGCTTTAAAAGATAGTTATCTACGCCAATGCTGATTGCCTCCTGGGCATAAGAAAAATCATCGAAACCACTGATGATAATGATTCTTGTATTAGGAAGTTCCTTTTTGATCATTTTGGACAGAGAGATTCCGTCCATGAAAGGCATCCTGATGTCTGTGATTAACACATCAGGCTTTGTCTGTCTAATAAGAGGTAATGCCACCTCCCCATCGGCGGCATCACCAACATATGCAAAGCCATATTGCTCCCATGGGAAGCTGGCCTTTAATCCGTCTCGAATGACAATCTCATCCTCAACTAAAAAAACACTATACATTATTCCCCATATCCCCTAAACTTTACTGCTCTGCTTTGTTCTTTAAATACTCTGAAATCATTGCGTATAAGGCATCCGCTGTTGCCTCTACACCCATAAGCGAGCTATTCACGCAGAAATCATATCCTCTACTGTCGCCCCATTTCATTTTTGAATAGTAGTTGTGATATGCCTTACGTTTTTTATCATGTCTGAACATCTTTGCTTTGGCTTCAAGCTTATTTAATTTGTACAATCGACAGATACGCTCTGTCTTTGCCTCTTCTTCGCCTCTAACGAAAATAGATATAAGACCTGGATGGTCTCTCAAAACATTTTCTGAGCAACGTCCAACTACAACAAAGCTTTCTCCGCTTTCTGCCTTGTTTCTGATGAAGTCGAACTGAAGCTGTGCGATTTGATCCTGCACGCTTGAAGAATGTCCTCTGACTGTCCTGGTTAATCCCTGACGCTTGGTCTCCTCGTGCTTGTGCAACTCCTCAGCATCTATACCATTTCTTTCCGCCAAATGATCAAGCATGTTGCGGTCGTAAAGTGGTACATTAAACTTTTCCGCCAATCTGGAAGCAATTTCGTGTCCACCGCTTCCATACTCTCTACCTACTGAAATAATAAACTGCCCCATAAGTTTCCCCCTTCAGTATTGTTTTATAATTATATTCTAATTGATTCAAGCAAAGAAGTCGAGTTTATAAACCTTAGAAATATCTTACAAAAATGCTAATCATAGATACTGCAAGAACGATGATTGTTCCTGGAACAAGCTCCTTACAGTATGTAGCCCAGCTGATAGGATAACCTTCCTTACCAGCTGTAGAGATACCAACAACATTTGCACTAGCACCGATTGGTGTCATGCTTCCACCGATATCTGTTCCGATTGCAAGTGTCCATGCCATTGTAGACAAATCAACACCTGTAGTTGCAGCCAATGTTCTGATAACAGGAATCATTGTTGCTGAGAATGGAATGTTGTCGATGAATGCTGATGCAATAGCACTTACCCAAAGGATGATTGCAATCATGAGGTAAGCGTTTCCGCCTGATACCTTTGCAATAAACTCTGCAATTACAACAAGTACGCCAGTCTCCTCGAGACCACCTACTACAATAAACAATCCAATGAAGAATAATAATGTGTGGTAGTCGACTCTCTTAAGAAGAGTCCATGCCTTACGTCCTGAAGTTGCAAGTGTGATGATTGCAATAAATGTACCGATGAATGCTACTGTAAGTCCTGTTGTAGCATGTGTAACAAGTAATACAACTGCTGTTGCAAAAATGATAGTACTTGTTAAAAACTCTTTCATGTTATCGATTTTGATTTCAACATCGATAGTAGATGGATCAACCTTGTCTGCAGGATCCTGTAATCTATTTCTCATTGTGAAATAGAAATAGAGAATGATAATGACAAGTGAAACTGCACCGATTGCACCTGTGTTCATTACGAAATCTGAGAATGAGTATCCCAATGATGTACCAATGATGATGTTTGGTGGATCTCCACACATAGTGGCACTTCCGCCTAGGTTGGCACAAAAGATTTCTGCCATAATTACTGGGATTGGATTGAACTTAAGTGTTCTAGCCAATCTGATAGTAACTGCTGCAAGGAACAAAATTACCGTAATTGAATCGATAAACATTGCAAGTACAGAAGAAAGAATCATAAATGCAACGAATATTCTAACTGGCTCAAAGTGAGCAAGCTTTGCAATTTTAAGGCAAAGCCAATCAAAGAATCCTGCTTCCGCCATTCCTTCAACCATGATCATCATTCCCCAAAGGAAAATGATTGTAGCCCAGTTGACGCCTGATGTCTGCTCTGCAGATTCCCCTGCTTCATACCAAAAAGATGGTTTGAAAATACCTCCTATCGCCAGAGTGTTAACAAATGCTTCTACGCTTCTCATTCCAACACCGAAAACAAAAATGCTGGTCAAGGCTCCGCAGCCAAGAGTAACGTAATGTTTAGGAAATCTATCCCAAACAATAAGCACAAACATAGCAATAAAAATTACTATAGCTAGTATTTCTGCTAACATAAAATACTTCCTTTCTTTAATTAAAATAAATAAAACTCGTGGACAACATATAATTGTCCACGACGTTTTTTATTTTATATTAGGCTGTATTTTTTTTAAAGTAAAAAATGCTAATTTATAGCGTTTTCCATCAACTTTTTCATTGATGCTGAATTCTTTATAGTACCCAAAATATTAATAACGGCCTGTTGTAATTCTCCAAGTGCAAGATATGCACCTCTATCAATACCTTTATAGGTAATCAGTCTGCTTCCATCATCCTGAGTTTTGACTGTACATAGCCCCTGATTTTCAAGCTCCAACACTTTATCGCTTACCTGAACATCCGCAGCTACTACTGTAGAAACCTGCACATCGCCATTCTTATCCAAAAGGAACGAACCCCACTTTTCATATGTAATCATTGGCTCATTGTAAACGTAGTTCTTGTTTACAACAGTTACATATCCATCTGGCTCAAATGTTGGGGCTGTTTTAATCATCGCCTCAAGAATATGATCTGGGTCGAAACCCGGCATAATCAAATCGCAGCCTGCATGTAAATCATAAGCTTTTTCTGACTTGGAAGCCCAATCGGAAAGCACCATGCCTGTTGAACCCCAGTCGCTTTTAATAATATCTGTATTCAAGCCTCTCTGAGACGACGAATAATATCCGTTAATCTTGTTTCCAGAGTTTAACAGACCTGCTGGTGCAGCCACCATTTGACATGCAGAGAACGGTCTAAGATATAGCTCGCCAAATGCCTGTCTAGATACATTAATATTTACATCAGATGTACCACTTTCCTGATTGTAAGTGGCCACATTCTTCATTATCACATCTCGACCTTCATAGCGCTTGACGCCAATAACAAATCCCGATCCAAGAATTCCTGCAAGCGAAGGGTCCTCAGAATAAAATTCATACGCTCTATTTCTCATAGGATTTCTATGAATATTAAGAGCTGGAGCTATACAGTAATCTATGCCATAGTATTCCATCTCTCTTCCATACACTCGACCCATACGAACCATTGCAGACATATCCCAGGTCTGGGCCATATTCATAGGTGAAGGAAAACATGTGCATGCAACACCTTCAATCCTTAAACCTGATGGCCCATCAGCAAATGTTACCCCTGGAATACCAAGTGTAGTTGCAAACTGTGATGTGGTTCTTGCGGATATTCCAAGCTTATTCTTTTCATGAATAATATCAAAATTGAGGCGATTCTCGCTTTCTACTTTTGACTCGCCACATTCGCCAGCCACTATGCGGGCTAATACTTCCGGTGATAATGAAGAAACAAATTCCTCCATTGATACTTTATTTTTAATAACATCAAACAATGTTGTTGAGCCACACGGTTTGAAATACTCCAGATTTTCATGAACCCTGGTAGGCATACTGTATGGATTCTCATTTACATAGGAAGCATACTTGCTACCTTCTGTAAGATAGGTTGTAACCTCCTGTTTTACCGGAACATATTTATTCTCTGAATTGTAATCGTCCCCTGATAATGAAGCTACCTTTATATAGCCTGTATCTTCCTCTGCTCTAGGAGATGGTGATAGGAATTTCAATTCCTTTGTAGGCTCCATAACATTTGTAACTCTTTTGATAATAGTCATTCTATCTAGAACAACCTTAGCACAAAGCTTTGTATCTCTTGAATTTGAACCTAGTCTAAAGAGGTAGTCACCCTTTTCCATTACCCATGCAGTGCTTTCCTCGTCAAATGAGCACAATGGCATGATTGGAATCTTTATAGTCATCTCCTCTGATTCACCTGGCTTAAGCTTTCCAGTCTTACCAAATCCTGCCAAAATCTGATACGGCTTTTCAATATTACCCTGAGGCTGGCTGCAATACAATTGAACAACCTGTCGGCCGGCGCAGTCACCAGTGTTGGTAACTTTCACTCGCATCACAACAGCCATCCAGCTTGCTTCCAAATATTCCAATTCCATGTCAAAGGATGTGTAGCTTAGACCAAAGCCAAAAGGAAATAGAGGCGTCACATCAAATGCATCAAAATAACGGTATCCCACAAAGATACCCTCTTTATAATCAATTTCATTTGATTTTGCAGATTTGTTTAAAACTGATGGGCTGTAGCAAGTAGAATAATCCTTGTATTTTTTAGCCCAGGTTGCAGTAAGACGACCGCTTGGATTTACTGCACCCGTCAATACATCAGCTAATGAGTTGCCTGCTTCCATGCCAGGCACACCCATATAAATAATCGCCTTAATGCTTTTCATCCTTGCAACAGATGAAAGCTCCAGCATTCCGGAATTAATTACTAGAATTACATTTTTGAAAGAGCTGGCAATCAAACCAATGTTGCTAAGCTCAGTTTCTGTGAGTTGGTATTGATTCTCTCCACCTTCCTCACCTTCACTTATAATTCCGTGTCGTACTACATATATACATGTATCAGTACCTAAAATTGCTTCTGCCATATCTGCAACAGAAATAGGTACTTCAGGAGTACGGCAGCGCTTCCCCTCGAAGGCCAATCCCTTCTTCGCTACCTGCTTCTCCTTTTTCTCGTTAAGCTTTACCGCCTTTTCCATTTTACTCAGCCAGCTATCGGTAGTTAACGTAAATCCGTTATTAAGCAAACCTTCTTTAACGTTTACAGTGGAATCCGTAAATACGTAGTTGAAGTATAGACCACAAATAACTGTGTCTACTGCACCTGCTCCAAACAGCGCAACATTACCCTTATTCATTGGCAAAATTCCACTGTTTTTAAGCAACACCATACCGTCTGCGCCTAATCCACGAACTACATCTCTGTGTTCAGGAAATTGCATTTTGCTGGTTTTAGAAAACACTCCCCTTAAACGTTTGATGTCCATAATGTAATACTCCCAAAATCAACAATTTTTCCCTTATTATCCCCACAAAAAGCTTTTTTTTCGTTAGTGAATATGATACTATCTTTTTATTTAAAATATGTGTCTAAATTGTTAACTTTGGCTAGTTTATAGGAGATTTTTATGTTTAAAGATATGTTTGCTAATGATTCATCTCTATCTTTTGAAGTATTTCCTCCAAAGAAGGACGATGAATTCGAAAATTGTTACAAGGTACTAGACTCACTTTCTGAATTAAAGCCAGACTTCATAAGCGTTACTTATGGTGCCGGTGGAAGCCGTTCAAAGAAGACTGTTGAAATAGCTTCTTATATTCAGAACGAATTACACACAGACGCTATGGCTCACATGACTTGTGTCGGTTCCTCTTCAGAAGACATTCTTGCGGTTACACGTGACTTGGAGGCAGTTGGTGTCAATCACGTGCTTGCTCTTCGCGGTGACAAACCTCGCGACATGTCAGACGAACAGTTCAATAAAAGGGTATTCCCTCATGCTACCGATTTGATTCGTTTCTTAAACGAAAACACAAAGCTTGATATCTCCGCTTCCTGCTATCCTGAAAAGCATCCAGAAGCAATGTCTATGGATTCTGATTTAGCTTTCATGAAGATGAAGCAGGATATGGGCGCTAAAATGTTTATCTCCCAGTTATTCTTTGATAACGCAGATTTCTATCGCTTTACTGAGCGCGCCGACAAGGCAGGCATAACAATTCCTATCGTAGCTGGAATCATGCCTATCACATCTGCAAAACAGATTGGATCTACAGTCACACTTGCTGGTTCATCTGTACCAAAGAAATTAGCTGACATCTGTGCAAGATATGGAGAGTCGCCAGATGACATGCGCAAAGCCGGAATCGAGTACGCTATTGACCAAATTAGAGACCTTCGTAAATGCGGAGTAGGACACATCCACATCTACTGTATGAACAAACCTAAAATGACAGCAGAAATCTGTACGTCTATCTAAATTCCTTTTTTTTCTAAACACTACGCATGTTACGCTAACAAGAATAGTATTACTCCGCTCAACTAGAATGTTTCGCTTGAGTAACACTATACCTTGTTAGCTACATGCTATTGAATGTGATACAATAGATTTACATTTTACGATACCACGGGGGTACTATTATGGATGGAAAAAAGATAGAGCAAGAAATGCTCGAAATTACAAAAGAGCTCATGAAGGATTACAAATCCGACAGAGCAATAGATAAACTTGATACATATCATCAGCCAAACAAAGATAGCATCATCGACATCACTATGAAGCTTCTTCGTGTTGTTTATCCTGGCTATTATCGTGATCACGTATACAAGGTCTACAACGTAGAAACCAACATCAACACTCTTATGGAGGATGTTGTTTACAATCTTAACAAACAAATTTCACTTGTACTTTGCTACAACTCTGTATTTGACGGTTGTGGTGATGAGATTTGCACTACAAAGGCTGAGGAGCTTTCACTGGCATTCCTCAAGAGAATACCTCACGTTCGTGCGCTTCTGGACACCGATTTGCAGGCTGCCTTCGATGGCGACCCTGCCGCTACAAGCATCGACGAAATCATCTTTGCTTACCCAGGCATTTTAGCAATCACAATCTATCGTCTTGCACACGAACTATACTTACTTGGAGTACCTATCATTCCACGTATTATGACTGAGTACGCTCACTCAAATACAGGTATTGATATTCACCCAGGTGCAACCATCGGTGAATACTTCTTCATCGACCACGGCACCGGCATCGTAATCGGAGAAACAACAGTCATCGGCAACAACGTAAAAGTATACCAGGGCGTTACACTTGGTGCCCTTTCAACTCGCGGTGGCCAATGCCTTCGCGGTGTCCGCAGACACCCAACCATCGAAGACAACGTAACAATCTACTCCAACGCATCAATCCTCGGTGGTGACACCGTAATTGGGCACGACTCCATCATCGGAGGCTCAACCTTCATCACCGAATCCGTACCACCCGAATCCCGCATCTACTACGACGTAAAGTAGCGGCATCATCGGGGTGTATAGTAAATAGGACACCTCCCCGGCCCCTGGCCCGCGCTATGGAGCTGTAGGGGTGTCGATTTCGCGAATATTATAGTTTTTCTTAGCACAAAAGGAGAACACACAACAGGTGTGTTCTCCTTTTGCTTTAGAAAAACATAATATTCATGCGATGACTCCCTGAAGCCATCTGCGGGGCCATTATGTGGGAGGCCTGACTTAGCCTAGATTACCCCGATGATGCCGCATACTAGTACGATGATGCCTAGCGCGATTCGGTACCATCCGAAGACTTTGAAGTCGTGCTTCTTGATGTAGTCCATCAGGAATTTGATTACGAACATTGATACGGCGAAGGCTACTACCATGCCTACGATAAGGATGGCTGCTTCCATGGCTGTGAAGCTGAGGCCAAACTTTAGGATTTTGAGAAGGCTGGCACCAAGCATTACAGGGATAGCAAGGTAGAATGTGTACTCTGCGGCTGTTGTTCTAGCGACACCGATTAACAGTGCACCTACGATTGTGGCGCCTGAACGGGATGTGCCAGGGAATATAGCAGCGATGAGCTGGAACATACCAATTAAAAATGCTGTAGTGTATGTGATGTCTGCTACGGCATTAATCTTTGCCTTGTGGCCTGACTTCATGTTTTCAACTAAGATAAATGCTACACCAAAGATGATAAGCATGATTGCTACTGTAGTGTAGTTGTAGAAAAGTTCTTCGAATAAATCGTCCCATAATACGCCAACGATTGCAGCTGGAACACATGAAACTAAAATATGGAACCATAAAACGAAGATATCTTTTTTAATCCATGCACCAATTCCGCTTTCTGATAGTGGTGCTTTGTTGTTTTTCTTGCCAAATGGCCAAATGCTGTTCCAGAAAATCAAAACTACAGCAAGGATTGCACCAAGCTGAATTACTACCTGGAACATGCTGTAAAACTCTTCTGATACATTGAGCTTTACGATTTCATCTAAAAGAATCATGTGACCTGTGCTACTGATAGGTAACCATTCTGTGATTCCTTCAACTATACCGAATAATATGGCTTTTAAAATTTCAATCATAATTATCCTCCATTAATTAAAAAGAACTGCTGCATACACAGCAGTTCTCATTATATACTTTTATATATTTTCCTTCCAGCTATTCCTAAGAAGTCGCTCCTCTCGTTTCTTTTCTTCCTCTTCCTGCTTTGTCTGCATGATTGCATTGTTAAGCTGAAGCATCTTGGTATCCATCATTGAAACGATTTCAGAACACTCGCGAAGGTCACGGCTGATGTATTCAGGAGCATTACCTTCGAACTTGTAGTAGATTTTGTGCTCCAAGCTTGCCCAGAAGTCCATTCCGATTGTACGAATCTGGATTTCTACTTTTGTATCAACTGTTTTGTCTGAAAGATAAATAGGAATTGTAACAAGCATATGATAACTCTTGTAGCCAGATTCCTTTGGATTCTTGATGTAGTCCTTTATAGAAACGACTGTAACATCTGTCTGACGACCAATCATTTCTGCAATCTGATAAATATCTGATGTAAATGAACAAACTATTCTTACACCTGCAATATCGTTACAGTGTTCAATCATATTTGGAATGGAAATTTCGTATCCATTCTTTTTTAATTTCTTAACGATACTCTCTGGTGTCTTTACTCTTGTTTTAATGTATTCAATTGGATTATATTGATGTACCTGCTGAAATTCGTCGTTGAGAATTTCTACCTTAGTACGAAACTTTTTAATGGCTGACTCATATAGCAGCATAACGGTGTTCCAAGAATTTACTCCGTCATCTGGAAACATACCTAAATCCACAATGAATCACCTCCCCATATTTATTACTACTCTATAATAGCATACTTTCTCTGATAAATTATTAACAAATTCTAAAATTTGAAATTGTATAAAAAGGGGAGTCTAATCTTCTTCTAATACATGAATTTCCAAATAATCAAATGGGATTTCGTCTACGAAATTATCCTGTGTAAAACGAGCTTTTCCGTGACGTTTGAATTCTCTGATTGTAGATTCCAACCATACTGGTTTGCTTGTATCAAATTCATAGCTAGCTTTATCCACTGCAGCAAATATTTTATGTGTACGTGTCTCTTCTGATTCATCCTCCACAACATAGTCATGAAGCATGTGATTGTCTTTCCATGATTTAAACCAAATTCGCATTATTCTAATCCCTTTTATAAAACATATATAGCGTTACTTTGGTAAGTGCTTTATATGCTCTGCTTTTTCTATAATTTTTTCTTTCCAGTTGTCATCCTCAGCCTCAAGCTTGTAAGTGGTGTAACCATACTGAGGCCCCAAAGAGCATACCACAGTTTCATCATCTACGTGAAGAGAAATTCTGTATTTGCTTGGAAGTTTTTGAGGAAGTATATCTTTGTTTCCCTGCTGAACTTCCTTCAGATGACGCTGAGCATTTACTATACCATCAAAATGAACGTTATAGTGTTTAAATAGTCTTTTGATATATTTTTCCGGTCTAAAAGAAGACGTGTAAATCCAAACTTCGTACCCCAGCCGCTGTAATTCCTTTACTAAATCCGGAGTGCCAAGTCTTAGTCTTTCTTTATAAATGATATTGAGAGGAAACTTGAGCTGAGGCTCTGCCTTTATATAATTTGGATTAACAAATAGTACCTCATCCAAATCAAAGGAGACCCTCATCTTTTCCTCGTGATTTTTCTTTTTATTCATCCCTTTGCCCTCATTTAGGCATCAATTTCCTTAATGATATCCATAACCGATTTCGACCAGTTTACACCTTCATCGATAGTGAAATCTTGGAAATCTTTACGCACATTATCTATCATTAAAACCGCATCATTATCTATATGCAAAGTAAACAAATACTTACTAGCATACAGGTTCTGCATTTCATTTTTTTCCTCTTCAGACTGCTTTCTCTTCGATGTACCAGTTACAATACCTGTTACATGAACATGATACTTTTTAAATAATGCTCTTAAATACTCCTTTGAATAAAACTTTGAGCTGTATAACCAAATGTCATATCCATCTTTGTTCAGCATATTGAAAAGAGCAGGTATTCCCAGTCTCAACTTATCTTTATAAAGCTTATTGAGTGGGAATGGTAAATCTTTTTCTGCTGGTCCATTGTTTTGATTATAAAAAACAACCTCATCCAAATCCAGCGTTACTCGCTTGTCATGCTTTGAATTATTAATAATATCTTTGATTTCCTGATTGTGAGTCACATTTATGACTTGCACAGGAATCTTTGCGTAGCCTAGTTTAAGTGCAGCAGCCCACCTATGGTGACCATTTAAAATCATATATCCATCTGGTCTGATTTTTTCCACCATGATAGGATCTTCACCATCAAAATAATCCATACTGTGATTTGAATTATAAATATATTTCTTTTCATATTCAGAAATAATTCGATAGCTTGGTCCCACGGTCGGAATAGAAAACTCGTCATCTGGATTAGGATGAAGAATTGTACATGGCGCCTTCTTCACCAAAACTCGATTTAAAAATCCAGCCTTAACAGGCATTGCTACTCCAGCGTATTTTGCTATATCATCAGCAATATACTGATCAAATGCTACACTAATATTTTTGCTCATAGGTCCCCTCACACTTCCGTCTGATTCTCCCTATGGATGTATAATATCACACTCTAAAACGAAAATAGTGAAGAAATAGTAAAAGCTAACAAACCAAATAAAAAAATGGCAGTTAGCTTTTTATTAATATCCTATTCTATTTTCTCTGTCTGTGTGTTTCATACATCAAAAGGCTTGCTGCAACAGACGCATTTAATGATTCTAGCTGACCTTCCATTGGAATCTTTAGGTAGCTTGTAGCCAATGCTGACATTTCGTCTGTCAGACCATTTCCCTCGTTTCCAATCATGAAAGCTGTAGGACCGGTGAAGTCCAGTTCATCGTAGAACTTCTCCCCCTTTAAGTGTGCTGCATAAACTGAAAGGCCATGCTTTTCTTCCAATTCCTTTATGGTTGCACCAAGGTCTGAAACTATCATGTGTGGAACTCTAAAAATGCTTCCCATTGTTGAACGCACAACCTTTGGTGAATAGATGTCCACAGTGGTGTTGTTCATGATAATGCCGGTAGCTCCTGCACCCTCTGCAGTACGGACTATTGTGCCCATATTGCCAGGGTCCTGCAGTGATTCAAGAATAACCACATGTGCAGGCTTGCCTAAAGCTGTACCTAGCACATCATCCATAGTGAAATCCTGCATCTTTACAAGGGCAAGTACGCCCTGTGGAGTGACAGTATCGCACATGGTTTTGAATACATTTGTAGCCACTTCTTCCACATGAACCTGAGGTGCCTTTTCCTTTATCTGTGCAAGAAAAGCCTTTCCCTCAGCTGAAGCTTCAAAGCCCTCTATGATATATACACTATCTAAAAGATTGGCTGGGACCTCTGCAACGGCACGAATCCCTTCAATCACAAAAAGCCTTTGAGCTTTACGCTCTCTGGCTTTTTTGTTAAGTGCAATAATATTTTTGATTTGATTGTTATTAGTACTTGTAATCATTGTTCAAAGATTGGCAAAGCTGATATTGATACTCGTCAACGTCCTTCTTCATAGCAAGTGCTTCGTCGATATCGAAATCAACGAACTCACCATGTCTGTAACCAACTACGCGGTTTGTCTTTCCTTCGCAAAGAAGGTCAACTGCCATAGCTCCCATAGTAGATGCATATACACGATCCTTACATGTAGGTGAACCACCACGCTGCATGTGACCAAGGATAGTAGCACGTGTCTCGATACCTGTAGCAGCTTCGATACGCTTAGCCATAGATGTTGAGTGACCGATACCCTCTGCATTGATGATGATGTGGTGCTGCTTGCCTTTCTTACGTCCTTCGATGATGTGGTTTACAAGTCTCTGCTCATCATAATCATAACGCTCTGGAAGAAGTACGTCCTCAGCACCGTTTGCAATACCGCACCAAAGAGCGATATAACCAGCGCCACGTCCCATAACCTCGATGATTGAGCAACGCTCATGAGATGTAGATGTATCACGAACCTTATCGATAGCTTCCATAGCTGTGTTTACAGCTGTATCGAAACCGATTGTGTACTCTGTACATGCAATATCAAGATCGATTGTACCTGGAAGACCGATTGTGTTAATTCCGAACTTAGAAATCTTCTGAGCACCCTTGAATGAACCGTCACCACCGATAACAACAAGGCCATCGATACCTGCAGCGATTGCATTCTTAGCAGCCTTCTCCTGATACTCAGGATCAAGCATCTCTAAACAACGTGCTGTCTGAAGAATAGTACCACCACGCTGGATAGTCTCTGAAACGCTATGAGCGTCCATATCTATAATTTCGCCTGAAAGTAATCCGGCGTAACCTCTTCTAATACCCTTTACCTTCTTGCCTCTAGCGATTGCCTGACGAACAACTGCACGAATAGCGGCATTCATGCCAGGAGCGTCACCACCTGAGGTAAGGACACCAATTGTGTTTACTTTATCTGCCATTTTGATAAATCCTCCTAAAATATCCCTCTGAAAACAATTCCAATCTATTTTATCCTCTTTTGTAGGCGATTTCAATAAAAAATCACTCTTTTTCATTGAAATTAATACCTTCTAGAGGCAAATTGAACCTTTTTATTTACAACCTTTACGTTTGCTTCTCCAAATTTCTCGTAAAGGATTTCGAGATTCTCTGATGTTGCACCTATTCCCCAGTTGTCTGGCATACGCTTTACTGCCTTTTCCTCGGTTAAATAGATAACCATATTATCGTTGCCATCCATACTGCGAATTGTGTCAGAAAGAAGCTGTTCCTTGGAATCATACTCAGCCTTATTGCTAAACTGAATCCAGATTTCTCGCTTGCAATCGTCAAAGCTCTTTATATCCTGGCAAATGATTTTAGCATCCTTTTCTTCTTCCGCCTGAACTCGGCCACTTATAAAGACTTTATTATTCTCTGCGATTAGTGAGCGAGCTGGCTCAAAGCTATTAGGGAATACAATTACTTCCACCTGACCTGTAAGATCTTCCAAAGTAATAAATGCCATAGCCTTGTTGTTTTTAGTGTACTTAATCGTTACATCTGTAATCATTCCACCTACGACAACAGTTTTATTATCCTCTACCTTTGCCATTCCTGTTTCGTCATCAACCAGGAATTCACTGGCATGGGCTGTAACATTTTTCTCAAGAAGTGAAATGTAATCATCAAGTGGATGACCACTTACATATACACCCATCAGCTCTTTCTCAAAGGCTAGCAGCATTTCCTTATCGAATTCCTCAACAGGTGGTAATGAGATTTTCAAATCTTCCTTTTGCTCTTCACTGGCAAAATCAAAAAGAGACATCTGACCATCTATCTCATTTTTCTTTTTGCTATTCATGGAATCCAAAATGCTTGGGAAAATCATGCATTTTTGTCTTCGGTTTCCATCAAGAGAATCAAGTGCTCCTGATTTGATAAGATTTTCAATGGTTCGTTTGTTGGCATCATATTTGCTAACACGATCTATAAAGTTTTCCAAATCATGGTATGGTCCATTCTTTTCACGCTCATATTTGATTGCGTCGATTGTAGGACGACCAACAGATTTAATTGCATATAAGCCATATCGAATGCTCTTGCCATCTACAGAGAAACGGCCATCTCCATAATTAACATCTGGAGGAAGAACTTCGATTCCTGAAGAACGGCATACGCCAATGTATTCTGCAACCTTTCCACTGGCATCAATAACTGATGTCATAAGGGCTGCCATAAATTCGATTGGATAATACTTTTTCAAATATGCTGTCTGCAAGGCAACTACAGCATAGGCAGCAGCATGTGATTTGTTGAAGGCATACTTAGCGAAATCAACCATGTGGTCGTAAATTCCATTGGCAACCTGGCTTGATATGCCATTTGCACCACATCCTGGAATCTTTGTAATCTTGCCAGTGATATGGTTTTCGATTTGACCACCATTAACGAAAATCTCGCGGTTCTCTTCGATGACATACTGCTTCTTTTTACTCATGGCACGACGGATTTCATCGGCACCACCAAGTGAATATCCAGCCAAAGACTGAACGATTTGCATAACCTGCTCCTGATATACGATACAGCCGTAGGTAGGAGCAAGGATTGGCTCTAATTCTGGGCATTCATACACAATACCCTCCTGGTTATTCTTACCCTTGATGTAATTAGGGATGAAATCCATAGGGCCTGGTCGATATAATGAAATACCGGCTATAACATCTTCGATTGAATGAGGCTTTAGCTCCTTCATGAAGTTCTTCATACCGGTAGATTCAAGCTGGAAAACACCCTCGCATTTACCAGCAGAAATCATTTCCATAACGCCCTGGTCATTATAATCAATATTATCTATATCAAGCTTGATGCCGTGGTTCTTTTCTACTAGCTTCACCGCATCATTAATAACTGTAAGAGTACGAAGGCCAAGGAAATCCATCTTTAGAAGTCCAAGCTCTTCGATAGTGGTCATGACAAACTGTGTAACGATAGTGCCGTCACCACCTCTTGAAAGAGGCACGTACTCATCCATTGGCTTTCCGGCAATAACAACACCTGCTGCATGCATACCAGTGTTTCGTGGAAGGCCTTCAAGAGTACGAGCAACATCGATAAGATTCTTGATTTGATCATCTGCATCATACATGGCCTTAAGGTCACGATTCATTTCAAGTGCCTTGTCCAAAGTGATGCCCAAATCCATAGGAATCATTTTGGCAATGGAATCCACATATCCATATGGCAAATCCATTACACGTCCTACGTCGCGGATAACACCACGAGCCTTTAATGTACCGAAGGTAACAATCTGGGTTACGCAGTCTTTGCCGTATTTTTCAATAACGTAATCGATTACTTCTGAACGACGCTCGTAGCAGAAGTCAATATCTATATCGGGCATGGATACACGCTCTGGGTTAAGGAAACGCTCAAACACCAGGCTGTATTTGATTGGGTCGATATTAGTGATTCCTGTAGTGTAGCTGACAAGTGAACCTGCTGCAGATCCACGTCCTGGACCTACAGGAATACCATGGGTTCTGGCATAGTTGATGAAATCCCAAACAATAAGGAAGTAATCAACGTATCCCATATTTTTAATAACATTTAATTCATATTCAAGACGAGACTTAAGGCTTTCTGCCTTGTCACCATAACGACGATCCAATCCCTCATAGCAAAGCTTGTTCAGATATGTCCATGAATCGTAGCCTTCCGGAACTTCGAAATGAGGAAGCTTTGTCTCACCGAAAACGATTTCCACATGACATCTATCTGCAATTTCCTGTGTACGATAAACCGCTTCCTTTGCATAAGGGAAAAGCTCTAGCATTTCTTCTTCTGATTTGACATAGAACTCGTCTGTCTCAAAACGCATTCTATCCACATCCTGAAGCTTTTTACCTGTTTGGATACAAAGTAGCACATCATGGCTTGCTGCATCCTCTTTATTTGTGTAGTGGCAGTCGTTTGTAGCAACTAAAGGGATGCCTGTCTCCTTTGAAAGACGAAGTAATCCCTGGTTAACAGTTTTCTGTTCATCAATACCATGGTCCTGAAGCTCAAGGAAATAATTATCCTTTCCGAAGGTGTCACGGTATTTAATAGCAACATTTTTTGCATCATCGTATAATCCACGGGCAAGAAGTCTTGCCACCTCGCCTGCAAGGCAGGCAGATAAGCAAATAATACCCTCGTGATATTTCTGGAGAGTCTCAAAATCCACACGTGGCTTATAGTAGTATCCATCTACAAAACCTGCAGAAACGATTTTTATGAGATTTTGATATCCTTCGTTATTTTCTGCAAGCAAAATAAGATGGTAGTATCTATCCTCTCCCTGAACTCGCTCTCTGTCGAAACGAGAACCAGGAGCGACATAGACCTCACATCCTAATACAGGATTGATTCCTGCTGCTTTACATTCTTTATAAAAATCGATAACACCATACATTACTCCATGATCTGTGATGGCTGCTGCGGTCATACCCATGTCCACGCATTTCTTAACATATGACTTAATCTTATTAGAACCATCCAGAAGAGAATATTCCGTATGTGTATGTAGATGAACAAAACTCATAAAAACCTCTAGTCCGTCTGTTACGTTTACAAGCATGCTATTACTCCGCTCGATAACACATCTCGCTTGAGTAACAGCATAGCTTGTTAACTACAGACTCCTCTATATTTTTTTATTCGACGAGCAACGATAGCTCCTCCACGATTTCACCCATCTTTGCTAACGCAGCTTCGATTGGGGCTGGTGTGGTGAGGTCAACGCCTGCTATTTTAAGAAGCTCAACTGGTGCATCGGTGCAACCTGATGACAGGAACTTCTTGTAGCGAGCCACTGCTGGCTCTCCTTCTGTAAGAATCATTTCTGCAATAGCTACTGCTGCGCAGAATGATGTAGCATACTGATAAACATAGAAATTGTAGTAAAAGTGAGGTATGCGAGCCCACTCGTAAGCTATCTCTGGGTCAGAAATCATATCCGAACCATAATAACGCTCATTTATGTCCTTATATATGGTCGACAGATTTTCTGCATTCAAACTGTCTCCATTTTCTACCATTTCGTTTGTGATTTTTTCAAACTCTGCAAACTGAGTCTGACGATAAACAGTACCCTTAAAGCTATCCAGATAATGATTTAAAAGATATGCTCTCTCCTTTTTATCTGTACAGTTTTTAAGTAAATACTCTAAAAGTAAAATCTCATTACAGGTTGAAGCTACCTCTGCAACAAAAATTTTGTAGTTTGAATAGATGTATGGCTGTGCACTATTTGAATAGTGGCTATGCATTGAATGTCCCATTTCATGAGCTGTTGTAAACATATCATCAAATGTATCGTTGTAATTTAAAAGCATGTATGGATGGCAGCCATATGCTGTTGCAGAATAAGCACCACCCTGCTTTCCTTTATTTTCATATACATCAATCCAACGATTTGCAAATCCTTCTTTTAGAAGTTCTACATAATCATCTCCAAGAACTGCAAGTGCTTTGCAGATAGTCTCCTGGGCCTCTTTATAAGTAACCTTTTTAGCAACGTCTGAAATCATTGGTGTGTAGATATCGTACATATGAAGCTCATCAACACCAAGGCACTTCTTCCGAAGCGATACATACGCATGAAGCTTGTCTAGATTAGCGTTTACTGTCTTAACCAGGTTTTCATAAACTTCTGGTGAAACATTATTTGCATCTACTGCCGCTTCAAGATTTGAAGAATATCCCCTTACTCTTGAATGAAATACTCTCTGTTTAACCTCTCCACTGTATGAAGATGCCAATGTATTTATGTAATCCTTCATTGTGTCGTAGTATGCCTTAAAAGCATCTTCTCTGACACGTCTATTTGCTGACATCAAAAATGGAACAAATCGTCCGTGTGTAAGCTCTACCTCTTCCCCATCTTCGTCTTTGATGGTAGGGAATTTCATATCAACATTTGTAAATGCTTCGTACACCTCTGATGCAGTGTTGGACATCTCCGCTGTCATAGCTACAACTTTTTCCATTTCTGCCGAAAGTGTGTGAGCCTTTAATCTTTGAACTTCTTTTATTTGCTTCTTATATAAATCGAGCTTTGGCTCTTTGTTATAGAACTCTTCCAGCTTTGATTCATCACAAGCTAGAATCTCTGGGTCGATAAACGAAACATCAGAACTAATCTTTGCCATAATGCTGAATATCTTCTGATTCATGCTTTGATGAAGTGTATTGCCTTGGTCCTCATCGAAAAGACGTGCTTCATAGTTGTATGCAAACTCTAGCTTTTCAGAAATGAAGGCTGAAAGCTCAAGCACCTGCAAAAGAGTATCTGCGCTTTCGCAAACTCTACCTTCAAACTTAACAAGTTCTTCTGTTTTGCCAAGAATAACCTTTATATCTTCTTCCCAGTCGCTGTCGCTGGAATACATATCCTTAAGATTCCATGTATCTTCAACATTAACCTGATTTCTTGTAAGTAACTCCTTTGCCATTCCATTATCCTCCGTCTAAACCCACTGAATCTTTCACTATTCTATCACAGATTATTCAAAGATACATTGTATTATAAAAATGTTCCCACCGGGAAATGACGATAAAAATTATCATAATTTATAGGAGGATTCCATGGATAGCCGCGAGGATTTAATCAAGGGACTAAGCCAAGCAATGAATGGCAACAAAGAAGACGAACTAGGTCGTCAGTTTTTTGCAGATACAAACACATTAAGAACAGGTGCTGCTGGTGGAAACGTAGAAGTCAGTGTCCTTGTTTCAAAAGCTGAATTTGGAAGAATTGCAAGTGGCGTTTCTAAATATCACGTAACAGACCGCCGCGGAATTGAAGACGGTAACGACATCACATTTAATGAAGTAGAAGCTGATGGCTTTACTCAGACAGGCCACAAGCTTACAAAACGTGTACTTGATGTAAAATCATATTTACAGATTAGTGGTCTTAAGGAAGGCTATTATATCGTAGCTTTTTAATCAAGTGCATTTGCTACTTGAAGCTAAGAGCTTCAGGTAACTTATTATAAAAGGGCTCTGGAGACCTCCCAGTTTAGTTGGAATCCAGAGCCCGATTTTTATATTTTTTCGTATGTGTCGCCGAAAATACTTCTTTCTATTATGTATACATCTGATTTATCTGTAGCGGAAACAGCCATGTAGTCGCCAGGCTTACCAAGATAATAATGCTCTGGGTCCCACTTGGTGAATACCTTTGTGCGGACATTTACTTCCTTTGCATATATCTCACTTGTGCCCACTGAAATACAACTGTGTGCACATGGCAATAGCTCTCTGCTTATGCCTCTGTCTACATCTTTTATTGTAGGCTGATAGTTTCCAGGATAAACATATTCTTCATCAGAAATTTCATATTTCTTTACAAATGTATCCCATGTCATAGGATAAACCTCACCCTTAATACCAATGGCGATAACTGTATCCTCCTGGATTTCAAGCTCCACATCACCCTCTAAAGTACGAATGACACATCTGCTTGATGCTGGAAGAATATCTGTAGCCTTAACATATCCTACATGGAGACGCTTCTTTTTATATTTAGCCATGCCTTTAGTATTGGCAATATAATTATCTGTATAGATTATTTCGTTGTCCTTGAAGTATTCCTTCATGCGCTCTCTGAAGAACTGCTGAATAGCTGGCGCTGTGTACTCCATCTCCTGGAGTTCCAAAAGAGAACGACGAATCTGTCCACCAGCTTTTATCAGATGGCCACCGCCATCACCGACACCTGCGCAGATAAATCTGGCAAGCTCATCAGCCTTTACTTCTTTTATGCAGCTTCGTACAGAAATCTTTACACCACCTTCGTGGATAGAATATACGAGGCAGCAGTGAACATCCTCTACTTCCAGAAGCATATCTGAAATAATACCTAGAACATTAGGATCACATGGATCCGATTTTACGATTGAGTAATGATTATCACTGTAATATTCTGAGCCAAGCAGAGCAATTCCTGCAATTCTAAGCTCAGCCTGGGAAATATTTGAATTTCTAAACTTTGTGATGATAGACGCACTGTACTTTAACTCATCTCGCATATCCATATCTAATGGATGGTGAAGCTCCGAGAAATTGTTACTGTCTGTCATCAAGCCATAATAAAGAGCAGTCGCAAGCTTAACATCGTCGTTAGCATCGTAGCCTGCTTCTCTAAGCATATCCCATACAACTGTAGCACAGCTGGCCTGATATGAACGGACTTCAGCCAACTCTGGGAGCTCATTTGCAACCTGATGATGGTCTATTATTGCAATATTCTTAGCCTTAAACTGCTGAATATTACCTTCACCATACTGGCTGTCAACTGTAACAAGCACATCTGGCAATCCTTCCTTATCTATTCCAAGGAGTTCATTTAACTGCTCCTGATAGCGTACATGATGAATTCGAATATCCAAATCTTCGATCATAAGTCTCAGATTACTCTTAGATATTTCAAAATTACCACCATAAACAAATCGAGCATGTTTGCCATTTGACTTTAAATATTTCATGACAGCATAACCAGATGCAAGAGCGTCTGCATCGGGATTATTGTGGCATTGCACTATGATATTATCGAATTTTAATAATTGTTCTAGCTTCATAGAAACTATTATATAGTTTTAATTATTAAAATAAAAGAACTATCTCCTCAATAGTCTAATAATTGTCTTTTTTCTCAATTATGAAAACTGTACACTTCGGGCTCAGTTTCCTGACAACTTATTGCAATTTTGTACAAACATTGAATTTTCAAGGCTTATGGCAACTTTTTTCGTTGACAGTTCCAATACGTGACATTATAATCTGTTTTTGTTTCTATCAATCTTTTTATAACGTTTTAAGAAAAAATGGATAATCAAATACTATTAGAAAATATTATTGCAGCGATCGAAAACGGTGAGCTTCAAGCATATTATCAGCCACAGTACAATGCTAAAAAAGGAGTTGTCGGAGGGGCAGAAGCCCTTGTCAGATGGGTAAAGCCAGACGGCACTATTGTCTTACCAAAAGATTTCATTCCTATTTTAGAAGAAAACGGCCAGCTTTCTGTTGTAGATTGGTTTATTGCTGAGGAAGCTTGTAAAACCATCAAGCTACTAAAAAGCAGAGCTGTTAGAATAAGTGTTAATTTCGGAAGAGAACATGCTCATGATTCTCAATTCATAGAAAAGCTAGACAAACTTGTAGAAACCTACGACATTGATAAATCTTTATTAGGTGTTGAGATCACTGAATCTGACGTAGCAACGGACAAGCAGGATGTTATCGAATGGGTTAACAAAATTGTTGCTGCTGGTTACGCAGTTTCAATCGATGATTTTGGTTCTGGCATGTCTTCTCTTTCATTTGTAAAAGATGTCCCAGCAAAAATCCTTAAAATAGATAGATCTTTCCTGGCTGACAATTGTCAAACAGAACGTGGAAAGATGACTCTTGAATCAGTATTTTATTTTGCTCACAGACTTCACCTTCTTACAGTTGTTGAAGGTGTAGAAACCGAATCCCAGCTTCAGTTTATCAATACTTGCGATTGTGATTATATACAGGGCTTTATTTTCTCTAAGCCTCTTGAAAAAAGTGATTTCATTCGCATGTGCATTGAGGAAGCACCAGTTGAAATCGGTACAATGGAACCATTTGAAGAAGGTGCTGTTTTTGAGCAAGTTAAAATTCTAATTGATTCAGTATATAAAAAGTTTCAAATTATAAAGTTTGCAAATATAAGTAAAAACTCATATACATTTATGAGACATGAGAACTTTATAAATACAACTATCCCTGAAACAGGTTCTTACGATGAATGCCTAAGACGAATTGTGGCTGTCACCGTACCTGAATCACAAAAGGATGTTTTAAATGCTTTCAACAGAAAAAGCCTTCTTGAAGCATATAAGAATGGCGAAAAAAGGGTAATGCGAATTGTCAATCAAATAGACGAAAACAATGAAATCCACAAAATCGCCATTGAAGACTACTTCATGGAAAACGAAAGAAACAGCGATGTATATGTAGTGTCATTCATTCAGAATCTTGATTTTGAAGACGGAACATATGTATAAAAAAGGCAGGGCTTAATGTCCTGCCTCATTTACTAAATGGGAATATAAGTAGGTCAATGACCACTTTTTATTAATAGGTGTCACCATAGCTTTATAAACTATGGCTGGCGCCTTAGTTTGTTTATATGCATCTAAAAACACATCTAAATTGTCGCTTGTAAAGCCTTCAAAAAGCATAAGCTCTGAAATCATATCATTAGAGTCCTTCATAGGCTTTGGATTCTTAGCTGCTCCAATAATATACTCTACCGATTTATGAATATCATCCTTGGAAACGGAAACAAGCTCTGCGCCAACTGCACTACAGGCTTTGCTGGCTGCTGCTATTTTGTTGAACATCAAATTATAAACGTATACTTTCATAATTATGATTGTAAACAATTTATTGGGAGAAAGCTATATATTAACTATTTTTCTGTGATATTACTGTGATAATTTATTTGATGCCCTGTTCTCATGTTATGATGATTTTATAATCAATCGTAACTCATTATTTGCGAGGTAATCTATGGCTGTTAAATTTAAATATTGTAGAATCCAGGGAAAAGAATTGGCTGCCAACACCAAAACAGGAAAAGGCATTTTCAGTATGTTTAATCAAATGCTTACTGACGGTGTTATGGACGAAGAAGATGTTGGCCTCTTCAAGGAAATAGATGCCTGGTTTGCAGAAGAACTTCCTTGGCCTCCACAGTGCAAGCGCCAAGAAAAAGTCATCTGCTATTTCAAGATGGAAAATTCTGAAATGATGATGAAGATGATTAATCCACTTCTATGGCTACTTGAAAGATATAAGCATCCATACTATGTTGTATATACGAATTTTCCAGGTGAAATTGTTTACGAAGACGAATACCAAATCGTTGTAAAGGTAGACGAAAACGTTGTTATCGAGGATGTACAGGCAAGCTGGTCACCTGAGGACTAAGTTATGTCTAAACTGCTTATATAAAAAAAAGCGGCCACAATTGGCCGCCTAAGCATTACTTAGCTTTTATCTTACATATTCCCTGAGTCATTGTTCCCATAGGGCAGAATGAACACCAGGTTCTTTCCTTGTATAAAACCATCACAATTAGCCCGATTAATGTGGATGTTAGCATTAGACTATAAAATCCAAAGCCGAACTGAGCAACCCAATCAGGGAAAATGCTTCCATTGTATGCCCATTTCCAAGGCACCTTGAAGGTCCAGAATAACTTGATAGCTTTTCTAAGAGTTCCTGCTCCTGAAAATACTAGGTATGTCTGGAATATCATTGTTCCAAACATAGTCATGAAGAATGTCAAGAAGCCGTATCTAAACCATTTTGATGAAAGCCACTTTGGTGCTGTCTTCTGTCTAGAAAATTTTAAATTTCTTCCCAACACCCAGAACAACTGACCTCTTCCGCACATATTGTTGCAGAACCATTTATTTCCACCTACTATTGCAAAAATAAGTGGAAGAATAAAATCTATTAATCCTAACCACGCAAATAGGATATTAAAAAATCCAAGTGCAAAATAAATAATCGACCATATCCAAAGGTAGCTATACCAAGGATTCTTCTTTGTCTTAGCCATTTGCCACCTCCGAATCTACGTCTTCTAATTTAATTGCGTCTGCTGGACATGCCTTCTTGCATATTCCACATCCTACGCATTTGATTGCATCGACAACTGCATAGCAACCTTTATAAATACTAATCGCATCCCTTGGACACTGTAGTGCACAAACACCGCAGGCCACGCAGATGCTTTTAACCGGGTTCGCCTTCCTTTTTGCCATTTCCTATAACTCTCTTTTCTTTATCAAAACCTAATATAGTTCTATTCTCAGCTGATAGGTTTAGTATACGTGGTATATAAAATATATCAAGTACGCAGATTTTATTAACCTAGTAAGAAAAATCTGATTAGAGAGTTGTGCTCACCGGCCGATTAAATTTAAATAGTAGTATATCCTAAAGCCTTTCGTTTCTCTTTCAAATCCGCAACAATCTGATTTCCCAATGCTACCGGATCAGTATTCACATTCATTGTGGAACCTAATAACTCCTTTGTTCCATATTTCAAAAACTCAATTACGTTTTTAGAACCGTATATAGGTGCTTCCACACAATGATATGAACTTATTCCATTTAATCTGAAGCCTAAAGCTGCATCTATTCCCTTTTCATTTCCCCATTCAGGTGAAGCAAATGCAAAAGGAAGTTCATACATATTTTTTCCTAGCTCATTTGCTATTCCTGCAAATATTCCGCTGGAGCGTGTGTTGTCTATACACTCGCCAACATGCCACACTGGTGGCAAATCCGGCTCCAAGAAACTTTTCAAGTTCTCTCCTGCTTTATCTTTTCCAGATATTGCACAATATCCCAGTTTCATAAGTGGAAATGATGCGCAACCATTTGTTATTATCAGCACATTATTTTTCAGCAATACATCTGCAACATCTACTATACATTTCTCATACAACACCTTTGGATTATTGCAGCCAACCATGTTAACAACACCTAAAATTTGACCCGATTTTATGGCTTCTGCAAGAGGTTTCATGCTGCCAAATCTTTTATGAATATATTCAACCGAAAAGCCTACCTCCGCTTCCACTTCATAAGGTGGAATATAAACAGGTATCCCCTTTCGTGCTTCAAAGCTTTCAATTCCTCTTAAAACTATTTTTTCAGCTAGTTCCTTTGTCTGGGCCAGATTACTATGGTGATGATCATATTCATATCTTTCTGCTCCTGGAAGTCTTGCGGAATCACTGGTTGTAATTACTGTTGTCTTAAAGCAATTGGCCACATCCATAATCGCTGGAAATACATCCTGAACATCAGCCACCCATAAATCCAAAGCTCCTGTTCCAAGTACAAGCTCCGCTGAAACTGCATTAGACAATGGAATAACTCCGCTTTCTCGATACATAGCAGAAAGCCCTGAACAGCATATACCGTAAAAACGAATTCCTTTAGCACCTTTTGACTTTGCCAGCTCTATCATATCTTCCCGCTTTCCGGCTTCCACTATTTGGCTGACCAAAACAGGCAGATGACCATGTACCGCAATATTTACATATCCCTTTTCTAAAGCACCGATATTTACTTTTGAAGTTACTCTATCCCCTACTCCAAACAATGAGTCCGTAGCAATTGACGCCCCCACTACTCCTGAAAAAGTGAATGCTAAGCCACATCGCAAAAGCTGCTGCATAATGCTTCTCCAATCTCCATCGGTGCCACACCCAGATTTGTGATAAGCCTCAAACACTTCGTGATATGCGCTAATTGGAAGAATATCCAATTCCTCCCATACCTTTTGTCTCTCAGGAACAGCGCATGCAGTTATTGTTTTGTATTCATCAGGAACGGTTCTAGATAAATCTTCCAGCAAAGCATTTGCTAAATCCTTAGCCACGTTTTTTAACTGTCTATTTTTTTGTTTTATTCCAAATGCTTCTGCTGTACTACGTATCTTTTGTTCTCCAAGTATTGGAATATCTAATTCTCCCTCCGCCGCCTTCTTCAGTGCCAACATCACTTCTCTTGCATGCATTCCATGTTGTGCAGCACCTGCCGCAGCTGACCTTAGAAGGTTTCTCGCAACTATCAAATCTGCGTCTGCTCCGCAAACTCCCTTAGGCGATTTTTGAGTTATTCTACATGGGCCCATATTACAAATTTTGCAACATGTACCACATAGGCCAAAATTGCATTGAGGCTTCTGAGCATCAAACCTGTCAAAGGTTGTATCTATACCCAGTTGCTCCATACGCAGTAGCATCTCTCTTACTGCAGGATCTGGCGTTTGCTCGATTACATCCTGTTTGGTTGGAAATGTTTTTCTATACTCTGCTACTGCATTCATATAGTCTCTAGTAAAATCTCCCTCTTCCTCGCCATCATGATGACTGGCCTTCAAGGTCACTGTTGGTATTCCATGTTCGTCGAAGCCAATTAAATTTCTATGTGAATGTATATGTGTGTGACTCATTTCCAACTCCTTTTATTATATGTTATATTCAATGAATTCCTTGTTCTTCATATTTAACAGATCAAATACTTTATCTCGAACTAACAAAAAATCTCCGCTTGTTCTATCTCTAAAATGATGCAATGGAACCTTCACAATCCCTTTTACCTTGCCAGGGTTCGATGACATTACCACTATCCTGTCAGCCAGATATACTGCCTCTTCGATGTCGTGCGTAACAAATATGATTGTTTTCTTTTCTGCCTTGCAAATATCTAAAATATCATCCTGTAGCTTTATCCTTGTAATTGCATCCAATGCGCCAAATGGCTCATCCATAAATAAAATGTCCGGTTCAACTGCAAGTGCTCTAGCTATGGCCACTCTTTGTTTCATTCCACCAGAAAGCTGTCTTGGATAACTTTGGGCAAACTTTTCAAGCTTTACCATTTCAAGATACTTTCTTGCTATTTCTTTGCGCAGGTTCTTTTCTACAGATTTTGACTCCAAACCAAGCTCCACATTTTGCTGTACTGTGCGCCAAGGCAGCAATCCATAGTTTTGAAATATGGTTACATTTCGAGTGCTTGGGGCAGTCACTTCCTCGCCTTGAATCGTTATGGTTCCTTCATTCACCAAATCAAAACCTGCTATTGCATTCAGCAAAGTACTTTTCCCGCAACCAGATGGACCAAGTAGACATATGAATTCTCCCTTTTCAATTTCTAAATTAACTCCCGACAATGCTCTATACACCTGGCCATTTTCGGTAAAGGTTTTTCCAGCATTTTCAATATGAATATAGGACATACTATTCACCTCCCCATACTCTAAGAATTCTTTTCTCCAATACTCCAAGTAGCCAGTCCAATGCCAGACCAATAAGACCTATAACAAATATTGTTGCCAGTAACATGTCTGCTCTCACATTATTTCTCGCATCGATTATTTGATATCCAAGACCTGATTGTGCACCAACCATTTCACCAGCTACAAGGAAAATCCATGCACTACCAAGCGCCACATGTATCGCATTTGCGATTTGAGGAAACACTGCTGGAAGTATAACCTTCCACATAAGCTGCGGTTGTTTTATACCAAAATTTTCTGCGACTCTAAAATATACATCATCCACTTTTCCCACTGCTGAAACTGTTGATAATAATACAGGAAAGAAAGCTGCAATAAATATAATTACAACTGCTGGCAAATCTCCTATTCCAAAAAGAAGCACCACAAATGGCATCCATGCTGTTGGTGAAATGGGACGTAATATTTGCAATAGCGGATTTATATATTTAAATATGTTAGGAAGACATCCTAAAACTAACCCCAAAAGAACAGCTATTATTACCGATAATCCATAGCCAATTACAAATCTACCTATGCTTGTCAAAAATGATTCTAAAAGTTGACCTGACATAACCATTTCAAGCAACGCCGTTATCGCCATACCAGGAGATGGAAATAATGCAGAACTATAATTGCTAAAGTTGAAAGCTAGTTGCCATACCCCAATCAGCAAAGCAATCGATACAACCACATACCTCAAAGATAATAATTTCTTCATCCTACAGTCCTCAAAATTCATTCCACACAAACTCAGAATAGCTTGGTGGATTATCTAACAATCCGTACTCAATTACCTTTTCTGATAGCTGATCATACATTTCCTCTGTGATTTCCAAATCGTCATATGAAATCCATTCAAGTGAAATGTCTAAGACCTCATCCGTCTGATTAAGATATTTTTCTGCCACGGTTTTAGCCTGCTCAGTTGTTAAGTTTTCTCCTGCAGTTTTATATCCATCCACAAAAGCTTTTGCTGTCTCACTATTATTCTCTATGAAGCTGTCAGTAAGAACCAATGCACAGCATACTGAATCTTCCCAAAGCTCATTTGATTCATATAAAACTTTTCCAGCACCAATTGAAACACCCATAGCACCAAATGGCTCAGCTACGCAATATCCATCAATGGTTCCGGCGGCAAGAGCTGATGGCATTTCAGTAGGTGCCAACTCAACAATCTCAACATCATCTATTGTTAAACCATTCTCTGCCAAGGCATCATTTACTAGAATATTGTGGGACGATTGTCTATGTGGTATTGCAATAGTTTTCCCCTTCAAATCTGCACCATCTTCAATATCATTTGAAACAACAATTACATTTCCGTCTTTATGCCCCAACGCAACTGCCTTTATTCCAATCCCCTCTGCTTTTGATTTCATGGCTAATTCTATTAACACTGAAGCTCCGTCAACCTGACCGGAATTCAATGCATCTAGTAGCTCAGGCCAAGAACCATACTTTACGAGTTCCACATTAATCTCATTATTCTCAGCCAACTCTTCTGCTTCCTCCAATACCGCAAGCGAATGTGTTATTGGTAAATAAGCAATTTTAACAGTTTCGGCTTCATCCTCAGATATGTTTTCTTCTTTAGCTGCACTTACCTGATTGCTACCGCATGCTGTAAATGCCAATAACATGCAACTAATCAGTGTTATCAATATGTTTTTCTTCATTATTCCCACCTCCATTTTTACGAAATAATATAATTTTAATTACCTATCAAGTCAATAGGTTTTAAGCATAATAAAAAACTATACCAGGTTATCAATTATTTTTATAACCTGGTATAGTCCTATCTGCTTAATATTTACATACAAATTCCTGGCTAAATTCATCAGGATTTCTATGTGTAGACATGTACATTCTTGTTCCTGCTGGATAAACCTTTACATTTTCATATCCGTTGTTTTTAAGGATTCTTGCTGCATTGTAAGCTCGTACTCCGATTGCGCATACTACAATGTATTTCTTATTCTTATCTAGCTCATCGAGTCTGCCTCTAAGCTGTCCAAGAGGAATATTGATTGCGTTTTCATATGAATACATTGCAAGCTCGCCTGGCTCTCTTACATCAAGGATTGTAGCTTCCTTGTCTGTGTCTGGTTCGTTCCACTCTGCAATTTCTACTAATCCTGCTAAAACATTTTCAGCTACAAAGCCAAGCATATTTACAGGATCCTTTGCAGAAGAATATGGTGGTGCATATGCAAGTTCCATTTCAGTTAAGTCATACACAGAACCACCAAATCTGATAGCTGTTCCTAGTGTATCAATTCTCTTGTCTACACCTTCTTTTCCAACGATTTGAGCTCCGTAGATTTTGCTTCCATCCATTGAGAATACAAGCTTTAAAATCATTGGCTTTGCACCTGGGTAATACCCTGCATGCGAATTCTGTGTTACGATAATTGACTTGTAATCCTTGTCTTTTACCATGCCACGTCTATTGAGAGTCTTTTCATTTGCACCTGTTGCTGCAGCTGTTAAATCGAATACCTTAACAACAGAAGAACCCTGAGTTCCCTTATATGTTGAAAAAATGCCCGCAATATTATCTGCAACAATTCTTCCCTGCTTATTAGCTGGACCTGCAAGTGGCACCATTGTCTTGTCACCAAATACAAAGTCTGTTACCTCAACCACATCACCTGCTGCATAAATATGTGAATCAGATGTACGCATGTGATCGTCTACTACGATTCCGCCACGCTCGTTAAGTTCAAGTCCTGCCTCTTTTGCCAAAGCACTGTTTGGACGAACACCAATAGAAAGGATAACTAAATCAGCTGTTACGCTCTTTCCACTTGAAAGACTTACTGTTACTGCATTTCCCTGGTCCTCAAACTTTGCTACACCATCTCCAAGGATAAGGTCAACATTGTTAGCTCTAATGTTTTCATTTAAAAGTAATGCCATTTCATAATCGATTGGAGCCATGACCTGATTTGCAGCTTCTACAATAGTAACCTTCAAACCTAAAGCATGAAGGTTTTCTGCCATTTCAAGACCAATAAATCCTCCACCAACTACAACAGCTGTTTTAGCATTGTTGTCCTTGATATATGCTTTGATTTCATCTGTATCTGGAACTGTCCACAATGTTTTAACCTTATCTGAATCAATTCCTTCGATTCTAGGTCTGATTGGTGATGAGCCTGTAGCAATCACAAGATTATCGTATCTTTCCTGATACTCCTCACCATCATTCTTGCGAATAGCAATAGTCTGGTTAGCTCTATCAATAGAGATAACTTCATTGTTTTCTCTTACATCTATTTTAAAACGATTCTGCATTACCTGTTTTTTAGTAACAAGCAAATCTTCTCTATTTTGAATTACATCACCTACATGATAAGGTAATCCACAGTTTGCGTATGAAATGTACGCTCCTCTTTCAAGCAGAATAATTTCTTCATCTTCTTTTAATCTTCTAAGTCTTGCAGCTGCACTTGCACCAGCAGCAACACCGCCAATAATGACTGTTTTACCCATAATGTTTTGTTCCAACCTCCTTGGATTTTCTTTATCATAAAACTAATTAATTGCAATTCTCAGCTGATAGGTTTATTATATGTGGTACGAAAAATATATCAAGTACGCAGAAATTATTAACCTAGTAAGAAAAAACTGACTATGGAGGTAGATAAATGAGTAAGAAAGAACCACTTTGTGATAACATTGCCGGAGAAGATTGCGGCTTAAAGAAAGTATTAAATATAGTTGGCGGAAAATGGAAAATCATGATTCTCTGTGTGATTGATAAAGAGGAAGTCGTTCGTTACGGAGATTTGAGACGTTCTGTTTTTGGAATAACAAATACCATGCTCGCTACTTCGCTCAAGGAGCTTGAAGAAGCAAACATGGTAATAAGAACACAATATGATGAAATGCCAGTCAGAGTTGAATATTCCCTGACTGACAAAGCTAAAAGTATTATCCCTATTTTACTAGAGCTTAAAAGATGGGGTGAAAAGAATCTTTAATTTTCGAACGTTTTATATTTTCTCTTTTTTCCTAAGAATCATATATGCCACTACACATATAATTAGCTGAATGACGCCTCCAAGTGGGGCTGCAAGGCCCATTGGAAACAGAGTATCTGGATAATAAATTGATGCCAAATATGCTCCTGGTACTCTCATCAAAATAATTGATGCTACATTGTGAATAAAAGAAATGTATGAGTAGTTTGAAGCCACAAAAAATCCGCTGAAGCAGAAGTGGAATGAGGCAACTGTGCAATCAAATACATATGATTTGATATAGGATACGCCAAGTGCAACTACCACCATATCGTCAGTAAACATACCTATTACAGGACTTGCTATAAACTGGAATGCTATGGCAAAAACAAGACCAATTGATACCGCAATAGTCATGCCATAGAAGAGTGTTTTCCTTGCCAGAGGCTTGTCCCCTGCACCGATTGCCTGGGATGATATTGTTGAAATAGTTGATAGCATTGATGAAGGTACTAAGAATAGGAATGAAATAATCTTTTCTACGATACCAACTGCTGCAGATATTTCAACGCCTCGTGTATTTGCAATAATAGTGATAATTAAAAATGAAACCTGGATGAAACCATCCTGAAGACATACTGGAACGCCCACTCTTAGAATGCTTCCCAAAGTAGATTTATCAATTCGTAAATCCGTTTTAGAAATAGACACCAATTTCATTTTATAAATAGCGATAATGGAAATAAGGACGCTGAAAGCCTGAGCTATAATTGTAGCCCATGCTGCGCCAACAGCCTTCATTCCAAAGCCACCGATAAACAAATAATCCAACGCAATGTTGAAAACACAAGCAATTGCTATGAAAATCATTGGGCTTTTTGAATCCCCAAGACCTCTGAAAATCGCTGCAATTACGTTATATGCAACAATAAATGGAATGCCTGCAAAACAAACAATAAGATATGCTGTAGTTTCATCAACAGCTTCCACTGGAGTACTCATAACATAAACAATTGGATTCACTAAAGCCAGCAAAAGTACTGCTAATAATACAGCAACTATAGCAAATAAAACTATCGTATTTCCGATAGTCTTGGATATTTTAGCTCGGTCCTTAGCTCCTACATTTCTTGCAATCATAACAACAGAACCCATAGCAAGTCCCACGATCATAACCGTAATCATGTGCATTACCTGGGAACCGATTGATACACCTGATATAGATGCTGCTCCATTATACTGACCAACTATGAACAAATCCGCCATTCCATAGAGAGTCTGCAAAAAATAAGAGAGCAGAAAAGGCCCCGAGAAAATCATAATGTTTTTTAGTAAGCTTCCTTGTGTAAGATTCTTCTCCATTAGTTTATTCTCCTAACTAAATTTGGGCTCTATTCTACTCTAAATATCCTTTAAAATTCAACTGTTTTATGATTCAACCAATATACCTGTGCGATATGCCTCAAGCAATTCTTCAAGCTCCATAATATTCTGCTTTAATGCCTGTCCATTGTCTGTGTCTGCCACAGTCTTTCGTCTGTCCACGTGTTGAACAAGCACTGTGTCAGAATGAATATCGCTTCCGGTTTCCACTGCTTTTTCTACAGATTCAAAAGGCTCATGTGCCGCAAGTAAGAAACCGTATGAATTATATGTAAGTGTGTATCCCGCGATACCAGTCTTTGGCTGATAAGCTTTTGAAAATCCTCCGTCGATTACTATTAATCTTCCACCACACTTGATAGGCAACTCACCCTTTTTTGCTTCCACTGGAACATGCCCATTAATAATATGGCTCTCAGGTGAGTTAAGACCAAACTCATTGAGAATCATAGTTACAGTTTCGTCCTTGTCGTACCAAGTGTAATATGGATTCTTCTTCTCCACATGTGTCTCTTTGTCTGCTACAAAATAACGCTCAAATGTGGCCATTTTGTCTTTCCCGAACACAGGAGAATTTGCGTGGCACCATGTATACCAAAGCATATCCATGCCCTTTTGTTTCTCCTCAGGGTCGATTGCATAGTATCCCTTTCTGAGAAGCTGTTCTAGTGCATCATATAAAGCTTTTCCTTTATAGTGTTTGCCACACAATTCCACATCCTTGAATTGGCCATTGTCATCAAGAGGAACACAGCCATGGAAAAGAAGATTGTTATTATAGGTCTTATATAATCCGCCTTTACGATATAAAAATCCCACATGCTCCTGGAGCTTCTCGCATTTCATGAAAGCTACGCGAAGCTTATCCATTACATCTTTTTCTTCCTTGGATAAAGCATAAGGGTCTTCTGGATTAACTGTTGGGAAATTGCAATCTAAAAGCTCATACTCTTTTCCATCTATAAGGACAACTCCCCTTGTTAGATCCATCTTATCAAGAAGAAGTCGGTCATCCATATTAAACTCAGGATGTTCCTTTATGAGCTGCCCCTCAATTTTGAACTGAATGATTGCTATGGCCTTATGCATCTTCCTGTCAATTTCAGCATTTGCCAAATCATACTCGCCCTCACGATAGTGTAAAGCAAACTGCTCGCAAGGATCCTCCTTGTAGGTCTCCATAGCAAATTTGAACAGTGGAAGAAGATTTATGCCATAGCCATCTTCAAGAATATCAAGGTTTCCATATCTAGCAGAAAATCTGAGCACTGTGGCGATACAAGCAAGCTGTCCTGTTGCAGCTCCCATCCAAACTACATCATGATTTCCCCATTGAATGTCCACACTATGATACTTCATAAGAATATCCATGCAGATATGTGGGCCTGGCCCTCTGTCGTAGATATCCCCTACGATATGGAGATGATCCACCACAAAACGGCTGATAGCATTGGAAAGTGCCACAATAAGCTCAGGCGCTTTTCCAATACGAATTACCGTGTGGATAATTTCGTTAAAGTATGCTTCCTGGTCACTGTGGTCTCGTCTGCCAGTAATAAGCTCCTCTATGACATATGCAAAATCCTTTGGCAAAGCTTTTCGCACCTTTGACCTGGTGTATTTGCTAGCAGCTGCCTTGCATACTTGAATCAGGCGATTGATCATTACAACATACCAGTCGTCCATTGAATTACCCCAGCCTGATTCTTTAATCATTCTGATTCGCTCTTCTGGATAATAAATAAGGGTGGCTAAATCTCTCTTTTCTTTCTCCGAAAGCATGTTGCCAAACTCTTCATCGATTTTGCGCTTCACCGCTCCCGAGCCATTTCTTAAAACATGAGCGAATTGCTCATATTCACCGTGAATATCCGAAAGAAAGTGCTCTGTGCCTTTTGGAAGGCTAAGAATCGACTGCAAGTTAATAATTTCTGTAGCAGTGGATGCTACATTAGGAAATTGCTTGGACAAAATCCTTAAATACTGCTTTTCCATTTCATTCTGTTGCATCTTCTCTCCTTTTGTATTCCCGTTTTCCTACATCTTTGTTTAAACTTTACACTATTAAAGGAGCGAAAGAAACAATAATTTTCTTTGGGCTGTCAGTTGTACTTCAAAAATGACCAGTTGTCCTATATAAGTATCCTGTGGCGAAAATGATGGTATATTGCTTCTAGCAAAATGGGAATAATGGAGGATTTTGTATATGAAAAAGTCTATTAAACTACGAATTTTAACAATCCTAGTAGTACTGCTGATTTTGTTTTCGATAAATGCTGGTATGAGCGGAGTAACAAACGACCAAGTCCAGCTGTCTACAACCCTATTGGCAGATTATACTGTGGAATTAAAATCTCTTCAGAATGATTTAAAGCAGAACATGGCAATGCTTGAAATTGGTGCACTTACAAAAATGAATGGGCAAGATTGGGCTGTTGTAAGCGATTACAGTGCTTTAGTTGATGGATTACTGGAAACTTCTGAATCAATTAAGGCTGACGTTGATGCATTTTCTGATGCAGAAATGAATGATTCACTCCGCGATTCTTACGCTGATTATTATGATTCAATTCAGGCTTATGCTGCTCAGGCATATAAGGTTGCTGCCGCAATAAATGCCGGTAATCCTGCCATACTTAAATCAGAATATCAGACCTTATCAACTATAGTTGCCGATATGCAAACCCCTGAAACTGAATATTTAAACACCCTTGATTCTTTAGTTGAGCACGAAACAGGACTTGTAAAAATCCGTGTTAATCGTGCTACTGCGATCACTATCATAATGGGGGTTATCTTCATTATCTCTATGGTAATTGCAATTTTCATTACACTTAGAACAGTACTTAAGCCTCTTGAAAATATGCAGACAAGAATGAACCAGATGATTGATGAGCTTCAAGCAGGACAAGGTGATTTGACCATGCGTATGGATTACTTGTACGAAGATGAAGTTGGCAAAATCGCCATTGGTATCAATACATTTTTAGATGAATTACAACAGGTAATAAAATCTATTCAAAATGGTTCAAGCAACATACAGTCTGCAACGTTCAACATGAATAACAACATAAATGATTGCGAAACCACATCCGCTTCCATCTTTGAAAGTCTCAGTGAGCTTTCTGCAAACATGGAAGAAATAAATGCAACTCTTCAAACTATCGATGAGTCTTCAATGAATATTCTTACTGCTGCAAAAGAAATAAAAGATGGTTCTGTGGAGAACACTGCTCAAGTCCAGGAATTGCTTGCACATGCTGAAATTGCTAAAAACAATTCCGAAACAAGCAAGGTACAAACCATGAACATGATTGAAGATATAAGTTCTCGCATGGAAGAATCGATTGAGAAAAGTAGTTCTGTGGAAAACATAAGAGAACTTACTGACAACATTCTTTCTATCTCAGATCAGACAAACCTTTTGGCCCTCAATGCTTCTATTGAGGCCGCACGAGCAGGCGATGCAGGCCGTGGATTTGCTGTTGTTGCTACAGAAATTCAAAGCTTATCCGAAAACACAAAGGCCATAGCAAACCGAATTCAGGAAACTAATGTCATCGTTCTTGATTCAGTTCACGAGCTTGTGGCCAACGCCAATGAATTACTGGAATACCTTACTTCAAGCATCCTTGTTGACTATGACAAGTTTGTTGAAAATGCTGTTGAAAATCAAAACGGAATTACGGAGATTAACAAACTTTTAATGAAGTTCTCTGACCACGCAAGAACTATGGAAGAACTCACCGAATCACTTTCTGCTGGCATCAGCGAAATCAGCGTTGCCTCTGAAAACAGTGTTGCCGCACTAATCAAATCAACTGAAGAAATGAACACACTCCATCAATCAGTTGAGGATATTCAAAGTGAATCTGAGAATAACAGAGAAACTATAAAAACTTTAAATATAGAAGTTGAGAAATTCAAAGAAATTAGCTAGAAGATTTCTTGATTGTTAAAAATAGGGCTGCTGAGCGCAGCCCTATTTTTTTAAGTGCGCCTAGCGGCGCACTTATAAAGTAAAAGAGTCCAAATGCCATTACATTTGAACTCTTTTGCTTAAGTTTGAACTTACCAAATAGATTCACTCTTTTGTACATAGAATGACCCTTTTCCTTCACCGTGTTTATCTATAAAGCCTTCTTCATTTAGCTTTTTTAACGCATTAAACACCGATGTACGACCTACACCAGGACAATTGGCTAAAACATCCGCTGGGGTAAATTTTCCAATTTTAGTTTCTACATACGCCTTAACAACATCATATGAGGAACTTTTTACACCTGTATCATCCATCACACCAACACGCTCCTCAAATTCTAAATATGATGCAAGTACTACCTGTAACATATATTTTATAAATGGTGTTGGATCATTTTTCTCTTCATGCCAGCCGTAATCAATTTCCTGAAGAACGTCATAATACACATCTTTTGTCTTTTCAATTTGCTTTTCTATACTGATATATTTTCCAACAGCATATCCATTTTTATAAAGCAACAGCAATGTTAATAACCTACTCATTCTACCATTACCATCGTTAAATGGATGTATACATAGAAAATCGCAGATAAAGGCAGGTACTAATATCAACGGATCTACAATCTCTAGAGCAGCAGTTTCTGCATAACTCCTACAAATATCTTCTATTGCTTTAGGCGTCTCATATGGTGGAACTGGTGTAAATCTGATCACTTCGCTTCCATCTGGTCGTGTTTCTTTGATATAGTTCTGAGTATTCTTAAAACTGCCCCCGTATGTAAAACCTGCATATTTTAGCAAATCTCTGTGTAACTGCAAAATGTGGTTAGGAGATATATCTATATATTCATAACTTTCGTGTATGGTGTTCAAAACATCTCTATAACCAAGAATTTCTTTCTCATCTCTATTCTTTGGTGTCGTTTTATCATTAACCAATTGCTTTATTCTTGTACTTGTTGTAACAATTCCTTCAATGCTATTAGATGCTTCTGTACTTTGAATCCTGGCAATTTCAATTAGACGATTTAATTGAGCAGGCTTCTGACGAACAAATAAGTCCTGCCTTCCCTTACATTCATGAATTTTTGAGCACAAAAGCAAGATGTCATTATCCCACGTTTGCTGGCTCAGTTTTTTATAATCAAAATTCCTCATAATGAAATCTCCTACGATTTATTCATTCACTATTATTTGAGTTCAATTATAGCATGAATTGAACTCAAATAAAATAACTTGAACTTAAATCTATCGATAATAAACATTGGTGCTTTTTCATAGAGGTAATTTGTGCCAAAAATTCTATCATTCTTCTTTAGATAAGCTTGCAAATATCATCTTCTACATTTGTAATTCCTGCTATACCAAAGTTCTGCACAAGAACGTTTGCAACATTTGGTGAAAGAAAGGCTGGAAGTGTTGGACCAAGGTGGATGTTCTTTACTCCAAGGTAAAGTAGTGCAAGAAGAACTATTACAGCCTTCTGCTCATACCATGAAATGTTGTAAACAATTGGAAGTTCATTAACATCATCAAGTTCAAACACTTCCTTGAGCTTTAATGCGATAAGCGCCAACGAGTATGAGTCGTTACACTGTCCTGCATCCAAAACTCTTGGAATTCCATTGATATCACCAAGATTTAGCTTATTGTATTTATACTTTGCACATCCTGCTGTAAGAATCACCGTGTCTTTTGGAAGTGCCTTAGCAAATTCTGTGTAATACTCACGAGATTTTGCTCTTCCATCACAACCAGCCATTACAACAAACTTTTTGATTGCTCCTATTTTTACTGCTTCTACTACATTATCTGCAAGTGCAAATACCTGCTCATGAGCAAATCCACCGATAATTTCACCACGTTCAATTTCCTTAGGTGCATCACATTTCTTTGCCATTTCAATGATTTCTGAGAAATCCTTTGTTTCACCATAAGGTGCATCAATATGCTTACATCCAGGATATCCTGCTGCACCTGTTGTAAACATTCTATCTTTATAAGAATCTGCAGGTGGCACGATACAGTTTGTTGTCATCAGGATTGGGCCATTAAAGCTAGCAAATTCTTCCTTCTGCTTCCACCATGCATTACCATAGTTTCCAGCAAAATTATCATATTTCTTAAAGAATGGGTAATAGTGGGCTGGTAACATTTCTGAGTGAGTATATACATCTACTCCTGTACCCTTAGTCTGCTCTAATAGCATCTCTAAGTCCTTCAAATCATGTCCTGAAATAAGAATACCAGGGTTATTTCTAACACCTATATCTACTTTTGTAATTTCAGGATTTCCATAAGCTGATGTATTGGCTTCATCAAGAAGTGCCATACCATCCACTCCATATTTTCCTGTTTCAAGAGTTAATGCAACCAAATCATCTACTGAAAGACTATCATCTAAAGTAGCTGCAAGCGCTTTTTGAAGGAATGCATCAACATCCTTATTATCCTTTAAAAGAGCATTTGCATGCTTCGAATACGCAGCAAGTCCCTTAAGGCCATATGTTATCAACTCTCTCAATGATCGAATATCTTCATCCTTAGTTGAAAGAACACCTACAGTCTTCGCCTTCTCATCATACTGAGATTTATCTCCATCCCAGATAGCCGCATCTGGAAGATTACTCTTGTCTGTAAGCTTTTCTAATAACTGTTCCTTGGCATTAATAGTATCTTCGATCTTCTGTGCTATTGAATCATAATCAAAATTTGCATTTGTAATTGTTGTAAAAAGATTTACCGAAATCATATGATTAATATCTTCCGAAACCTCTTTACCCTCTGCTCTAAGCTTTGTTGTTACAAATGAAATTCCTTTGGTAACGTATACCAATAAATCCTGAAGATTTGCTACCTCTGGCTTCTTTCCACAAACACCTGACATTGTGCAGCCAGTGCAACCTGCTGTTTCTTGACACTGATAACAAAACATTTTATTTTCCATTGTATTCCTCCATTTTCTAACCGGATTTCTTTGATGCTCATAATATACAGCTAGAACGGGAGTCAGTTTGTTGCAATTGCAACAGTTTGATTTTATAATAAGCTCATGAAAGAAATAGATTACAATGATATTCCTCTATTTGAGGGAATTCATCCTGACAATTTGAATAAACTACTGATATGTATCAACTCCTTTAAAAAGGATTTTGAAAAAGGGGAAACCATCATTATGGAAAAGGACAAAGTCCCTTATATCGGAATTGTTCTTTTTGGAAATGTGCACCTTTTGAAAGAAGATATATGGGGTAACTCATCACTTCTATCCTATGTTGGACCTGGAGAATTATTTGGAGAAAACTTTGCTGTCAGTGTTGAGCAGGAATCTTCTGTTACTTTTGTTGCCGTAGAAAAAACAAGAGTATTATTTCTTGCTGCTTCAAAAATCATCCACACATGTGAAAACGCTTGTAGCTTCCATGCCAGAATTGCAGAAAACATGTTTCATCTGCTTGGACAAAAAAGCATCTCCTATATGAATAAACTAGAAATCATGTCGAAAGAATCTATTCGCGGAAAGCTTATGGCATACATTTCAACACTTGCTCAACAACAAAAATCAAAATATATAAAAGCTCCCCTGTCACGAACACAGCTGGCTGATTACTTATCCATCAACCGCAGCGCCATGACAAGAGAGCTTGGTAAAATGCGTGACGAAGGAATTATCGACTTCGATAGAAATACCTTTGTCATCAAATAATTTTATTTTTCAAAATGCTTTTTTGCTTCATCCATTTTTTGAACGCATTCCATTGTGCCGATATATTGTCCATTGTCATCTCGAACTGCAATGTACTCTACAAGCACTGGGATGCCTTCTTTTTCCATCCAAACTGACACTTTATCCCTGGCGCCAGATTTGAAGTCCCCAATTATAGAGCGAACCATCATCTCAATCTTTGGTGGATGACAACTATACACATCACGTCCTATGGCCATGCCAGCACGTTTAAATAGCTTTGGTCCTTCGTTAAAGAAACAGTTAATATCATTTTCATCTATAAATGATATTTCTACGGGAAGAGTATTGAGCATTGCTCTAAGTTGAGCAGGTGTGAAATGTCCACCTGGAAGATTAATTATATCATCTGTAGCATTGCTAGTAGCGTTTTCTTTGGACAGTGCTGCCTCTGCCTCAGGCCATTTTACAAAATCAACCAAGCAAGGAGCATAATCCTTTGAATCCTGATAAATCTTATACCATTCTTCATCAGTGAAAAACTTAGTGCAAATAGGAAAGAAAATATTCTGCTCCTTATAAATCATTTCCTCCATGCGGGTAATGGCATGTTCTAATCTTCCCAAATATTCAGCATTTCTAAAGTCAGAGTCAGCTATAAATTTCAGCTCATCTCTTATCTCATCATCAACAGACCACATAACATCTGAAGGTCCCGAAATGTCATATTTGGCCTTCATATGAGGATAAAGTAAATCACCCTTCTTAGCATAATGGATAGCTACTTTTCTGAGATTATCTATAATTTCAATTATTTTTCTATTGTTATCATCAGATGGATCAATCTTAATATCTTTAATCAAACTCTTGGTTTTATTAATCACTTCCGTGAGAGCTTCATTTTCCTTAGTAAAAAGATGAAGTGGATGTCCCACTATTTCAGCCTGCTTTTTTGCAGCTTCTCTTTTTTCTATAGTGATATTGGATGTAACTCTTGCAGCTGATGCTTCAATATTCTTCTCTTCCATGGCTAACCTCCAATTCAAACAATTTTATATTTACACGTACAATATAGCAATTTGTCAAAACTGGAGTTGTTGCAATTGCAACAGTTTTCCTAGCCCCCCAAAAACACAGCCTTTAAGCTTTAATATTCAAAAATTGCTTGATAGTACGAATTATACTCTTCCTCAGTAATCACCTGGTCATTAAAGTAATATGTCTTCGGACTATCCTCATTATAATCTTCTGTTTCCCAGTAAAGATTAATGGAATCTACAATCTGTAAATCGCCATTATATTTATCAAGGAAATACATGCGTCTTCCAGCATGTGTTGTATCTCTATGAACAATCCATGTAGCGCCATCGTAAGTTGTGCATGAGCATATTGCTGCTGTGCCTTCGCCTTGAGCTATAAGAGTTACCGTTCCATCCTTACAGTCAAAAAACATGCTTCCGTACATTGGCGAAATTAATTCATATTCAAGCTCACCATCATTGTCTACATCAACAGGCTCTCCAACAGTAAGTGAATTATTTACGTCATAACCATCAATTTCATATCCATCTAGGTTGTATGGATATGAATCGCCATTTTCATCAATGTATTGGCCTTCAACATCACCATTGCAAAATGCCTCAAACAACTCATCCGGAGACATTGCTTTAATATCCTCATCCGAATAACTGACCTCAATTTCATCCACATCATTTTCAGAAAGAAAAGCCTCTATTTCATCCTCCGATGTAATCATGTAGCCATTATAATAAGTTAAATCTTTTAAATCGTCGCTAATGTAGTCATACCAATATTTTTGATAAAGCTCATTATATTCACTCTCTGAAATTTCTTTATCATGGTTAGAAAAGACGTCTGCAATACTGTCATCATAATAGAAAACTTGCTCTAAAGAACATAGATTTTCAACCTTTCCATCCTTTAGACTAAAAGCAAAGAACATGAAATCGCCACAATCGTCACCGCCATTCCCATCGTAATCATAGGAGAAATATCCTGAATTAGGAACATAGTTCAGCTGACCATAACTACCATAAAATGGAAAACCATCAGTTGCCATGTCAATCGCCTCGCCATCCTTATAGGTGTAGAGATAAGCACCGTCTGCTTTAGCATCGCCATCAAACATCGCAAGCTCATAATAATCGTCATCGTCAATATTAATAAGTGTTGCTGAAAATCCATCTTTAGTATCTTTTAAGTGTTCAGATAACACTTCACTATAGGCATCAAGCTCTTCATGAGCATACCTACTTTCTTTTTCTACAGCATCTTCATTAGCTTCAGTCACAACCTCTTCTTTCATTTCTATAGGTTCTGACTCTTCCTTTTTACATCCCATCAACATCATTGCTGCCAATGCAAGTACTATTATTTTTTTCATTTCATTCTCCCATTACTCTTTACTTTTAATGCTAGCGTTAATCTTTAGAAACCTAGCATTATCATTTCGACCTCATCTATATTATTATATTTAAGATTCATTTACTAGTTTACCAGTCATGTGCTCTGGTATAAGCTCAAGGCATTGCACATTACGAAATGAATTTTGAATTTCCTGCTTTAGATATTCGTCATCATCAGTAAATTTTTTGGTGAGTTCAGAGCAGATTTTAAGAGCTGTAGCTTCATCCTCTACCAAATGGATTCTTCCAAAAGTAATTACGCTTGTAATGTTAAGGGCCCAATCCCCTTCTTTGCGGTAACCATCGTTATATACACAGAAACTTGCTTTATCACATGATTTTATTGCATCAATTTTGTGTCCTGCTTTTGCCCCGTGGAAGTATATTTTTCCATCATCTTCACAATAATAATGGTTAATAGGTAAACCATATGGATAACCATCATCACCAATAACAGATAGTACACCTCGTTTGGTTGTCTTTAATATCTCGATACATTCCTCATCTGATACCTGTTGCTTAAATCTTCTCATTTTTCTAAACATAATTAACGCCTCTCTATTTTGATAATATTTTTAATCCATTTATTCCTATAATAATAAAAATCGCCACCCCTTCACCTGCTAAGACCTAACGGTAAAGGAATGACGTGAATCCCATTACTCGGTAGCAATGAGCGTCTGTATCATTGATGAGATGATAACTCAATATAACTTGATTCGTCAATAATTATGTCGGTAGAAACTAAGACAAAAAAGTTCGGGCTGCCCCTAAAATTGAGGCAGCCCAAGTTTAAATATTTTTCTTATATTAATACCTTCCATAACGCTCTTTACCGAGATCACGCTGAAAGGGATTAACAAGCAACAGTATCAAATAATCCCAGCTTCTCGCAGGCATTGTAGATTCCATCTTTATCAACGTCGGAAGTCACATAGTCTGCAAGCTTCTTCAGTTCAGGAATTGCATTTCCCATGGCAACCTTGGTCCAATCATCTGTAAACATTGAAATATCATTGCCAGAATCACCAAAAACAACAGCATCATTATAATCAGCTTTAAAATAATCCATTATCTTTTTTATACCTACAGATTTGTAGCTTGGCTCAATAAACAAATAACGTTCATGAAATCTACAACAAGGAAGATTCTCAAGTGCTTTGAGATTTTTCTCCTCTTCTGCTCTGCAGGCTACATATGCTTTATATATATTTTCATAATCTTCAGGATTCAATCCCTTAACTATCTTTTGGTCCATATATGTATCCTTTGCGATTTCATTAAATCGCTCATCTGGCACATATCTTACAGCTGAATTTTCAGGCTGAATCCCCCATGGATATCCTTTTTCCTGACATTCTCTTATTAAAGCAACCACGTTTTCTTTTGGAAGTGGCTTGATTCCTAATAGAGCTTTATTAATGGTAATACCATAACCACCATCACTCACCATATTTTCAAAACCTAACTCATTCATTATATCAACTGCAAGAGCCTGAGCTCTGCCTGTTGCAATACATAGAAAATGACCAGCCTTTTTAAGCTTTTGCAGTGCTACAACAGTTGAGTCAGGAATATAGAAATTTTCATATCCTCCTGCAGCTAGTGTGCCATCAATATCAAAAAACAAATACTTTTTCTTACACATTGCTATCTCCTAACAATATTTTATATTTCCGATTGCAAAAAGATAATAGCACATGTATTAACATGGTTTAATGTTCTATGTTGTTTAATTCCCCAATTTCTGTGATATAATTATGTTTAATAAAACATTATATCCTCTGAAGGAGCTTTCTATGAAACAGGTAAATGAAAATAATGGAATAGGCCGCCGTGAATCTATATACGAATTATTAAAAGAACAGACTACCGTATATGTAAAGGATTTATCACAAAAATTTGGTGTGTCTGATATGACAATCAGAAGAGACTTACACATAATGGAAGAACAGGGAATACTTATTACTCATTATGGAGGTGCTACTATCAGGCATCCAAGCTCATCTCTACATACTTTTGACATGCGAAAAGAAAGCTTTTACGAGGCTAAAGCAGCAATTGCACGCCGAGCTGCAGAACTTGTTAAAGAAAATGATGTAATTTATCTAGATCCAAGTACCACAGTATTGCTTATGACTAGATACCTTCCACCTTTGCATCACACCGTTGTAACAAGCTCATTGGCTGTAATGCATGAGTGTTCTCACAATCCATATGTCACATTATACATAGCTCCTGGTAAATATCAGGACTCAAACGGCGGTCCTATGGATATGGATACTTTGACTTATCTTTCAAATTTTCATTTTAACGCTGCCTTTCTAGGAACAGGCTTTATAGATACTGTCTATGGTGTTACCAGCACAGAAATGGATTGTTCAATAAAACAAGCGGTAATGAGAAATTCAGAGCATAATATTCTTCTGGTTGACCACTCAAAATTCGGGCAACATACCATGAAAAAGTTCGGAGATATCAAAGACTTTAATACTATTATCACAGACTCTGATATCTCCGATGAGGATCAATATAATATTTTAAAAGAAAAGGTAAATCTAAACATAACACATTGTTAAGGTGCCCCATGGTGATGGTGTTATATTAGTCTATTAAATAAAAGTCATAATTGGATTTTTGAGGATAATATTGTATCCTGTGTAGTGAAAACTTAAATACAAAGGGGGAAATATGGAGAGACCAATTACAACATTGTTTATGCTAATGTCAGTCGATGGAAAAATCAGTACAGGCTCAACTGATGAAATGGATTATGATAAGGATTTTCCTAATATTACTGGGTTAAAAGAAGGCTTGCATCAATATTATGAAATTGAGCAAACAACAGATTTATGGTCTTTTAATACTGGTCGTGTACAGGAAAAAATGGGAGTAAATACAAACGAAATGCCTTCAAAAACACCGGTATCTTTTGTAATTTAGTCGCTCCTGTTTTGGTCGGTGGGCGGGAGACATCGACATTGATAGATGGAGAATCATTAGCTACAACTAAGGAGTTGTCATCTTTAGGGATACTTAAATTAGATGAGTGCTCTGTCTTAGAAGATTCATACATTAGATTAAGATATAAAGTATTAAGTTGATAAATTTAAAATAAACGGATAGTTGATACATTTTCATTTCAAGCACCAGAGTTTTATATAAAGCATGGGTATGATGAAGTTTTTACACTTGCTGAATATCTATATACAGGCAAAAGACATTACTATACAAAAGAACTGTAAAATATATACAAATCGGCAGTTTGAGGATACAACTATGAAAATCGAAATGGAACCAATTGGATATGTTAGAAATGAAGTAAAGGACAGAAAAGATGTTTCTTGGGGAGAAGACACTTCTTCTATAATATTGGATGAAGAGTATATCTCCGGTTTGAAAGGACTTGAAGATTTTTCTCATGTGAATATCATTTATCATCTTGATAAAGCGAAGTATGAAAAGGACAAGCACCTTCAAAGAAGGCCTCAGAATCGAGATGACATGCCATTAGTTGGTATTTTTTCACAGCGTGGAAAAGATAGACCTAACCGTATCGGAATAACCTCTGTAAAAATAGTTTCCGTTTCTGACGACAGAATTGTTGTTGAAGGTCTTGATGCAGTAGATGGAACTCCTGTTTTAGATATAAAGCCATATTATCCTGTATATGATAGGAAAGATGCATCAGTTCCGGAATGGGTTGATCGTTTGATGGAACATTATTTCTGATAAACAAATTCCAGTTTGAGGAGTACTTTAATATTTAAGGTTTAGTGCTTAGATAATATAATTTAGATTATGAAAGTTGGTTTTAAAAATGAAAATTGAATCAGATAATTACGACATACTTTTTAGCGGTAAGAAACGAGGAATTCTTTATTTTTTGATATTTATCTTTACAACTATATGTATTATACGAAATATATATGTTGGCTATACAAATCAAGTCCTTTTGGGTATAATCACAATATTTTTTCTATCTCAGTTTATAAGGTGGTTTTTCTTTAGCTGTGAAGTAAAAGGCAATGATATACGGATAAAAGAACTTGGAAAAACTACTTGTTTTACGAAAGATTCTATTTGTGGTATCTACAACATGGATTTCTTCGGAACCCTCATTGAATATGAGCGAGATAAAAGAGTGCTTATTCCTTCTAGCAAACGTGTCTTTCTAGAAAAGTGTTCTAATAATCATTTTTATTTTTCTCAAGATGTACTAATGGCTAAAGCTCGAAAGAGAGGTTTTATTCTGGTAAGACCAAATTGGATGGGTATTCTTTTTAGGGCACTTTTTCTATATCTTTTTGTAGGTGCATCATTAAAAATTATTATCGAAGGTCACACTGCCCTTCAACATGAATCTATAAGTGCGTCTTATGTTTTTTACTTAATCATGATATTAGCTTTTGTATTAGCTTGCATTTTATGGGTTAATGCTAGTTTCACGTTTATTAATGAAGAATATATATGGCAAGGGTTGATATTTCCACGCTTCAGGCATAAATGGGATGAGGTTGCATATTATATTGAAGACAAACATTCAGTGAGAGGGTTTACAATACATACTGTATCCTTATACTTTAAGGATTTCAGTAAATTCCGTATAAAAACTTCAATTAAAACAGACATGCTTAATGCAGAGGATTTGATGTTTTTAATACACCTTAATAATATTCAGTTTGGGCACACCAAGGATATAAAAGAGGTCAAAGGGCGCACAAAAAAAGTCACTGACATATTTGATGTTATTGGTAGACTTGCGCCTTTAGGTAAAGAAGTACTTGTATACCCACTAATAATTTTACTTTTTGGCATCTTCCCGTATTTTATGTATCAATCCTTAACCATGTCCATGTTAGTCGGATTTATTGGAGCTGTTATATTGTGCTTTGTTTCTATGGGAATTATATCTAAAGAAAACGACGATTTGTACCAGCAAATCAAATTGAGAACTCTTTTTGAGGAAGAATTTATAATATACGGCATTATAGCAATAAATATGCAATTATTATTTCTATATCATAGAATTGATATTTGTATTGAAATGACTGCATTTATAGTGGGGATTAGATTAATTAAAATACTTTGGGTTATGAATAAAATAAAAAAAGGACGATATGGTTATTACATGAATGGGACAGTAAATACTGGGCTAATATTTGCTAGTTCAAGCGCAGGAGCGCTATTTTATAGAAATTTTAATACAGAAAGTATGTCAGTTTCTAATTTTACTATACTGCTACTAATATGCACATTTATTATCGAGATTTTAATAGTAGTTTTTTGTGTTGACCCAACTGTTGCATGTATAATAAAGTTCAGGAAAAGAAAAACAAATTAGGGATATTTAGTTGCCATTTGCTTTAAGTCTTAGGGATTTATTATAATCATTATTTTCAGCGATTAAGTCCGAAAACAAGAATTTATCTTCATGCTTAAAATACAAACATTCATTAGCAAATTCATCTAGTGACTCACTACCAAATGAATCATATTGCTCTTTTGTGATTTCATAATATCTGTTGTACCAAGCAGATGCAGGTATTGTCTGCGATAAAATGTATTTACCGAGGGTTTTGAGGTACCCTACACAATACAGCTTTTCGCTTCTGACTTTTTCATTTTCTAAAACCATTAATATCGTTCTCCTTGTTATAAAGCATAGCAATATTAATATCCCTAAAGTACCAACAATAAGGTCCCAGCACCAATTAGTGCGCATCCTGCAAGTGATTTTATAGTAAAGTCTTCATGTAAAAATACAAAAGCTAAAACTAGAGTGATAACAACACTTAGCTTATCAATCGGAACAACTTTAGATGCGTCACCAAGCTGCAAAGCTTTGTAATAACATAACCATGATGCGCCTGTGGCTAAGCCTGACAGTATGAGAAATATCCAGCTCTTTTTGCTGATTGTAAAGATGCCACTTTGAGTATTTGTAATAAAAACCATTATCCAGGCCATACCTACTACAACTACAGTACGTATAGCTGTAGCAAGATTTGAGTTTACACCTTCGATACCAATCTTAGCTAAGATTGAAGTTAAGGCAGCGAATATAGCTGATAGTAAAGCAAATACAAACCACATGTTAGACCTCCCCAATATCGTTTCTACAAATCCAATTCTTTACAAAGGTTTTCATATCGCTTCTGTTCATTTGGTATTCTCCCCTAGATTAGAAAATACTGCATTAATTCATATTTCAGTTTACTCCCCTCTTCAATATCTGCAGGAAGCAGAGCTCTCGCAACAAGCTTGAGTTCATTTGATTCAATGTCAGTTCTCTTTAAATTAGCGTAATCGCCATCAATGCTTTCTACAACGTAAAACCAAGTCTCCATTCCATATGCCCTCCCATTATTTTGTGTGTTTATTTTCTTCTAGCTCTTTCTCAATCCATGTCATGATTACATCCACTAAATATTCTTGCTGAATCTGACTAAGCTCTTTACCAGGCGCTATCTTGTGCCACTTTCTAATGCACTCTCTACAACAGGTAGCTGTTGCATGCTGAGCAATGAATACAGGATGGCCCTTTGTAGGAGTTTGCTTGCCATCATTAGGAATTATTGCAGGCGCTTCTCTTTTGGCTATGAAATCTTCAGCGTGAGCTCTTATAGTTTCTAGCCCCTTTTCATATATATAGTCTATATCTTTTTGCTTTAATTTAAAACTTGTTCTAAATTTAGAATTGCCCAGCCGCGTAAACAGCTGAGCAAACCATTCTTCTCTATTCATTAAAAGTTACTTCCATTCCTACTCGTTGTCATTCCATCCTTTACAGATATCAACCCAGCCTTCAGCACCAGAAGCAAGCTCAAGCTCATCTGGTGTAATTTTTACAGATGTGAACTCATTTCCACCTGCAGGATGAACGTATTCAAATCTTTGCATTGAAACTATTTTCTATAAGCAGTTATCAATTTACATTGTAGAATAATTATTCCTCGATATTATCAAATATTCCAGCCTGTCTATAATTATTCCAAGCTGCATTATAGCTTTCTGCAGCCTTTTTATCCATGATTTGCTTTCTATCACTTAGTATAGCAAGCATCTCATCCGCAATTTCTACTTCTGGCAGATGGTCATAGTGAGCAAGATATCCTAGCATTCGCCCAGCTGTGAAATCGGTATTTAAATTATCTGTTATCAGCGTTGCAAACTGGTGCCCGTAGCCATCCTGCACTAGCGTATTATAAAGTTCTATACTAAGTGGTGATTTATTTCTCATTTTAAGCACTTACCTCTTTGGGATAATCAACTACAAGCTTTGCAAATCCCGATTATCAACGTTTTCCCAAAATCAATTTTAAGCCCATAATTTTCCATTACATTTTTTTCAAATTCATTTACGAAATCATCTTCAATGTGAAACAACTTTCCGCATTTAGAACATTTTCCATGCATATGTGTGTTGCAATGGGTATGTTCTGCAGAATATTGATAAAACCAACCTTCATGCTCCGGCTCTCTGTATTTATAGATGATTCCCTGCTCACATAGTCTATCCAAATTTCTATATACAGTCGTTTTGTTAACACCTTCAATATTTAGTTGCAGATAAGTAAGCAAGTCTATGGCCGTAAAACCTCTATCTGGATTTTCTTGTAGAAATTCGAATAATACAGTCCTAGCCTTAGTTTTATACTCTGTTTTCATTTGCGCCCTCATATTGTTTACACAACATCCACCCAATTATTCTTAGGCGGATTAATGTGTTCTAATTCTTTTACATATATTACAGGATACCACAAATCATATTTTTCCATATAGTCTTTATCTATTATTCCTGAATATTCTACCCAATCATCCAGTTCCAAGGTTTCTGCTTTAGCATAATCACACACAAAACCAAACATTGATAAGTCCTCTGCACAGCAAGTCATTGCAAACCTTCCCAATATTAACGAGGTCGCTGAATTCTCAGATTTCTTAATAACCATCCCCTGGAGGTTTGCTTGTTTTCCAACATATCTATCAAGATTTTCCATTAAATCAATATAGAAAGTAGCATATGTATCATCAGTTATTGTAAGCACATCTTCATTTATATCATAAGGCAAATCCTCCTCAAGACGTGCACTCATTTCCCCTTCCTTATCATAAAAAACAACATTTAGCTGCGAATTCACAGCCTTCAGACTGCGCCTATAACTACCGATTTTATCCAGCACGGTATCGCATCGGTTAAGTATCGTCATCAATGCATTTCTCACCTGTTCCGCAACCAGTGACTTCATATTTCTAGAATACATCTCAAATGTAGAGGCATCAAAAACACTGATTTCTACAAGCTCTTCCCAATACCATGGAAACTCTAGATTCTTTCTATTCCACATGCCGTTGAACTCTATAATTACACGCTTAGGCTTATACTTCTTTTCGATTTCTGCTAAGTGTTCAGGAGTAAACTCCTCCTCATTCTCAATGGATACTTTATCTACATTGTGTGCCTCTAAAAAATCAGCAGGATATTCTTCGTCGCCCTCCTCGCATTCTATAAGAAGAGTTCTTCCTTGAATCTGAAAATAATCCTGGTCCAATAGTTCTTTTATAAAAGTCGTCTTACCCGAATCCAAAAATCCATTTATGAAATATATACGTGCCATAGTCTATGCCCATTTTTCTTTATCAATACACTGTTCCACTAATCCAAGAATTTCAGATTTTTCGTATCCTTTTCCGATAAATACAACCTGATTGATTCTATCCCCATATTTTTCATCCCAGTCATCGCATATATCAGGAAAATCCTTTATTAGCGCATCCAATTCCTCCTTTGGCCAAGCTGAAACCCATGGTGTTAACTCGGTAATTGATGCATTTCTACCGGCCTGTTCAAAAAGCTGAATATGCTTGTCATCATCGGAAAACCAGATATATCCCTTGGAACGAATCAATGTTTCAGGGTAATTCTCAACCAGCTTATTGAAAGCATCCCTATTAAATGGCGCTCTTTCTTCATAAACAAATGACGAAATACCATATTCATCTACACAAGCTTTTGCATCATCTGGCTCGCATTCATTAAGAGCTCGTTGAACACTACTTGAAGCAAGAACATCATCAAAATCAAAATCTTCTCTATCCAACAATTTATCCAGAGAAACTTCGCCATTTACACATGGAATCATTTCTGCTTCCTGCTGGATATTTCTAAGAGATGTTTTTACTTCCTCTACCTGTGTATTTGAAAGCAAATCGATTTTGTTTAGAAGCATGATATTACAAAACTCAATCTGATCAATGATCAAGTTTATAACGTCGCCATCTTCCACATCATCTTCCTCAGATAACTCATTTAAAAATTCACGATATATTCTATCCACATCAACTACTGAAACTACAGTTTTTAAATACACTCTTGTGTCAGTAGATTCTTCATAATTTACAAAAGCCCCTGCTATAGATGATGGTTCACTGATACCTGATGCTTCGACAAATATTGCCTCAATAGATTCATCCTCTGCTAAGCGCTCAATCTCATTCATAAACTCATCTCTCAATGTGCAGCAAATACAGCCATTCTGCATCTCTACCATTTCTACTTGCGCTACCTGATTGTTTGTCCTTCCTAAAATTGACGCATCGATATTGATACTTCCCATATCATTTACAATCAGAGCCACTTTGCGCTCTTCCTGCATCAATAAATGCTGCATCAATGTGGTTTTTCCTGATCCTAAATAACCTGTTATTAATACTACTGGAACTTCTCTCTTTGACATATTGACCTCGTTTCTAACTCGTTTTATTTGCAACATTGTTGCATATTATATCAATCAGAGCTTTAAACGTCAATATATGCAACTTAGTTGCAATTAATCGTGCAAAAAAATAATCGCCATAACGTCCCCAAAAACGTATGGCGATTATAAAATCACACATATAGAACCACATTCTATGAGCTCATTTTTAATTTACCACTCAATAGTACCGACAACCTCTTTAAGAGTTTTGGCAGATTCCTGAAGTGCCTTTATCTCATCTTCATCAAGAGAAATTGGAACCTTTGTCTCCAATCCATCAGCACCAACTACTGCTGGCATTGAAAGACAAACACCATCAATATCGTATTCTCCATGCATCATAGATGATACTGGAAGGATTGATTTCTCATCACGGATGATAACTTCACAAATACGTCTTACGGCAACAGCTACGCCGTAATATGTAGCATGTTTCCTCTTTATAATCTCATAAGCAGCATTTTTTACTCGTTCTGCAATTGCCTTTTCAGATGCCTCATGATTAAAGTGACCTCTCATTTCACAGAAATCATTAAGAGGAATACCAGAAACATTAGCACTTGAGAATGCTGCAATTTCGCTATCTCCATGCTCACCGATGATGAAAGCATGTACCGAACGGCTATCAATGCCAAGGTGCTCACCAAGCTCAGTCTTAAGACGAGCAGAATCGAGAACTGTACCTGAGCCGATTACTCTATTTTCTGGAAGACCTGAAAGCTTTAAAGCTGCAAGAGTAAGCACATCAACAGGATTTGCTACGATAAGCAAAATTCCGCCAAAATCTCTCTTAGAAATTTCTGGAATGATTGATTTAAAGATACCAACATTCTTGTGTACAAGATCAAGTCTTGTCTCACCTGGCTTTTGTCCTGCACCAGCTGTAACTACACAGATAGCTGCATCTGCAACATCATCATAATCTCCCGCATAAATCTTAATAGGCTTTGTAAATGGTGCGCCATGGGAAATATCCATTGCCTCACCTTCTGCCTTTTCATGGTCTGCATCAATTAAAACCATCTCTGAAAACAGACCGCTCTGAGAAAGAGCAAAAGCTGTAGCTGAGCCTACAAATCCCGCTCCTATAATCGCTACTTTTCTATGGTTTACTTCTACTGCCATACGCACCTCCTATAATCCGCAAGTTACGTACACAAGCCTGATGAATTCTCCGTTCGACAACATGTCTCACTTGAGAATTATCAGAGCTTGTGTACTACTTGCTCACTTAATTATTTAAACTACAAATTGCTTACTTTAGTTCAGCTACAAGCGCATCCAGCTGGGCTGGGTCCTGTAGTGTTGATTTAATGGAAACCACTGGCTCCACAAATTCCATATTTTTCATTGGCTCAAGAATTGCCTTCATGCACTTAGCTGCCTGAGGCGCCCATGTGCCATTTTCAACAAATGCAACCTTACGATTCTGATAAGCCTTTGCTGTAAGATGATGTAAGAAATCCTGCATTGGTGGGAATAATCCTCCATCATAAGTGCATGCACAGCACACCATCTTATCCCAGTAAAACGCTCTGGCAACTGCCTCTGACAGACTTTCTCTTGTAAGGTCGATAAACTGCACCTTAGTGCCATTTGCCTTTAGTTTTTCGACAAGCTCCAGAGCAGCAGCCTTGGTATTGCCGTGGATAGAAGCGCAAGCAACAAGCACGCCTTCTTCCTCTGGTTTATAGCTACTCCATGTATCATAAAGATTAATATAGTAATCTAAATTCTCTGTCAAAACTGGTCCATGCAATGGGCAGATTTTCTGGATATCAAGATTTGCTGCCTTTTTCAACAATCCCTGCACCGATGCGCCGTACTTACCCACAATATTAAGATAATATCGACGAGCTTCGTCAATCCATGGCTCATCCACATCCAGCGCGCCAAACTTTCCAAATCCATCTGCTGAGAAAAGAATCTTCTCTGTAGATTCGTACTCAACCATTACCTCTGGCCAGTGAACCATTGGTGCCATGATGAATGTAAGCTCATGGCTTCCAAGAGAAAGTGTGTCTCCTTCAGCCACCACATGCTTTCTATTTTCAAATATGCCGGCATCCATAAACTGCGCCATCATAGTAAATGTCTTGGCATTTCCAACTACTGTGGTATCAGAATATTTTTCAAGGAATACCTTGATTGAACCAGAGTGATCTGGCTCCATGTGCGAAACCACAAGATAGTCAGGTGTACGTCCAGCCAGCTCCTTATCAAGATTTGCCAACCACTGGTCTGTCACCCTAGGATCTGCTGAATCCATGACAGCAATCTTTTCATCCAAAATCACATATGAATTGTAGGATACACCGTTAGGAACAGGATACTGACTTTCGAACAAGTCGATAGTCTTGTCATCACAGCCTATATATTTAATAGCCTCTGAAATATTCATTACCAAAACCCTCCTTTTACATATATCTATCTTACCAAATAGCAATATAACTATCTATGATTTCATCTTTATCGATAAAAAGTTCTCAAGTATGAATGCCTCTTCTATTTGGTCAAATTCTGTACCCACTTATATTTACGGAAGCGAATCATTACCCATGGAATTTTTCCAACCTCATCCAAGCATGTGCATGAATATACCAGCAACACTGACCAGTGGAATACAAAAGCTCCCAACAGTGCCAGAGGTATAGCTATTCCCCACATACACACTGCCAGACTATACATATCGAATATGGTATCTCCGCCGCCATCTAGCACACCGTTTATTGTGACAGTGTTTACACATCGCCCTATCATGTAAACAGCCATTATACACATCATGCCTGTAAGATATTTTCTGGCTTCGTCAGTAAGAAGAACCATATGAACTGTCAGTGGTGTTACCGCAAATACGATAAGCATAGATGCAATTCCGATGACATAAGATATCTTCATAAGCTTGATACCATAAGCTTTTCCCATTTCTAGATTACCAGCACCAAGCTCATTTCCAACAATGATTCCAGCCGCACTTCCAATACCATTACAAACACAGCAAATCAAATCTCTTACAACTGCTGCAATAGAATTTGCTGCAGCCGCATCTACACCCATGTGTCCCATTATCGCAGTGTAGGAAGTAAATCCAACTCCCCAGAAAAGTGAGCCACCCATCAAAGGAAGACACTGTCGCCAGAAATCCTTTGTAAGTTCCTTGCTTATTTTAAACATCTTGCTTAATGCCGGCCTGATATATCCTTCCCTACCCGAAATCACAAGACATATAACAAGCTCTATTACTCTCGCTATTGTTGTTGCAAGTGCAGCTCCCTTTGCCTCCATTCTTGGAGCTCCCAGAAAACCAAAGATAAATATCAGGTTAAACACTACGTTTAGTACAACAGCACAACTACTAATCCACGCACTTTCATTGACATGATCTGTAACCTTCATAATGGCTAGATAACTTTGCGATACACCCGTTATCAAATATGAGATTCCAGCAATACGAAGATAAGCAGCACCAAGCTCAATCAAAGTCTGGTCGCTTGCAAACACATGCATCAAGGCCTCTGGAAAAATCTCGCATCCGATAAAGAAGGCTATGCAAATAACCCCTGCATACTTCAGCATCATATCAAAAAGCTTCTGTATAGTTTCCTTATCTCCTTTGCCCCAGTACTGAGCTCCAAGGATTGCTCCCGCTCCCGTAATAGCCATAATCAGCATATTCTGAACGAACTGTATCTGCGTAGCCAGGGAAACCGCCGTCATCTGCTCCTGTGCCACTCTCCCCAGCATCAACGCATCACAGGCAGCCACCAGCGCCAGCATCAAACTCTGAAACGCTATCGGCCCCGCTATAGTTGCCAACCTACTGTAAAAATGCTTACTGTCAATCTTAACTGTAGTATCCTTTATCATTACATTCTTCTCCAATTTCATCATTTTCTCCAATGGTACTGTATTGCCCCGTTTTACACAATAGGTTTATTCCGTAACTTACTTGCAAATTCGACCCCGGGATTAATGTGGGCTTTCCAATATGTGAAGCTGGGCTCCCTGCCCGCCACACACTGGTGGTTGCTAGGCGTGGACATCGCATGAATATTATGTTTTTCTAGAGCACAAGGAGCACACACTTGTTAGCTGTCGTCTTTTGCAGGTCTGTACATTTTCTGAATCTGTATATCTATGGACGGACACACTGTTCCTAAAGGAAATATGGGTTTTCAAAACTATGGTAACCTTTGGGCGATTTTGGAATGAGCCTAGTAGAACAAAAAGAGATATTTGGTATGGATGAGCAGCTGCCGCTAGGACGGCGGCAGCAGTGGTCACTTGAAACAGGACGTTGAATGTGCCACGGTGCTCATACATACAAATATCTCTTTTTTAGTTCTACTTAGCGAATGTAATATGAGCCCATGGTACCATAGCTTTGAAAATCCATATTTATAGTTTAAAAGTGTCCGTCCTAGCTTATACAGATTCAGAAAAAGTTCATCCCGCAATAAGACATCAGCAGTGTGGGCTCCTTTTGTGCTAAGAAAAACTATAATATTCGCGAAATCGTCCACGCCTAGCAACAACCAGTGTGCGACGGGCAGGGAGCCCAGCAGAACTTTACATTTATCCCACATTAATCCCGGACGGCAGAGTATAAAAAAGGACCCTAGGTAATCCTAAGGCCCTTGATTTGCATTATTTAGAGAGACGCTCAACTATCCTGTCTAGGGTATCGCGAGGTACTGTGCCGTCACGATAAAGTTGGTTGATTGTGCTTTCGCTTCCAAGTAGAGCTGTGGCATCCAGCCAAGTGCCCTTTTGAAATTCTTCGTCAAATACGGCAAATATTTTTCGATTTTTTAAAAGCTCCGAAAGCGGGTATTCTCTATAATCCATAATTAAACTCTTGATAAATACTCTCCAGTTCTAGTATCAATCTTGATTGTCTCACCATTCTCAACGAAAAGTGGAACATAAACAACAGCACCTGTCTCAACTGTAGCAGGCTTTGTAGCACCTGTAGCTGTATCGCCCTTGAAACCTGGCTCTGTGTCTGTAATCTGAAGCTCAACAAACATAGGTGGCTCAACTGAGAAGATTGAACCGTTGTGTGAAAGCATCTTTACGATTTCATTTTCCTTAACGAACTTAAGAGCGTCACCAATCTGATCTGCTGTAAGAGCAACCTGATCGTATGTCTCAACATCCATGAAGTTGTAAAGGTCACCATCGTTGTAGAGATACTGCATATCCTTACGATCGATACGTGCTGCTGGGAACTTCTCTGTTGGACGGAAAGATGTTTCAGTAACACCACCGTTCTTTATGTTCTTAAGCTTAGTACGAACGAAAGCTGCACCCTTACCTGGCTTTACGTGCTGAAATTCAATTACCTGATAAACCTGATTATCCATTTCGATAGTCATACCGTTTCTAAAATCACCGGCTGTAATCATTATAAATTCCTCCTTAAAAGCTATACCTATACCGAGCCCTACCACATCGCCCGGATATATTAGCACTCGTAATGGTAATTTTACCGCAAATTTCAGTTTTTTTCAATATATTTTCATTTCTCTCTTTATTTGCTACTATAAATCCATGGAAATTGAAAGAAAATTTTTAATCAAAGAATTGCCTGATTTAGGCCAATATAAGTATGTTGAAATTGAACAGGGGTATCTTTCTACCAGTCCTGTCGTTAGAATTCGTCGAAAGAATGACGCATACATTCTAACATATAAAGGAAGTGGATTGATGGCTCGCGAGGAAATCGAAGCTCCTCTCACCAAGGAAGCCTACGAACATCTTCTTGAAAAGATTGATGGCTATCCTATCACAAAGCGTCGCTATCTTATTCCACTTGATCCATACACCATCGAACTTGATGTGTTCTCTGGTCACATGGAAGGCCTCATTATGGCTGAGGTAGAGTTTCCAAATGAGAAAGCCGCCAACTCCTTCACCCCACCAGAATGGTTTGGGGAAGACGTCACAAGCGACCGCCGCTACCACAACTCAAACATGATATTCGGCAACCCGCTCTCGTAAATTACCTAGAAAGATTTTACATAGTGTAGATTATACTCAAAAAAACAGAAGCCAGTATGTAGGCATCAAGCTCTACTATTTCTTAAGCGAGACATTCGTCGAGCGAAGAAATCAGTAGGCTTGTAGCCGTAACATGCTGGCTTCGTCATTATTTAATTTGGTACTCTAGGCTTTCAAAATCTGCCTCTAGAGTAATGGTGTCATTATCCTTTGTCCATGTAAAGGAAACAACTGAACCATTGGTATTGATTGAAAGTTTACTATCAAAACCAAATGCAGGATGTGACTTACGAAGCTGTAAAAGCTCAATCTGCTTTTTAACAACGTCCTTCTTAAGTCCTTCCTCAATTTGCTCCATTGTAAGATTTGTTCTGTTGATTTCTTTGTGACCACCTGCGCCTGCACGAGCAACAGCTTCGTGATCATTCTTTCCTGCGAACAAATCTAAGTACCATACCTGTGGCTTACCTGGCATGAACATCTGAATTGCTCTGGCAAAGAGCATCTTCTTATCGTCTTCACCTAATGCACTGTAGTATGTGGCATTTACCTGGTAGTACATGTTCTTTGCTCCGTGAAGATCCTTTACAAATCCTCCTCTAGAAACAAGTACATCTATCATCTTCTGGATTTCGTCTTCTGGAAGAAGTCCCTTTAAATCAAGAAGTGGTATACCATCATGGCAACCAAGCATGTTTACAACTCTGATATCCTTTTCAACAAGCTCTTTTGCCCAGTTGATAAGAACATCTGGATTGTGATTTTCGATTGCGTATATAAGAAGTCCTGGTAAGAAGAAATCGTATGTCATATAGCCTTTGCCTGCTACTAACTCATAAATCTTCTCGCCGTAGCTTGCGTGAATCTCTGGAAGTAATGTTACTCCGTTTTTGTCTGCAAGCTCTCTAACCTTCTGTAGTAAATCCCAAGTACCAGGATCATTCAAGAAATTCTTTTCTCCTGGCTCCTTAGGAGCATATGCGAATGCATCAAGTCTGACGATTTTAGCACCGTATGATGAAAGTGTCTTAAGAGTGTTTTCATAGAATTCCCAAACAAGTGGAGATTTGATATTCAAATCCATCTGTCCTAAGTATCTACGGCTGCTCTCAAGTAAATCAACTACCTCATCACGATACTGTTCGTATTTTCCAAGCTTCAATTCTGCTACGCTTGTTCCCTGGCTGATTTGGGAATTAACACACTGTGCTAAACGTGTAGCAGCCACATACTGGATATCCATCTTTTCCATAAGGTCTTCTGCTTCAAGATTCTTGTAGCGAACCTCCTGGTAGAATGTGTTCCAATATGGTACGTTTCTTCCATCTGGGAATCTTACCATAAGAATTGGTAAACCTGGCTTGCGGAAAAACATATCCTTGATATATTTTTCATCTGGCTGAATGTAACCCTCTTTTGTGAGAGTACCGCAACCTTCCCAGAATTTGTTCCAGTCAATGAAGAAATCCTTGTACTTAGAATTCTCACCATTTTTGATGATATCCTGGAACTCCTTTGATAATACAGATGCGTGGTTAAGGATGAAATCAAGCTTAAGGTCGATGCCCATATCCTTGATAGCCTCAATGGCTTCCTTACTACCAAGCTCCTCATTGATTCCATAATCAATTACTGAGAAGCCTCTGTCTAAGTCCGTATTAAAAATACTTGGAAGGATGTAGAATGACTCGAATACGTCCTTCAATTCATCCTTACTAAGAACCTTTACAATATCATCTAATGTGCCTCCCATTGAATCAGGATAGGCATTTAACATTGGTCCATTGCTCATTACTAATCCCTCCTACTTCATAAGACTTTCATATTCGCTATATGAAAGTAACTCACCTGATTTAGAAAGAATAATTTTTGCCTTGTGAGCCTGTGACTTTAAAAGGTTCTGCTCGAGTTCCAACACAAGCATAGTGAATGCACTATCAGTCTTGCCATCACGATTTCTAGCTCTGCGGTGAGCCAGTGTCTCTTCTGGTGTGCTGTTGAGAAGGATTGGAATATCCACGCCTTCATAGTTATCACTATTACCATGTGTCCATTCAATAACTAGAACTTTTTTGTTTGTAAAATCAACTTCATCATACCAAAGTTCAGAGTCGGTTCTACCCATTCTCTTAAGGTAGATCTTATCCTGGCCGGATTTGAAAGCCTTAACAATACCAGTTACTTCATCGAAATCAATTTCGTTTGTAGTGCCAAGATAGCCTGTGAGTCCTTCTCTACCAGCATCAAGGTAAGCCTTCATCCATGGATCAGTTGAAACATGGTCAGCTGAAGCATCTGTCTCCTCCTGTTGCCAAGCTCTAAGCTTGTCGAAGTGTTCAGGTGTTGCTTCATTAGCCTTTACAAGGCCTCTTACACCGCTAGTTCTAAAGATGCGAAGTCTCTCAGCATCGTTGTACATAGGAATTCTTCTAGGATAGTTGTCTCCTGACATTGTATAAGCACCAATGCCTTTCTCATTTAAAAAATAAGAAATGAGAGACGCTGTCTCAGACTTTCCTACTCCTGAGCCACCGCAAACAGCTATGACAGCTCTGCCATCCTTTGCGATAACCTCATCAAGCATGCCCTCAAGTTTCTCCATAATAAGAGTTGCCTTTTTAACATGCTCCTCACCTATTTCTACCTTGTCACCTGGCATATCGCCATGTGGAAGTGCCTCGTATTGTTTAAGATCAATAGCCATAATAATATCCTCCTGCTCACTATAGATATGACATAAACAACACGCAATAAGTATACCAAAATATATTTAACGTTAAACCGCTTTACCCCAATTTTATTTAATTTACCGAAAAATCTGTCTGAATGCACAAACAAAAAAAGCTGCCACACCCTTAAAGTGTGACAGCCTAATTAAAAGCTAATGATTAAAGAGAATCTTCAAATTCATCAATACCTTCATCGCTGATGTAATCATCGTACTCATCAATATATTCATTTGTGTTATCAATCAAATCGTCGATTGAATATGAGCCTTCGAAAAGAACCTCATCTGCGTAGTGAGTGTAATCTGTGCAAACGATATCAACATCGTAATCAGCACTATCCAACTCATATCCTAAGATAATTGGAATAGACTCACCTGGCTTGATTTCTGCATAGTTAAGCTTTGATGTACCAGAAATGTATGCTCTATCAAGAGAAATACCATCCTGCTTTACTTCTACATTAACTACGCTTGCAAAATCCATTACCTCATCAGAGTTGTTTGTAAACTCACCAACAAGGTAAACAATAACTACATCATCATAATACTCATCTGTTCCAAGTAATGCTGTATCAACATTAAATGCATACTTGCTTGAAGTGTCGATTGTGCCTGCTACGATAACATCGTCATCATCCTCGTCATCCTCTGACTTCTTCTTTGAATCCTTGTCATCGTCCTCGTCTTCATCCTCATCTTCTTCGTCATCTGCTGACTGCTCGATTTTATCCTTGATTGATGAAGATTTACCACATCCTGTTACACCAAATACAAGTGCAAAAGAAACAAGAAGAGCTGCTAATAATCTCTTTTTCATATTGGCCTCCCTTATTTAACCTGGATTTCCTTTTCCAAGATTACTGCCTGATCAAAGCTCTGTCTATCTGTAAGCTTGATTTCTACATTTGAATCGCTAGTAAGCTCGAATACTTCACGAACCTGAATGCTTGCACCAGACTTGATGTCTGTGTATACATTGTCATCATCCATATCCTCACGTAATGGGTGGTTGTATGGAAGGTATCCACGCTGAAGAGCTACACCATCCTGGAAGAGTTCCTCTGTAACTGCAGAACCAAAGCTTGTAGCCTCATCAGAATCATTTGTAAATGTGTAATCAATAACTACGATGTTTGTTCCTTCTCCATCATCTGTAACTGTTACATTGTCAATTGAAACATCAAATTCACTTTCAGAAACCTTAGCCTCAACGTCTGCCATTGAGATTGTCTCTTCAAGAACGCCTACAGTTTTGTAATCCTTGATTGTGTATGATGTTAATTCAAGTTCAAGTTCTGAATCCTCATCATAATCAATACCTGAGATATCAAATGCTGCCTGAACCATTCCAGATTCACCACTCTTAATCTTTCCATCAGCAATAGCATATGGGTTGTCTGAACCTAAATAAGATGTGCTAAGTGTTGTGCCATCAAGAGTAGCTACAAGACTATATGCAACTGTGTAGTTGTCTAAGTATGAATCTGTGTTGTTTGTAGCATCAAGATTTACAACCAATGCTGTTCCGTCGTAAGTGCCACATGTAAAAACCTCGTCAACTGTTGCCTCGTACTGTGGAGTAGAGCTTTTACCACATGCTGTGAATAGTGAGCCTGCCATAACAACTGTGGCAGCTAATAGCGTTACTTTTTTCATAATCATCCTCCTAAACGCTTTTTTTCTAATTTTATAGCTAGTTAATTTTATATCATCTTTGAACTTATTTCAATAAATTAAGACAAAATAAAAAAAATCGATGAGTATTATTACTCATCGATTTTATCTAGTCTATCATTGAACTTCTGACACATTTGAAGCATCAACTGGAACAAATGGAACCAACACGTATTTCAAATCATCTGTAGCCCCTTCGATTGACGAAATTGACTGCCCCTTTGACAGCATCGCACATGCATTTACCGCTGCAACTCCCTGGCCCTGGGCATCCTGTAATACTGTCATATACATATCGCCCGCCTTAATTGATGCGCATCCATCAGCTGTGGCATCTACACCAGCTACAAGATACTTTGATGGATCATATCCATTATCCTTAAGCCACTTAACTGCGCCAAGCGCCATTGTGTCATTGTTACAGAAGATTGCATCAAAGCTCTGATTTGTAAGCTTAAACACATCCAGTTTTTCATATGCTTCTGTATCTGACCAGTTTGCATGGTCCATAAATACTATGTTGGCATCAACTCCGTTGTCTCGATAGAAGTATTTAATAGCATTTGTTCTACCAATCGCTCCTGCATGGCCTTTCTCACCCTCAAGAATAACGATATTCATAGATGATGGATTGCCCAATTTGTTCCAAACATATTCCGCCTGGAATCTACCAGCATCCTGTTCAAAAGATCCGGCATAAATATATTGATTTGCCTTTAAATACTCTGAACTAGGCTCATTGTTTACAAATACAATAGGTAAATCTCCTGCTGCAATTTCCATCTGCAGAGCAGTAGAAATATCTACAATACGGCAAATGATAGCGTTATACTTTCCAGATGCCGCTGCTGCTTCAATCATATGGAGCTGGTCATCTGTGCTGTTACCACAATACTCAGTTGTTACAGTTGCCCCTGCTTCAGCTGCCGCCTCATTTATAGCATCACTAAGTGCTGCTCTAAAAGTATCATCAACATCCGGTATTGAAAAATAGATATTAGTGCCTTTTCCTGAAACATTTCCAGTAGATGAACTGGTACTTCCACATCCAACCATAGAAGCTACAGCCAGCACACCTATCATAGTCATACATAATAGTTTTTTTATCTTTGATTTCATGCCATAGCCCCCTCTATATCTTGAATTGCTGAACATAAGCTGAAAGTGTATCCGATGTGCTTGCAAGCTCATGTGAATTATCTGCGACATCCTGGCTGCTGGCTGTGATACTATTTGCCTGCTCAACCATGTGGTGACTTGTTTCAAGGATTTCATCAGCACTAGCTGCCTGCTCCTCTGAAATGGCTGCAACGTTACCTGCAACATCATCAACCTTTTCCACATCCTGAATCATTAAATCAAGCAATTCGTTTGACTTTTCAATATTCTGGTAAATCTGATCAAATGTATCAACCGCTGTATCAATAAGCTGGCTGTTTGCGTCGATGTTTTCTGCGCTTGCCTCAGCCTGTTCAACTACAGAATTGATAGCCTTTTGAACATCATTTATAAGCCTTGATATATTATCTGCACTGGCTGCCGAATTCTGTGCAAGCTTTCCAATCTCACTTGCTACTACCGCAAATCCCTTGCCAGCCTCGCCTGCTCTTGCAGCTTCAATTGAAGCATTGAGCGAAAGAAGATTTGTCTCATCTGCAATTTCTGCAATTAAGCCAACGATCTTTGTAATCTCCTCTGATGCTTTGCCAACATCATTGATCTTGTTAACAAGCTCGTCGTTGCTATTTTTGATTCCCTGCATAGCAACTGAAAGCTGTTCCATATCATCTCGGCCCTTCTTGCTGATTTCAACCGTTTCCTTCATGCTTTCGTTAGCCTGGTTAGAATTCTCCCTAGTGTCAGAAACAACCATGGCAAGAGTTGTTGCATTTTCTGCAATCTCATTAACTGCCACTGCCAACTGGTCAACAGTGCTATTTAAGTTCTGCATAGCATCTGCCTGTGAACGAGATGCCTCAAACATATCTTTTGATACTCTATCTGAGTTGTCCGACTGCTCTTTAAGCTTTTCAGACTCCTCATTAATTGTAGAAAGCATGGTTCGCATTGATTCCACAAACTCGCTAACCTTACTTCCCATCAAACCGATTTCATCATCGCTCTCCTGCTTAACTTCGATTGTGAAATCACCTGCTGACATATCTGTAATGTTCTTTGTGATATGTCCAAGTGGAGCAATAACTTTAGATACCAGTAGGTTGATCATAATTACTATAACAATTACTGCAATAATTCCTACTATAATAAGGAGATTTGTCAGCTTCATAACATCCTTAAGGATAACTGAATCTGCAATATATGAAACAAGTACCCAGTCTGTTCCCTGAATCTCCCTAAATGCAACTTCGTATCCATTCAATGCAACTGTATCGTAATCTCTAGTCTCAAGCCTCTCTGCGATGGCTGCCATCAGCTTATCGCTATCTGAAGTTGTAAGAGTAGTAGATATACGCTCTGGATCTCTGTGAGCGAGAATAGTGTTGTCCGATGCATCGATAAGGAATGATGCCGCAGAATCCATCTTTACTCCAGAGTTTACTATGATACTGATTTGGTCAAGAGATAAGTCTGCAGCGATAACCTTAAGCTCGCCACTACCATCATTTAAAATTCCAGATGCACTTATTACAGATGTCCCCTCATCATTTGTATAAGCTGTACCATAGTTCATATTTACACTAGTGATACCCTGCTTAAAGAATGTTTCTCCTGTAGGATTTGTTACTCTTAAGCCGGAAGCACTTGCAGCATAAAAGCGGCCATCTGCTGTAGCAACATATGGGCCTTCAGTGCAATACTTATTAAAGCCATAGAATGAATCCAGGATTTTTTGTAGCCCCTCTTCATCTGGCTGGGTCTTTTCAATTACTTGTTTTACTGTTGAGAAATTTTCAAGATTTTCGTCAAGCCAGGCTTCGATATTGTCTGCCTGATTAGAAATTGATGAATCCAACTGTGCTGTGGCCATTTCTGTCATGCTATTTCGAGAAAGAACAGTTGCTATTCCAACTAAAACGAGAATAGTGACTATTACCACTGGTAAAAGCAAAAATATTAATTTGTTTTTAATCTTTTTGCGCCTTGCTTTGTTTTTTGTATTTGCCATTTCTATCTCCTAAATCTTTCTGTCTCGTATTTAGCTCTAGTACGTACACAAACTTTTAAGTCCTGTAGTCTTGATTCGATGTCCCCATCATCGATTACAACATCAATGGATGATGCCATGTTGTCAATGAGAAGATTGTCAAAATCCATTGTTGGTGTTGCCACCAAAAGCTTGTATTTGTCCTCGAAGGAATCCGCATCAAGGAACTCCAATAGGATTGGATTTACCTCTTCATTCTCTAGCTTTTCCATGTACTTTCCTCCTATATTATTTTCTATCTAAATGACAAAATATTTAAAACTGATTTGTATAATATATATGTCTTGCTAAGTCCTTATTGCCAAAATCTACAATAATAATTCCATAGCTAGTATCATCTTTTAATTGATACTCCATTAAAAGTTCATTTAATGTATTTGCATATCCACGTGGATGACCAATTTTTCCATCTCCACTTGTGCTAATAAAATTAAGGAACAGAGTATTCTCATCCGCCTCGCAATTTTCAAGGCCATCTACGATTGCTTCATACTTATCCTCAACGTTGTATTTATATCTGTCCTGTATCCACACCCTAAAATTGTTATACACATAAAGCTCATATGGGATATCGATTGGTGTATTGTTGTCCTGCTCAGCCCACTGCATATTAAGGCCCATCATATCTGTTGCAGCTGCATCTGAAAATCTTGTTGCAAGAACAATACGGCCTCTTGCATCACTAAGCAAAGGTATCTCATCCTCAATGTACCAATAATCTTTATTTGCATTAATCTGTTCAGTTAATAAATTTTGGATATCGCTTACCGAATGGTCATCGTCTTCTATCTTAATGTTTACAATGACTGTCTCTGTAGGATACTGCTGCAAAAAGCTATATACATCAGCGCACACATCATCAAAATACAAATAGTCAGAGAAAAGATTTCCATCTTCATGACAGCTTGCAAAATTATGAACCATCTTTACTTTATTTGTCTTTTCGTCTAATGCTACGCGAAAATCCAAATATCTATAGCCGTTCTCCAACTGTTCTGAAACATCTGTATCCTGGCATCTCATCACATAACCAAGCATAACATTTCTAGCACAGCTATCATGTGTACCAGGAATTGTAATCTCTGATAAATAAAGGTCGTCAGATAGGTTGCCCATCCAACTAGTTGTATCGGCATAAGGAAGAGATTCATCAATACTTACGCTTGAATAAGTATCGTCATCACTTACAAAAAGCACCACAAGAATGACTACGATAATCGCAATCATTATCCCGCACACAATTCTAAAAAGTCGTCCTTTTCCCATATGTCGCATCCCCCTATCTCCAGTTATTTTCTTAAGCTCATTTTACCATTTATTAGTGACAAAGTCTTATAGTTTCTTTAAAATATAGCTTATGATAGAACGAAAGAGACTCCTTTCATTAGGATATTACAAAAAAGCTCCCTCATTTACAGGAAGCGACGGCAAGAAATGCTATAAAATTGAAAAAGTAAGCGAAGAAGGTGCTGACGACAAGTTCCAAGCCACTCTATGGCCTGGCCCCTTCAGCTCCGAAAACACACCAGACGAAAAGAAGCTCACAAACACCGCCCCATTCACCGAGGACGGCCTCCTAGAGCTGGTAGACTGGATGAATTCCACCCACGTAGAGTAACCCCCGCGGTTTGCTTGTACCTGGGGCTTCGGACTCCCCTGCCTGGCACAATCACAGATTTAGGATTATCTAAATGTGCAGTCTCCCATATTTATTAGTAGGTGTTCTTACAAAGTTTTACAATTCTATCGTTAAGGTATGCCCTAGACGGACATTCTTTACATTAAATTATCAGCTGTCTAAAGCTAGCTTTGTATTAATTACTATTTGCTTTGTAGTGAACTTAGAAAAAATAAAAGAGATATTTGATAAGAATTGGCAGCTGCCGCTAGGACGGCGGCAGCAGTGGTCACTTGAAACACGATGTTGAATGTGCCACGGTGTCAATTCATACAAATATCTCTTTTTTATTTTTCTTAGTGAACGGAGTAGCAAAAGTAATAATACAAAGACTAGTTTAGACTAGCTGATTATAAATATTATTTTTGTCCGTCTAGGTCACACATTACCTTCGAATTGTAAAAGCTTCGTAAGTACACCTACATATGGGAGACTTTACACATTAAGGTAATCCATAAATCTGCTCAAATGATGCCGGGCATGCAGGGGAGTCCGAAGCCCCCAGGTACAAGCAAGCCACACCACACTCTACATACGGGGGTGGAATTCAGCCGGTTAGGATATGGCGGCCTTGAGCTCACGTTTGTTTTCGTACATGTGAGCGTCGGCGCGTTTTAGTAGAGCACGGAAGTCTCTGTCTAATTTGGCGTCATATTTTGCATCTCCGACGGCTACGCCGATATCGAAGACGTAATCACCTTCAAGGTTGGCTGTGTATACTTTTGCCATGAAAAGCTTTTTCAGGCGTTCCATATTTATGTGGCGGCCTGCTGGAATTATACAGCAGAACTCATCACCACCAGTTCTATAACAGTTGCCGTATTTGCCGTAAACACTGTTGAATAACTCGGCTACAATTGAGATGTATTCATCGCCGGCTTCATGTCCATAAGTATCATTGCAGTGCTTTAATCCGTTGGCATCAGCTACGACTGCTACAAGCCCCTCTAGGCTACCGCCTTTTTCTGCTTCAACTTTTGCCTGTCTTTCAAAGGCATTTCGGTTGTAAAGTCCTGTCATGCTGTCAGTAAGAGCAAATACTTCAAGCTGTTTAGCACGACGTCCTTTTTCAAGTATTTCATTTGATTCTTTAATCATGTCCCAAGCAAGCATAAATACGAAGATTAAGAATACATATCTGCCTACTTTATCAGCATCTCCAAGAGCTCTGTAGTATTGAGCTACATCTACAAATAGTGCGAACACAAATAAAGATAATCCAGCTGCACATATCTCAAGTCTACGTGAAAAGTTTCTACGAATAATCTGCCCAACCATTCCTGTGATGAGGTATATTGCTGCAACCATTAAAAGGACTTGTGTAAATACAAGTGTTTCTCTATACTCTGCAATTTTAGTGAAATGAAGCACTGATAACACTACGTTCTGCACTACTGAGTACCCAATGATTATTTTGCGGAATATAACTGTTTTTATTCCCAAGTATGAATCAAAGAACATAATCATGGATGGTACTGCAAGCATCAAACAAAAGTATGGTATTAATGAATCTACAATCTTATTATTCATTAAAAGTGATGATACGTCTGTCTCGTTGATTGACCAAATACCGCAGAAGAATGAAAAATATCCAAGGTATAATAGTTCCCTGCTAAGATTTTGTTTTTCATGCATAATCGCATAGTATATGAACAATAGTATGCTAAGAAAAACTACCAGCATACTTGCAAAAAATCTAGGCATTGATGCTGTCATTATGTCATCGTACATGCCATATGAACTTCCGATGTAAAAGGTGATTTTTTGATTTGCAACAATATCATAAGATGGCTTTATAATAACTGCGATTTGAACCATCTTTTCATTGATTTCAACAAAATTGTATGTAGAACCAGGACTTGATGTCCAGAAGCCACCAGTCTTATTAAAAGAATAGATTTCTCGGCCCATATTATAAGCCGTAACTTCCTGGTGGGATGTATAGAACGCTATACCTGAATAATGATAATCATAATCTACTAGCTTAAAGAAATATTCCTTTGAACCATCAGATAATTGAGCCACGGAATACGGCTCAATTTCTTCTGTTATAACATTATCTACTGAGTTTGTTGTTGTAAAATAACATAAAGCAAGAGCTATAGCAGCTGCTACAACTATCGCTATGTTAATTCTTGCTAATAACCCTGTTTTTTTACCCTTATTTTCCTGTGCCATAACTACCCCTGTTACTTGCCTAGCGGAACGTTATATTTAATAACGCTTGATTTCTTTTTCACAATTTTATAACAATTCTATCATGGATAGTTCATAAACACAAGGAATACTTCTACCTCAAAAAGCCTGAGATGTACTTAAATAAGCGGTTTGTCCCCACCACATAACTTTCATGATTTTCATCAGGTAGGATGTGTAATTCTGCTTCAGGAATATTGGCTGCTATTTTCTCAGACTCTTTCTCCTTGATGCAATCATCTTCTCCTGCAAATATCATTGCAGGCACGGAGATACGACGTAAGTCTGATGGCGAAATATCAGGCTCCTCAAGCATCATAAGAATCTTAGGGTCATTTGTTCTCTTATAATCCTTTTTCATTTCACGAAGCACTCTGTGATGTATTCCAGATGGTGAAAGATTTGCGCCACAGCATACAATTCCAGAAAGCAATTTGCTAGCCTTTATTGCAACTAAAAGGGCTATTATGCCACCGTCTGAATATCCAATAAGATATGGTTTGTCGATTTCCAGCGCTCTTATAAGATTAATCACATCATCAGCCATATCCTTATAATGATATTCCTTTGGTGTTGCACTCTCTCCATGGCCTCTTGAATCCATAGCATATACAGTATGATACATGCTCATAGTCTCTGCTAAAGCGTCAAAATCATGGAGATTTCCGTTATTTCCGTGTATAAGAATAACCGGCGTACCCTCGCCGGTCTTCTCATAGCATATTACCTGTGAATTGAGTTGAATATACATAATTCGCCCTCTATATCTTTCCTCTTATTTCTCAGCAATAACCTGCTTCATGTCGTAAAGCCCTGCTGGCTTTCCTGCTAAGAATTTGGCTGCTTCAACAGCTCCCTTAGCAAATACACTCTTAGAATATGCTGTGTGCTTGATAGTAATAACTTCATCAAGTCCTGCAAAAATAACCTCATGCTCGCCAACAATATTTCCGCCTCTAACTGCAGAAATACCGATTTCGTTCTTAGGTCTCTTTTCTCTTCTATCTGCTCGTCCATAGCAGTACTCATACTTTTCATCCAATGCTTCATTACAAGCATCTGCAAGTGCAAGTGCTGTTCCACTTGGAGCATCTAATTTTTGATTGTGATGCTTCTCTACGATTTCGATATCGTATCCTGCATCAGCAAATACCTGTGTAGCTTTTTTGCAAAGATCAAATAATGTGTTGATTCCAAGTGACATGTTAGCTGAACGAAGAACTGCTACCTTCTTGCTAGCTGAATCAACATGATTAATCATATCATCTGTAAGTCCTGTTGTGCAAAGAACAACTGGCTTGCCATTTGATTCGCAATATGTCAAAAGGTCATCTACAGCTGCAGCATTTGAAAAATCAATAATCACATCAAAGTCTACATCTACATCTGAAATAGAATCAAATACTGGGTATTCATTTTCAATTCCCTTGAATTTATCAACACCAGCAACAATTGATACTTCGCTGTCAGCTTTACACAAATCAGTAATAACTCTTCCCATGTGGCCGTTGCAGCCGTGCATAACTACTTTTGTCATTTTGTCACCTCAATCTAAAAAACTTATATTACTAGTAAACATCCTAAGTGATTCGTCGTATTCCTCATCTTTTGAAGGATTAGCTTTGATTTTCATTTCCTTGTACATTCGTTTGTCCTCGTACATGGCCTGATCAGCTTTTACTACAACATCATCAAAATCATCGGATGGATTGTACATATTTATTCCAAAGGAGCATGTGTATGGTGTTTCCTGAAGCTTTAATCTTATATCATGTATAAGCGTTTCAGCCTCATCCTTTGTGGCTTTTATTCCAAGCATCATGAATTCATCTCCACCTGTTCGGTAAAGAATAAATTTGCTAGGCTTTACAGAACGACATACTTCAGCAAAAGTAAGCAAAGCTATATCTCCTGCCTTATGTCCAAAATTGTCATTGATATACTTTAGGTCATTTAAATCCATTGATATAATGGCCATTTTATTCTTTGAATGTCTTTCTGCGTCTGCATAAAAACATCTGCGTTTGTAGCACCTGGATACAGAATCTATATTATATCTAGCTGCATACATATACATATACAAAAATAGGATTCCAATAGCCAAAAATGGCAGAATATAAGAAAGAACAGTAACTATTATATAGCCTGATGTTGAATAAATTATTGTTCCAAACATGGCAATTAATAGAGCTGTTGCTCCGTAGATAAACCTGAATTTGACCTTGTGATCAAAAGCTCTCATTGTAAAAATGAACACAATCAAAGCAATACATGAAAACATTCCAAAAAACAGTCCGCTGCTATTTCCGATTATCCACCCTCTAACCATAGCTTCTCCTCGTAAAAACCCTACAATTGAGAATATAACAGTAGCCAGAGATTATTTCTCTGGCTTAATGTTTAATACACTGTCTGCTATTTCAAACAATCCAGGCGTCATGTTAAGACCTGTCAATATCACATTAGTGAAAACTGACTTGCCTTCTAATACTTCCATTATATCCTGTTCTGAAACGATGCCCTCGTCAACAACGCCGAGGATTTCATCAAGAATGAGTAAATCACATTCTCCTGTGCCAAGAACCTTTTTTGCATAGTTCAAGCCATTGAGAATGTTGATTTTTTCTTCCTGCTTTTGCTCGTCTGTAAGATTTTGAAAACCTTCCTTTGAACGCTCAAATCTGAAAAGCTTGATTTCTGGTTCAAGCTTTTCAAGATAGTCTGAATCGTTTTCTGATTTTAAGAACTGGATTATGATTGTACTTCTACCTTCTGAAGCAAAGCGCAGAGCATATCCAAGCGCTGCCGCTGATTTGCCCTGTCCGCTTCCGTAGTAGACCTGTATAGTTCCCTTTTCCATAAATCTCCTACTTTCTAATGCTAGCTCTCTTTCTCATAAGAGGATCAAGGATTCTCTTTCTGATACGTAAAGACTCTGGAGTTACTTCCAAAAGCTCATCTACATCGATAAAATCAAGAGCCTGCTCAAGACTAAGAACTTTAGGTGGTACAAGAGTAAGTGCCTCATCTGCTGATGATGAACGAGTATTTGTAAGATGCTTTTTCTTACATACGTTAAGCTCGATATCTTCAGCACGTGAGCTCTGTCCAATTACCATACCAGAATATACTTTTTCGCCTGGTCCAATGAAAAGTGTACCACGCTCCTGAGCTGAGAAAAGTCCGTATGTAACAGACTCACCTGTCTCGAATGCAATAAGTGAACCCTGCTTACGATAAGCAATGTCACCCTTGTAAATCTCATAACCGTCGAAAATTGTATTGATTATACCATTTCCTTTTGTATCTGTCATGAACTCTCCACGATATCCAATAAGTCCACGTGCAGGAATCTTAAACTCAATACGTGTATAACCACCTGTGATAGGTGTCATATTCTGAAGCTCACCCTTTCTCTGAGAAAGCTTTTCGATAACTGCACCAGTAAACTCATCTGGTACATCTACATATGCACGCTCCATTGGCTCAAGCTTGTGACCCTTTTCATCTGTCTTGTAAAGAACCTCTGCTTTTGATACAGCAAACTCGAAACCTTCACGGCGCATGTTCTCAATAAGAACTGAAAGATGGAGCTCACCACGTCCTGAAACCTTAAGTGAATCAGGTGAATCTGTGTCTTCAACACGAAGCGAAACGTCTGTGTTAAGCTCCTTCATAAGGCGCTCTCTGATGTGACGTGATGTAACGTACTTTCCTTCCTGACCAGCAAGTGGGCTATCATTTACAATGAAGTTCATTGAAATAGTAGGCTCAGAAATCTTCTGGAATGGTATAGGATTTGGTGCATCTACTGCACAAATAGTATCTCCGATGTGAATATCTGAAATACCTGAGATAGCTACGATTGAACCAATCTCAGCTGAATCTACATCTACTTTGTCAAGTCCATCATACTCAAATAGCTTTGAAATACGAACCTTATTGTTTTTCTCAGGATCATGAGCATTAACTACTACTGCATCCTGGTTTACCTTGATTGAACCATTCTCTACCTTACCGATACCAATTCTACCAACGTACTCGTTGTAATCGATTGTAGAGATAAGAACCTGTGTAGGAGCCTCTGGATCACCAGTTGGAGCTGGAATGTAATCAACGATTGTCTCGAAGAGAGCTGTCATATCCTTGTGCTCTTCATCAAGGCTTCTGATAGCAAAACCTTCCTTAGCTGAAGCATAGATGAATGGGCAATCAAGCTGCTCATCAGATGCATCAAGATCCATGAAAAGCTCAAGAACTTCATCGATAACCTCATCAGGACGAGCCTCTGGTCTATCGATTTTGTTGATACATACGATAACTGGTAAATCAAGATCAAGTGCCTTCATAAGAACGAACTTTGTCTGTGGCATTGCACCTTCAAATGCATCTACTACAAGAACAACACCGTTTACCATCTTAAGAACACGCTCAACCTCGCCACCGAAGTCAGCATGACCTGGTGTATCAATAATGTTAATCTTTGTGTCTTTATAATATACTGCTGTGTTTTTTGAAAGAATTGTGATACCACGCTCACGCTCGATGTCATTTGAATCCATGACACGCTCAGCTACTTCCTGATTCTCACGGAATACACCAGACTGCTTCAAAAGCTCATCTACAAGTGTAGTTTTACCGTGATCTACGTGTGCGATAATCGCAATATTTCTAATATCTTCTCTACTCTGAATTGCCATAAAACTTCCTTTTCTACTGCAAACCTATAGTTACAGTAAAAACCCCAAAAAGTGCAAGTAGCACTTAAGTTTTGAGACTTTGATGCTACTTGCCATTAAATACTATATTAGATTTCTTCCCGATGAATAATAATATGATTCGAATATATTGTCAAATACGATTATTTTACGGGTACGAGAACTTCTTTACCACCCATGTAAGGCTGGAGTGCCTTAGGGATAGCTACGCTGCCATCCTCGCGAAGGTTGTTCTCCAAGAATGCGATAAGCATACGTGGTGGAGCAACAACTGTGTTGTTAAGAGTGTGAGCAAAGTACTTTGTACCATCCTCTGCCTTAACACGAATCTTAAGACGACGAGCCTGTGCATCGCCAAGATTTGAGCAGCTACCAACTTCGAAGTACTTCTTCTGACGTGGTGACCATGCCTCAACATCACAAGACTTAACCTTAAGATCAGCTAAATCTCCTGAACAGCACTCAAGTGTACGTACAGGAATATCTAAGCTACGGAATAAATCAACTGTGTTCTGCCAAAGCTTGTCATAGTACATCTTTGAATCTTCTGGCTTACAAACAACGATCATCTCCTGCTTCTCGAACTGGTGGATACGATATACACCACGCTCCTCGATACCATGAGCACCCTTTTCCTTACGGAAGCATGGGCTATAGCTTGTAAGTGTGTATGGTAAGTTTGCTTCATCATTAAGTGTATCGATGAACTTACCGATCATTGAATGCTCTGATGTTCCGATAAGGTAAAGATCCTCACCTTCGATTTTGTACATCATAGCGTCCATCTCTTCGAATGACATAACGCCAGTAACTACGTTTGAACGAATCATGAAAGGTGGGATGCAATATGTAAATCCTCTATCAATCATGAAATCACGTGCATATGAGATAACTGCTGAATGAAGACGAGCAATATCTCCCATTAAATAATAGAAACCATTACCTGCAACCTTACCAGCTGCATCCATATCAATACCATTGAATCTCTCCATGATATCTGTGTGATATGGGATTTCGAAATCAGGAACCACTGGCTCACCAAACTTTTCGATTTCAACGTTGCAAGAATCGTCTGGACCAATTGGAACTGATGGATCAATGATGTTAGGAATCTTCATCATGATTTCTTCAACCTTGTCTGAAAGCTCCTTCTCAACTGGCTCAAGGTCCTTGATTCTCTGCTTAAGCTCTGCAACTTCTTTCTTTGCAGCCTCAGCCTCATCCTTTTTGCCCTGTCCCATTAATGCACCGATCTGCTTAGATGCTTTGTTCATCTCAGCACGGAGGTCATCTGCCTCCTGCTGAGCAGCACGTCTCTTGTCATCAAGCTCAATTACTTCATCAACAAGACCAAGCTTGTGCTCCTGGAACTTCTTTTTAATATTTTCTTTAACTGCGTCTGGATTTTCGCGTAAAAATTTAATGTCGATCATACTATATCTCCTAATCTATACTAAATACTTTAATAACTATTTGATGAGTGATAATTAATTCGACTTCTTACCACTAACTCTAAATATGTACCAAAGCTGTGTTGCGATAAAGATAGATGAATATGTACCAGCAATTACACCAGCAAGAAGTGGTAATGCGAACTCTCTGATTGATGAAACACCAAGGATGAGAAGCATAAGTACCATGATTGCTGTTGTGATTGATGTTGAAATACTACGAGACAATGTCTGTGACAATGAGCTGTTTGCAAGCTCCTTAAGAGTCTCAGCTGTCTCTGTTCTGATTGCCTTGTGGTTTTCTCTGATACGGTCAAATACAACGATTGTATCGTTAACAGAGTAACCAATAACTGTAAGCATACATGCAATGAATGCTGAACCAACTGATATACGTGCAAATGCATAAAGTGATAATACAATAAGTACATCGTGGATAAGAGCGATGATTGCTGATGATGCAAATCTGATGTCCTTAAATCTGAACCAAATATATACAAGCATGCAAAGTACTGCAACGATAACTGCGATTGTTGACTGGCTGCGCATCTCGCCTGAGATTGTAGAACCAATACTCTGTGAAGTAATTGAATCCTCTGCAACTGAGTACTTTGACTCGAACATTTCATTTAAAGCTGTACGCTCATCAAGTGTAAGTGTACGTGTTTTGAAGATTGCCTGGTTGCTTCCATCAACTGTTGTTGTCTGGATGCTTCCCTCGCTAATATCAAGTGTAGAAGCGATATCTGGAACAACAATGCTATCTAACTGCTCAAGTGTGTATGTCTCGTTGAAATCAACTGTTGTTGATGTACCACCAAGGAACTCGAGAGAGTAGTTAAGTCCTGCTCCATCCTTTGCCTTGAATACACCCATTGTTACAAAGCCTGCTGCGATAATTGCAACTGAAATTGTAATGAAGATTGCCTTCTTTCCAACGAAGTCGAACTTTGTAGGTTCCTTAGCCTTACCGTATGCCTTTGGAGAACGAACGCCAAGTGCATAGAAAGAATTCATAAGGATACGTGTAATAACAAGTGCTGTAAACATTGATAAAACAACACCGAGTGCAAGTGTAATTGCGAATCCCTTTACAGTACCTGAACCAAGGATTCCAAGAACTGCTGCTGCAATAAGTGTTGTGATGTTTCCATCAAGGATAGCTGAAAGAGCCTTTGAGAATCCTGTTTCAATTGCTGAGATAACAGGACGTCCATTCTTAATCTCCTCACGGATACGTGCGAAGCAAATAACATTGGCATCAACCGCCATACCGATTGAAAGAATCATACCAGCGATACCTGGCAATGTAAGTGTAATATCAAATGCCTTTAAGATTCCGATAAGCATTGCTGTGTAAAGAGCAAGTGCAAGTGAAGCAACAACACCTGGTACAAAGTACATAGCAATAAGGAATAGCATAACGATTACAAGACCTACGCCTGCAGCGATAAGTGATGTTCTAAGGGCGTCAGAACCAAGCTGAGCACCTACTACCTGAGACTCAAGCTCTGTAAGCTCGATATCAAGACCACCGATACGGATGTATGAAGCAAGCTTCTGAGCCTGCTCGTATGAATCCATTCCCTCGATGACGCAATTACCATCTGAAATTGCATTCTTTACGGTAGGAACTGAAACAAACTTACCATCATAGTAGATTGCAATTGAATCACCTGTTAATGAAGCTGCTGTTGTAGCTGCTGAGAATGCTGTTGTTCCCTCATCGTCGAAACGAAGCTGAACAACATACTCTGTAGCATTTGTTGTCTGGTTTGTCTGAGTAGCTGCCTGTGCGCTAGTAACATTTGTACCAGTTGCAATAACTGAGCCATTATCAATCAATGTATCGATGTCATAGTTAAGTGTGCCATCGATGTTGCCATCTGCATCATAACCGTTGATTGTGTAGTTTGGATTACCTTCAATATCGTACTGAGTAATGAAGTAAAGTGTACCTGGTGTACCAAGCTCTTCCAAAAGAGCATTAGCATCAGAAACACCTGGAATTTCAACTGTGATACGCTTATCGCCTACACGATAAACATTAGCTTCTGTTGTTGAGCTTTCTTCGCCCAAGTCGTTTTCGATACGCTGCTGAAGCTTAAGGATTGTATCCTCCATCTGCTCGTCAGTAGGTGTATCTCCAACTGCTTCGTATGTAATGCTGACACCACCGTCAAGATCAAGTCCTAACTTAAGGCTGTCGTCAGTCTTATTGATTGTGCCTGTAAGAACAAGTGCTGCATAGTAACCAAGTAAACCAAGGATTACTACGAACGCAACAAGCCAGGCAATACCCTGTCCCTTTTTTAAACGTCTCATTTTTATTCTCCTATTCTATTTATTGTGCTTCAGCCTCTAGCTCGCTTGCGTGAACCTTTAATGCAATAGCACATTCAATACGTTTTTTCTGTAACTCGCAGCCAACGTGATAGTTCCCCAAAATGCTGCCAGTAAAGTTGTATGCATTAGCTGCACAACCGCCGCTACAGTAAAATCTTGCGAAGCAATTCTTACATTCTTCCTTAGCGTATACATTGCAGTGCTTGAACTGATTAACAACATCAGTCTTTTTAACTCCGTTATATACATCGCCGAGGCAGAAATCTGTGTTACCAACGAACTGATGACATGGATAAAGCTCACCAGTAGGTGTAACTGCCATGTACTCAGTTCCTGAACCACATCCTGAAAGACGCTTGTAAACACATGGGCCACCTTCCAAATCAATCATGAAGTGGAAGAAATTGAAATCCTCATCTGTGCCCTGACGTCTCATCATCTCTGCAGCAAGATTATCGTATTCTTCAAAGAGCTTTGGTAAGTCTTCCTCACGGATAGCGTAATCATCTGTATCCTGAGCGACTACCGGCTCAACTGAAATCTGCTTGAAGCCTTCGTTTGCCAAGTGGATAACATCCTTTGAGAAATCAAGATTGTTTCTAGTGAATGTACCTCTGATGTAGTACTTGTCCTGATTTCTTGATTCTGCCAACTTTTTAAACTTTGGCATAACGATTTCGTAGCTTGGTGCGCCTTTTCTGAATGGACGCATAAGATTATGAATTTCTGGACGACCGTCGCAGCTAAGTACTACATTGGCCATCTCCTTATTTGCAAATTCCTGAATCTCATCATTTAAAAGAACGCCGTTTGTTGTAAGAGTGAATCGGAAGTTCTTTCCGTGTTCCTTTTCAATTGAACGACCATACTTAACAAGATTCTTTACAACCTGCCAGTTCATAAGTGGCTCGCCACCGAAGAAATCAACCTCGAGGTTTCGACGACTGCCTGAATTAGCAACTAAGAAATCAAGTGCTTGCTTACCAACTTCGTAGCTCATGAGCTCGCGCTTACCTGTATGGTATTCGCCTTCCTCTGCGAAGCAGTATTTACATGCCAAGTTGCAATCGTGTGTTATATGTAAGCAAAGAGCCTTTACCACTGTAGGGCGTGCTGTAAAATCAGCAATGTGAGGCTCGTAGTTATCCTCTGTAAATAATGAGCCATCGTCAATAAGCTGCTGAATTTCGGATTTGATAGCGTTAAGCTCCTCCTCTGAAACTTCTGAATGGCTCTCTTTCATCTTTGTAAAAGCGACCTCTGCGCCATGCTCCTGCCAGAGAGCAAGGTAATCGTATGTGACATCATCAACTACGTGAATCGCGCCACTGTTAATATCTATGACAACGTTATAACCGTTGTTTTTAAACTGGTGTATCACTAAAAATAAAGTCCTTTCATAAACGCACAATAGACCGTTCCCCTAATTTACATTAGACAGGACCGGCCTTCGCGTTAAATATAGATAATCTTTGTAAGATTAGTTCTTGTGCTCACAGCTCTGGTTACCAACTGTGCAAGATGTCTTGCAAGCTGACTGGCATGATGTCTGGCACTCGCCACATCCGCCTTCTTTAACTGTGTTCTGTAATCTCTTTGTGTTAAGTGTCTTAATGTGTTCCATCTTATTTCTCCTTTTATATTAATTGCTCCTAAGAGCCAAAAAGCTAGAGTAAATTATACTACAGCTAGGTAAAAATAGAAAGTATTTCCTACTGTTCATCAGCTTCTACTTCTACCTCAGATTCCAATTCTTCGTCTGTTACAACTTCTGAATCTTCCTCTGTATCAGCATCTGCATTAAGAACGTTTGTAGAATTAACTACAGCATTCTCTACACAGAAATCTGTTGCCTTTTCTGTGCGATATGCAAGCTCAAAATATTTCTGTCCGCCATATCCATCTACAGTGAAATCAGCATAGAATGTATCAAGGTCTGTGTAACCCATATTCTGATAAATTGGTGTGATGAACTCTGTGTAACCCTCTTCATCAACCTCTATACCTTCCTTATTAGCGATTGCTTCAAGGATAAGCTCTGTCTTAGTTGATTCCTTAACATTCTCTGTGAGAGTGTTGATTACTTCTTCATAATCATATCCCATAGATGTAAGGTATGCTTCCATTGTTGTGCCGTATGCTTCATACTGCTTGCTCTGAATAGAAAGGATAAGATCTACTCTTGCCTGAAGAAGTCCCTCTGGTACCTCTGAAACAGTGCAGTTGTTAATGAGAGCATTTAATACTGCTGTCTCTGTATCATTTTCAAGATTGTCCTCTAATGAAGCTGTATATTCTTCCTTAAGAGCAGCCATATATTCATCAACTGTATCGTATCCGAAATTATCTGATACTACTGCATCTGTTAAATCATCCTCTGACTCAATAGCCTTAGCAATGTAATTAATCTGGAATGTAAACACTACCGTCTGGCCAGCTAAATCTGTATTGCCATATGACTCAGGGAAAGTAACATCATATGCAACCTCATCACCAACACTGTGTCCCACAAGACCTGCTGTAAATCCATCAATAAAACCTGTAGTACCACCAGCCATGCAATTGCCTGCTACATCAATCATCTGGTCCTCTGCAGAGCCACCATCAAAAGGCACTCCGTCCTGCGAACCAACGTAATCAACATTTACAATGGAATCTTCCTGAACCTCTGTCTGGCTATCATCCTCTGCGTAAACAGCAGCAGATTCAATTGTATCTGCTACATACTGCGCAAATCCTTCGTCAGTATACTCATACTCACCTTCGATTGTAACTTCAATCCCCTTGTAATCCCCCAGTGTAACGTAGTCGTCAACATTGTACTCTATCTCTGCTACCTGTGTTGTCTCCTCTGTAGCCTCATCAGATGATTTTCCGCAACCCATCATCGAAGCCGCCATAGCTGTAGCTAAAGCTAATGCTAAAACTCTATTTTTCATCACAAAACCTCCGTCAAATATGCGAATCTTGCGCTATTGTACCACATCTACCCCTCGAAATCAAAACCGTACCGCCATCCAACTCCTACTCTCACGCCCCATAAAAGTACAATAAACTGGCTGCCCTCCGGGGCCCTGCACTCTTGCCTGCCATGCTAGTCGATTTCGCGAATATTATAGTTTTTCTTAGCGCAATAGGGGCGCATACTGCAGGTGTCTTATTGCGGGATGAACTTTTTCTGAATCTGTATAGGCTAGGACGGACACTTTTGTATTTTATAATATGGATTTCAAAAGCTATGGTACCTTGGGTTCATATTACATTCGCTAAGTAGAACTTAAAAAGAGATATTTGTATGTATGAGCACCGTGGCACATTCGACGTCGTGTTTCAAGTGACCACTGCTGCCGCCGTCCTAGCGGCAGCTACTCATCCATATCAAATATCTCTTTTTGTTCTACTAAGCTTATTCCAAAATCACCCAAAGGTATCCATAGTTTTCGAAATCCATATATTATCTAGAAACAATGTGTCCGTCCATAGACATACAGATTCAGAAAATGTACAGACCTGCAAAAGACACCTGCTAATAAGTATGCGCAACTTGCGTTTTAGAAAAACATAATATTCATGCGATGACTAGCATGGCAGGCAAGAGTGCAGGGCCCCGGAGGGCAGCCAGTTATACATACACTAGGGGTGCGAGTAGGAGTATGGGTTATTTTTTAGCCTTAGTTTTTGCAGGCTTTTTAGGGGTTTCTTTTTTCTTGGTGCGGTCGTACATGACAGACATTTTGTAGATTTTTTCTGCAAGGTCGTCTGTGATTTCGTCCTCGATAAGGCGCCACTGCCAGTTGCCAGAGTCTGTGCCTGGGACGTTGATACGATTGTATTTACCAAGGCCAAGGAAGTCTTGCATCTGTGCTACGAAGAGTGTGGCCACCGAACTCATGCCACCACGAATCATGCCCCAGTTAAAGCCCTCTGATTTGGAGATTCCTAGATACTTGCTGGCATATTCTTTATCTTTTTTGTTGGCCTCCTGGTACCATTCCATGACGGTTGCATTGTCGTGAGTGCCAGTATAGCATACACAGTTTTTGTCGTATGTGTGTGGCTGGTAGTTGTTTGGTTCTCCTGAATCGAATGCAAATTCAAGAACTTTCATGCCTGGCCACTTGCTGTCATGTAGAAGCTCCACAACAGTTGGAGATGGTTCGCCTAAATCCTCTGCTATAAATTCTATGTTTGGGAATTTTTCAGATAGAAGGCCTACCAAATCCATTCCAGGACCTTTCTTCCATTTGCCCTTCTTTGCAGTCTTCTGTCCTGCTGGAACAGCCCAGTATTCATCAAAGCCTCTGAAGTGATCAATACGTAATACATCATAGAGCTTTGCTGCGCCATCAATTCTACGGATCCACCAACGGTATCCATCCTTCTTTAATGCTTTCCAGTTATAGCATGGATTACCCCAAAGCTGACCGTCTTCACTAAAATAATCTGGTGGAACACCGGCCACCTCAACTGGATAGTTTTCCTCGTCCAAGCTAAAGAATTCAGGCTCAGCCCAAACATCACATGAGTCAAGCGCTACATATATTGGTAAATCTCCAATGATTTCTATTCCTAAATCATTGATATACTTTTTAAGCTTGGTCCACTGCTTGAAGAATAAATATTGAATGTATACAAAGAATTCGATATCTTCTTCTAACTGTTTTTTGTATTTTTCTACGGCCTCTGGCTTGTGAAGACGGATATCTTCCTCTGGCCATTCCTGCCAACTAAGCTGTCCAAAATGTTTTTTAATGGACATAAATAGAGCATAGTTCTCTACCCATGGATTGTTTTTCTTAAAGTGAGAAATATCCCCTAACGCAGCCTTGTAGCCTCTTTCCTTTGCCTTTTCAAGAATCTTGAATCTGCTGCTATAAATCTGTCCATAATCCACGTATCTTGGATTTGTTCCCCAGTTTTCAGCCTCTACTTCCTTTTTTGTAAGAAGCTTTTCCTCAATCAGCATTTCAAGATCTATGAAATAAGGGTTTCCGGCAAAAGTAGAAAAGCTTTGGTATGGGCTGTCGCCATAGCTTGTTGGGCCCAGTGGTAAAACCTGCCAATACTTCTGACCTGAAGCTTTCAAAAAATCTGCAAATTTGTACGCTGCCTTTCCAAATGTGCCAATGCCATATGCAGATGGCAATGAAGATATAGGCAGTAAAATACCGCTACTTCTTTTCATATTCTCTCTCCTAGCCTTTTACAGCTCCAGCAATTACGCCTTTGATAATATATTTCTGAAGGCAAATGTACATGATGATGATTGGTAAAACTGTCATCATGATGCATGCCATCATTGGTCCCATTTCAACATGTCCATAGCTGCCGCGGAAATACTGAATAAGAATTGGAATAGTCATGTATTTCTTACGATCCAGCACAAGGTATGGTAATAAGTAATCGTTCCAAAGCCACATTGTTTCAAGAATTGCTACTGAAATAAGTGTAGGCTTCAATATAGGTAAAACAATTTGGAAAAATGTCTGGATTGGATTACAGCCGTCAATCATTGCTGCTTCCTCAATTTCCAGAGGAATTGATTTCATGAAACCTGTAAACATAAACACTGCCAATCCAGCGCCAAAACCTAAATATATTATACATATATTGAATGGTGTATCCAAATCCAATCTATCAGCTGTAGATGAAAGTGTGAACATAAGCATTTGGAATGGAACTACCATTGAGAACACGAAAAGAGCATAACATACTTTTGAGAGCATTCCGTGAACTCGTGTTATGTACCAAGCGCACATTGATGTACCAATCAAAATAAGCACATCTGATGTGACTGTGATAACTAAGCTGTATCCAAAAGCTGCTGCAAATCCCTTTGAAGAAAGAGCATCCTTATAGTTTTCAAGACCTATAAAGCTCTTCGCATCTGGCAGTTGAAAAACTGTGTTAGTGCTGATAAATGTATCACCCTTAAGCGAGTTGATTAATATCATAAATACTGGATAAATCCAAAGTACAGCCAAAATACACAAAACAATAAATACAATACCCTTGGCAATTCTCTCTTTTGCTTTCATTACTGCTGCACCTCCTTTGATTTAGTAAACTTCAACTGAATCATGGAGATAATGATTACCATAATACAGAAGATAACAGCCTTTGCCTGACCATAGCCTTTCCACTGAGGGCCTGTACGGCTGTAGAAGGTGTTGTAAATATTAAGAGCAAGCATCTCTGATGCATGTGCAGGTTCACCGCCTGTCAATGCCAAGTTCTGATCAAATAGCTTGAATCCATTAGTGATTGTAAGGAAAGTACAAATTGTAATTGATGGCATTACATTTGGAATCTTAACTCTGAAAAGTATCTGACTTGTAGTAGCGCCGTCAATCTTTGCAGCTTCAATATAATCATCAGGAATAGATTGAAGTCCTGCGATATATATAATCATCATGTAACCAATCTGCTGCCAGCACATAAGAATTGTCAAACCGATAAATCCATATGTTGCATTAAGAGCAAGAAGTGGCTTTTCCAAAAGTGAAAGGACACAGTTTAAAAGAATCTGCCAAATGTAACCAAGAACAATACCACCGATTAGGTTTGGCATAAAGAAAACTGTTCTAAAAAAGTTAGATGCTTTTATTTTGTTTGTAAGTGCCAAGGCAATAGCAAATGCTATTACATTTATTAACACTGTGGATACCACAGTAAAAAGCGCTGTAAACCAGAATGAATGCCAAAACTCACTATCTAGTATTGCATACGCGTAATTGTCTACTCCAATAAATGTTGCTTTTTTAATAGTTGTAAATTTACAAAATGATAAATACAAACCTTGTACAAATGGATAAATAAAACCAACGCAAAAAGCTGCTAAGGTAGGTAGTACAAAAATGGGCCAGTATTTTCTAATAGCTTTCTCCATAGCAATCTCCAATCCCAAAAAATTTGGAGGGCGTTAGGCCTCGCCCTCCTAAGAATAAAAGAAGAAAAAATACTCTAAAAAGAGTCTTTCTTTAGTTATTAGCTGCAGCGTATTCTGATGCCCAGCCATCAACGAATGCTGAAACAACATCGTCCCATGAACCTGTGCCTGCTGCATATGCTGTAAGAGCACTACCTACGCCATTCTTCCATTCTTCTGAAGGCATAGTTGTGAAGTTCCAAGAGACTGGTGTCTTACCTGCTTCTGTGTATGCTCTATCGTTAAGTACGAAAAGGTTAGTTGTATCTGCTGCATTCTTGAAAGGAATTACACCGATGTTTTCAGAAAGCATCTGTGTACCTGCCTCAGATGTAACCATCCATGTAAGGAAATCAATTGTTGCCTGAATATCTTCTTCTGATGCTTCAGAGTTTACACACCAGTAGTTCTCTGTACCTGTGCAAAGTCCCTGATTAGCCTCATCGCCTGCGCCAATGTAAATTGGAATCATTGCAAGCTGATCATCTGTCATACCCTTATCTGTAAGATTCTTATATTCCCATGAACCATTCTGATAGAATACTGCCTGGCCTTCTGCGAATTCGTTTTCTGCATCATCACCAGTCTTACCTGCTAACTCAGAAGGATCACATGTTGCGTTGTTGATGTAGAGATCCCACATAGCCTTGTAGTTATCAAGGTATGTACCTTCGATTGCGTCTGTAGAATCGATGCCCTTGTCCTGATACTCGAAGTAAATAGGAAGGTTTGCAAGGTGTGTCTTGAATCTCCAATCAGAAGAACCATCCATACCTGCTGATGTGAATGCTGAGAATCCAAGCTCTCCTGAACGAGCTGTAATATCCTCTGCAACTGTCTTTAAGTCATCGAAGCTAGCGATATCATCAAGTGTATATCCAGCCTGCTCAAGTAATTCTGTATTTACGATAAGTCCATAAGACTCGATTACGTATGCAATACCTGCAACAGCATCTCCATCGTAAAGTGCGAATGAATCACTTGTTAACTCATCATAGAGAGATGAACCCTTAAGGTCATAGCAATAGTCCTTCCAGTTAGCGAGACCTACTGGACCATTTACCTGAAATAATGTAGGGGCTTCATCTTTAATAATCTCAGATGACAATGTCTCCTCGTATGTACCAGAAGCTGCTGTAATAACTGTTACAGGAACACCTGTCTCTTCTGTGTACTGTGCAGCGATTTTCTGCCAAGCCTCATCTGCCTCCGGCTTGAAGTTAAGGTAATAAACCTGTCCGCTTGCGCTATCTCCTGTGCTTGCAGAACCACCATCGCTGCTTTCGCTTGAACCACAGCCTGCAAATGCAGCTGTCGACATCATCGCGATCAACCCTAATGCCAATACTTTCTTCATCTTCATTTCTTACACTCTCCTTTTTGTGTATGATAATTTCTATGTTTCAACAAAGGACTCTATACCTCCTTTGTAAAAACCAAGAGAATTACCTACTTAAGAGTCTCACCTTCTCTTAAAGTAGTTGGAAGAATCACATGTCTGTATGTGCGTTTCCCATTAATGATATCTACCAACAATTTCACTGCTTCACTGCCCATTTTTTCCATCGGCTGACATAGAGTTGATAACACAGGATTCATGTATTCAGAAGCTTCGATTCCATCTATCGCAATAACCGCAACGTCCTCTGGCATCTTTTTACCAGCTTCCCTCAAAGCTTTCATTGCCCCCATTGCCATATTATCTGAGATAGCAAATACTGCTGTGAATTCTCTATTCTTTTTTAACCAATCTTTCATGCCTGTATAGGCATCTGCAATATTGAAACTATTGATCTCTATTATCAGATTTTCATCTAGTTGTATTCCAAAATCTTTTAATGCTCGTTTATAGCCGGCAAATCTCACCTGGCTGACTGAGCCATCCTCCACTCCTGATAGCAAAACAACTATCTTTCTGTGGCCTTCATTAACCAGATATTCCACTGCATCATAAGCAGCCTGGTTATCATCTATACATACACTTGAATAATCAGATTTATCTAATGTTCCATACTGATTATTGAATGTACAACATACATAAGGAACATTGATGCTAGTCATTCGTTCCTTTGTATAATCCAAATTTCCTCCAAGAAAAATCAGACCCTGGAGCTTCTTATCCCTTTCCATTTTGGCTGCGGTCATAATCTCATCTTCGCCTGCTGCGATTTGCTGCATCACCATAGTGTAACCAGCCTTTTCAATTCCGCTTCCAATCTCTGTAATAATCTTTGTGTAGAATGGGTTAGATAATCCTCTTACAACAACACCTATGTTGTCTGATGAAGTCTTACCAAGTTCCCTTGCGCTAGTGTTAGGTATATAGTTGTACTCTTGCACAACAGCTAATACCTTTTCCTTAGCTTCCTCGCTTACGTCAGGATGGTCATTAAGCACCCTTGATACGGTACTGACACTTACACCTGATAAACGTGCAATGTCTTTAATTGTCATGATTTTTCCTTCCTTTATTGAAACTACATAGCCTTTTTATTTAACATTCAGGGGCCTAATCCATCCTGTTATCAGCTATGTTTAGTTTTCTGGAACCGTTACTGGTAACGTTACCAGTACGTGTAAATAATATCCTTTATACCCCACTACGTCAATATCTCTAAGGCCATTTCGTCCTTTCTCACAAATCGACTATGAAAATTTTGTGAAAAAGATTTATGTTTTTTCTATGTTATTTTTTTGTATTTTTTATAGATTCTATGCATTTTGATAATAATCATGATATATTTTTAGGTGACTCCGGCTATCGGAGAAGATTCATCAGCTGAAAGGAGCTATGATATATGAAGATTTCTAAAAGAATTGCTAGCATTGCATTTGCATTAGTTTTTTCACTTAGTGCATTTCTAGCAGTACCTAGCCTTAACGCAGAGGCTAAAACAAAGTCAGCATCCAGTGGTGTTACAATCGCTGCAGCTTTGATTCAAGGCACAGATGTTGTGGTTACAACTTCAGGTGCATCATCATCTGAGGATGGTTTATATCACCTTGTAGCATCTGATGCAAACCAGACAGCACCAGCAGGTGTTGATGTAGCACAGGCTACAGCAGCTTCTGGAGCAACATTCTCTGTTCCACTTGGAAAAGGAACTGCAAGCACAATGCTTTTCAAGAAGTTTACTGTTTGTGTTATGAAGGGCGGTGCTCTTTCACCTGTTTCAAACAGCATGTACATTACAAATCCTGAAGGCTGTGCTACATATGCATGCGCAAGAATGGATTATGGAAAGAAGGGTATTCTTCCAGCACTTGATGTTGCAACATTTAACAAAAACCAGCCAAGAGACCTTGGTTGCCAGCAGGTTCAGTTAACTCTTCCACTTTCATGGATTTCAAATGGTGGTGGTTCATATAGTTATAACGGAAAGGTTTATCACTTTGAGACAGCTAGACTTTCTGGATATGATAACGCTATTAGAAAATACAACGGAATGGGATGCCAGGTTACATTAATTATTGTTGTTGACCAGGCAGCTCAGACAGAATTTATTAATCCTTATTCTTATGATGGATTAGGACTTCACAATTACTATGGATTAAATGCTTCTACAACTGAAGGTGTTGATATCCTCAGTGCTGCAGCAGCATTCCTTGGAAACAGATATTCAGGTCACGGCTTCGGACAGGTTGATAACTATATCATCGGTAACGAAGTAAACGCTTGGGGCGACTGGAACTACATGAACTGTGGTTCATTAGAAGCCTTCACACAGCAGTACACAAATGCATTCCGCGTTATGTACAACGGAATCAAATCTGAAAACGCAACAGCTAATGTATACGTTTGTACAGATCAGCAGTGGGCTAGAGCAGGCGCTGCAAATTACTATGCTGGTAAGTCTTTCTTAACTCAGTTCAACTCAATGATTAAGGCAGAGGGAAATGTTGATTGGAGACTTGCAACTCACGCTTACATGACACCACTTACAAGTGCAACACCATGGGCAGCTTCTAGCAGCTTAACACACAGCCAGAGCTCACCATACATTTCACTTCAGAATATCGATGTAGTTACAGACTTTATGTGCCAGAGCGATATGCTTTCACCTACAGGCGCAGTAAGAACTGTAAAGCTTTCTGAGCAGGGATACACATCACTTTCAGGTGAAGACCTTCAGGCAGCAGCTGTTGTATACGCATACCTAGTTGCTATGAACAACAGTCACATTGATGGAATGATTCTTTCACGTGAGAAGGATGATCCAGGTGAAATCGCACAGGGCCTTGCCAACGGACTCTGCAACGTAGACGGTTCAAAGAAGATGTCATACACCTTCTACCAAAACTGTGCAGACCCTAATGTAGTAGCACAGGCCAGCGCAATAGCAGGCGTAGACCTCAACACACGTATAACACCTAGATAAACCACTATACTAAGAGAGCCATGCTGTTACGGCTACAAGCCTACTGATTTCTCCGCTCGACAACACGTCTCGTTTGAGAAATAGTAGAGCTTGATGCCTACAGCATGACTCATATAATTTAAGGCTAGCCAGAATAACTTGGCTAGCCTTATATTGTTATGTACGGGTAAGTCGACGCCATTTGATATTTGCCTTCGGCAAAGGCGTCTCCAGTAATACTTATCTTGTATCCAAGATAAGTATTATTTTATTGTACCGCATCAACCTTATGTGTAAGTGTTACTTCTACAGTTTCTTCTTCGTAGTTATTTGAAGCCTTAGCGACAGTGACCTCTACGGTTGTGCCGGCTGGAAGGTACTTCATGATGTTGTTGAGTGTGTTTACAGATGTAACTGTACGTCCGTTGAATGATGTGATTACGTCATCAACTTCGATACCAGCTGCTTCAGCACCTGAACCTGCAACTACCTGAGCTACGTATACACCAACTGGAACATCGTACTGCTCAGACATTTCTGATGTAATATCCTTACCAGCGATACCAAGATAAGAAGCATCAAGCTCTGATACAACATCGTTATCAATCATCTGCTGGATAATATCCCATGCATAAGAGATAGGAATTGCATATCCCATACCTTCAACAGACTCATCTGCAAGCTTTGCAGATACAATACCAATTACCTCGCCTGTTGCATTAAGTAATGCACCGCCTGAGTTACCTGGGTTAACTGCTGCATCTGTCTGGATAAGGCTGTTTGTAACAACGTTTCCGTCGTCGTCTGTGATTGAAACCTCACGGTCCTTAGCAGAAATAATACCAGTTGTTACTGATGTACCATAACCAAGTGCGTTACCGATTACGATAGCTGCCTCACCTACAACTGTTGCATCTGAATCGCCAAGTGTAGCAACCTTGATTACTGAAAGTGTATCTGAAGGGATATCTGCTACTGCAACCGCTACTACAGCAAGGTCACATGATGAGTCAGTTCCTTTGATTGTTCCTTCAACAGCTTCTCCGTCGTTGAAAGTAATTGTAAGTGTTTCAGCACCTGAAACTACGTGATTGTTTGTTGCAATGTAAATGTAGTCATCATCCTGTGAGATGATAATTCCGGAACCAGCTGATGTTGTCTCCTGCTGCATTGTTCCGAAGAATGTCTGGTATTCTGTAAGACCTACATTTGTAACCTGTACGATTGCTGGAAGAACATTTTCGGCAATCTCTGATACATCTGAAGTAACTGTTGTAGATACTTTGTTTGATGTAGTAGAAAGAGCTGTGCCACTTGCGCTATCAGATGTATCTTCTGTCTCTGTAGATTCAATTGTTGTTTCTGCTGATGCAGACATTGGTAAGAATCTGTTTGAAACATATACTACTGACTGGAATGCTGTACCTGCAATCAATCCAAATACTAAAGCGATTGCCGCTGCACGTCCAAGCTTTGCACCAAAGCCTGTGGTCTTCTTTGGCTTTTTGTTCTTGTTACCATTGTCGTAAGGTGACCATTGATAATAAGACTCACCTTGGTTTATCTCGTCCTTCTTGTAGGAATATGAACCGTTGTTGTTTTCTGGCCCATTGTTTGAGCCTCCATTGTTGTATAAATCACTCATAAACTCGCCTCCATTTAAACTTTTAGTAAGAATAACCCAGTAATGTGATAGTCAGGTGACGGTTTATTCAACAGTAACTGACTTTGCAAGGTTTCTTGGATGATCCACATCAAAACCTTTGCCTACTGAAACATAATATCCAAACAACTGAAGTGGAATAATAGCCAATGAGTTTGTAAAGTATCTGTTTGTCTGTGGAACATACATTACATAATCTGCCACTTCTTCAATGTCTTCATGTCCAACTGTTGTAACAGCAAGAATGAAAGCGCCACGTGTCTTGCATTCTACGATATTTGAAACTGTCTTTGCATAAACGTTTTCCTGAGTTGCAACTGCTCCTACTAATGTGCCCTCTTCAATAAGAGAGATTGTTCCGTGCTTTAATTCGCCAGCTGCATATGCTTCTGAATGAATATATGAAATCTCCTTAAGCTTAAGAGAACCTTCCATAGCAATTGCATAATCAATTCCACGACCAATAAAGAATACATCCTTTGCAGCAACAAATCTGTTAGCAAATTTCTGGATACGTTCTTTATTTCCAAGGAGCATTTCTATCTGCTCTGGAAGCTTCTTTAAATCTGTGATAAGAGACTTCATTTCATCTGCTGAAAGAAGACCTCTAACATCAGCAAACTTCATAGCAAGTAAGTATAACGCTATAAGCTGTGCTGAGTATGCCTTTGTTGTAGCAACTGAAATCTCAGGTCCAGCCCATGTGTACATAACCTTTTCAGCCTCACGAGCAATTGAAGAACCTACTACGTTTACGATAGCAAGTGTCATGTTGCCCATTGCACGAGCCATACGAACTGCTTCCTTTGTATCAGCTGTCTCACCAGACTGGCTGATAGCAATAACAAGCTCGTTCTCCTGAAGAATTGGATTTCTGTATCTAAACTCTGAAGCTATATCAACCTCAACAGGGATACGTGCCATTTCCTCGAAAACATATTTAGCTGTAACACCTGTGTGATATGCACTACCGCATGCAACGATACGAATACGTGAAATAGATTTGATTTCATCATCGCTCATGCCAAGCTCTTCGATATCAACAGTGTCATTTTTAATTCTAGGATTAAGTGTATCACGAACTGTCTTTGGCTCTTCGTGAATCTCCTTAATCATGAAGTGGTCATAACCACCCTTTTCTGCTGCATCAACGTCCCAATCGATTGTCTTAGATTCCTTCTCGATTGGCTGTCCATCTACATCAAAGAACTCAATTGAATCCTCTGTAAGGCGTGCAATTTCCTCGTTCTCGATGAAGTAAACGTTTCTTGTGTATTTAAGAACAGCTGGTACATCAGATGCGATTAAGTTGCCATCTTTTCCAAGACCAACAATAAGTGGGCTGTCCTTTCTTACTGAGTATATCTGATCTGGATAATCAGCAAAAATAATACCAAGAGCGTAAGCACCCTCTACACGGTGCATAACCTTTGTTACGCATGTAAGAGGATCATTGCCCTGCTTATAATAGTAATCAAGTAAGTGAGCAACAACCTCTGTATCTGTCTCAGACTTGAAGTTGTATCCACGCTTGATAAGCTTTTCCTTAAGCTTTGCATAGTTTTCAATAATACCATTGTGAACTACCGCGATTGTCTCTTCCTCATTGAGATGTGGATGAGCGTTTGCCTCGCTTGGCTCACCGTGAGTAGCCCAACGAGTGTGACCAATACCGATTGTACCCTGCATTGTCTCACCATCGTGAGTCTTCTCGCTAAGAAGACGAAGACGTCCCTTAGCCTTTTCATATTCGATTTTGGTGCCATCATAAACAGCCATACCAGCTGAGTCATAACCTCTGTACTCAAGCTTGCTAAGTCCATCCAAAAGGATTGGTGCTGCCTGTGACTTACCAACATATCCTACTATTCCACACATATATTTATTCCTTTCATAATACGCTTTATTAATAACATACAAGCCCTTTGATTTTACTACTATTTGCTCTAAAAGTAAAACAGGGACCAGCCATAAGGCCAGTCCCTGTGAATGAACTTTATCGATATTTTAATCCGTGGTTTGCGTGATTGTCGCACTATCTTCCGTGAATCCTGTTTCATTAACAATGTGGTCACTGATAACATCAACCATATCGTCTGTAGGATCGTAATCCTGCTGGTCATATAAGAACTCATGTAACTGCGAAACATTTGATGAAAGTGTACATGGTACCAATACTGAACCAGTAGTCTTGCTTATTGTAGTGTCCTTAAGTGCAAATGGGAATCCTGTTGAATCAGCAATCTCATAATCACCAACTGATGCTGCCATTGAAAGCACCTGTGAAAGTGACAAGCTTGTTGAAATGCTAGGGAATACATCATTTGCAATATCATTTAATGTAGCCACATTAGCTTTCTTTGCTTTTTCAATAATCTGCTTGATAACAGCACGCTGATTCTCAGCACGACCGTAATCGTTATCTACTGCGTATCTGTTACGGCAGTAACCAACAACCTGTGCACCGTTAAGTGTGTATGTTCCTGGGCTGTCGAAGTAGCAGTCTGAATACTTCCATCCATCCTCTTCGTTTGGATAGTAATTAAGTACGTTTTCAACCTCTGCAATATAACCTGCAAGAGCGTTCTGATGTGTCTCTGGGTTGTCTGTGTCAATCATCTTCTGAGTGATTTCAAGCTCCAAGCCACCTAAGTCATCGACGATAGTAGCAAGTGCATAGAAGTCAACTGATACGTAACCAGAAATCTTAAGGTCGAGGTTAGTATTAAGCATGCTGATAGCAGTCTCAACACCACCATGGTTGTATGCATAGTTACATTTTCTGTATGTGCCCTCTGTAATCTGGAGATATGTATCACGCTGTACAGAAACCATCTTAACTTCTTTTGTATCGTTGTTGATAGAAACAAGAATGATTGTATCTGAGTTACCACTATCAAGGTTACCATTAGAACGGTTATCAACACCGAACAATGCAAGTGTAGTGTAATTACTTAACAGCTCTTCTGTCTCTGTATCAAGGTTGTTAACTTCGATTTCATCCATGTTTATGTTGTCCCAGTTAACCTTGCCGAATTTGTTCCAGAAGAAGAAGATAAGTAAAAGAAGTAATAATACTACAATCTCAACAACAATAATTGTTCTTCTTGTCTTCTTTTTCTTGCCGTTTCTTCCTGAGCCCTTACGTCCACTAGGAACATTTCTTCCTCTTGAAGAAGATGAGCTTCTAGTTGGTCTGCTGCTTGAGTGAGAAGAAGAAGGCTTCTTTTTTCTTTTAGCAGAAGATGAATGAGCAGCTGCTGCAGAAGTTCTGTGTGAACTTGCTGAGCTACGTGGTCTGCTTCCACTTGCACTGTGGCTACCACTAGGTCTGCGAGCGCTCATTGATTCACTCTGTAAGTCATAATCATATAAATCGATTTCATCGTCCAATGAAAGATCTGGAGAAATATCAGCATCTCTACCGTATGATCTAGATACTGGTCTTCCTGTTGCTGGTCTACCAGATGCTCTATTGGCAGAAGTTCTGTTTGTAGGTCTAGCACTTCTAGTTGTACCAGAACTTCTTCTTAAATCGTAATCTTCAAAATTACTCATCGGACTATTACTCCCATCTTAAATTAAATTTAACTATGCTAGTCTACTCTATGGCTTAATTAATTGTCAAGAAATCTGAAATATTTCTGTCACATTCTATAAAAAACGGGGCAAAAATTAATCAATTTTACTCTTGTGTTCCCGGCAATATATAATTTTCCATACCAACAGGTAAGTTCTTATTGTAAAATGTGTCACCATTCTTAATGATTTCACCATGTTTTTCCATCAATATTTCATGAGAATCGGTGGATGTTATTGTCACTCTGTTCTTTTTTCTAGCAATAACTTTTGGAATGACTATTGTTCTAAATCCTCTGGCTTTTGCTCTAAGACAAAAATCAAACATAGCATCCTGTCCAGACAATCTGGTATCGAAACCGTGAAGCATTCGATATACCTTTGCATCAATCATGCAACAGCCAGCATCTACCATCGCTACGTCCCTTGGCATGCTAGCCAGGTTTTCATAGGTATCTCTGAAAATACGCTGGCCATGAAATGCTGGATACCAGGCCCCATCTGTATCAAACACATATCCCACATTGTCGTAGGTGAAGCCTCTATCTATAAAACGAGCACCTACTACAGCCACGTCAGGCTGGTTAAGATATGCGTACATTTTCTTAGCATTGTTTCTTGTGTAGAGCTTAACATCCTCCTCTTTAAAGAACATGTAATCTTTGGAGAAACGCCTAAAGGATGTTTCATCGTAATCCAAATGCCATTTCTTTAGAGATGCGTCAATACGCCCCTCTGCAATGACTCCTGTTTGGCGAAGATAAGAAATAGCAAGTGCCATATGCTCCTTGCAATAAAAATTAGCTTCGGCTCTTTGCTCCTTAGTAAGAAGCTTGTCTGAAGTACGTTTGTGATACAAAAGAGATGGAATATGCTCTATAGATTCTTTTTTGAATGCTGCACGAAGAAGATATTCATAGATATAGGCAGTCTGAGCCTTTTCATTGAATTCTCCCAATCGGTTATAAACATTCCTTGCAATTGCAACAAACTCACCGATATAGTTTGTCTGCAATAAAAGTTCTTTGTTGAAATCACATTTAAAATGAGGATTCATCCTATCCTGTCCAACGATTTCATCGTTATCCGTATATACGATACTATCATTGTCCAGCTGTGAAATCTTTTCATTTAAAAATGATAAAGTCTTAAGACTTAATCGATCGTGCTGTCCTAAATAAACTAGATAATCCCCTTCTGCAAAATGGGCGCCTATGTTATACGCATAGGCACCTCCAGATTTCTTTTTCAGTCGACGATAATGAACCTTATCTACAATGTCAGGGAAGAACTCCTTAATGGTAACTTCGATGGCATTTGAAGGATTATTATCTAGTATATAAAGTTCAAAATTACGGTACTCCTGCTCATCAATAGACTCTAGACAATCTTTGAAATAATCCATATCTGTATCTATAGTCCAGATGACCAAAGAAAAATATGTATCCGCCACTATTTCGAGCCCTTTCCGCCAAAAACAACAGCTATAGTCTTAAATATTATCTTGATATCTAATCCAAGAGACCAATTAGATATATATTCTGTATCAAGAGCAACTACCTGCTCAAAATCCTTTATGTCACTACGTCCGCTAACCTGCCACATTCCTGTAAGGCCTGGCTTGATAGATAATCTCGCCTTGTGGTGAAGAGCATAATTTTCGTATTCCTCTTCAAGTGGTGGTCTTGTTCCAACAAGAGACATCTCTCCTATAAGAACGTTCCAGAACTGTGGTAATTCATCGATAGAATATTTTCTAAGGAAATGTCCGATTGGTGTGACACGTGGGTCATTTTCCATCTTGAACATATTTCCCTTCATCTCGTTCTGAGACATAAGCTCTTTCTTGCGCTCTTCAGCATCAATGTACATGGTTCTGAATTTGTAGAATCTAAATCTACGACCATTTTTTCCGATTCGTGTCTGAGTGAAAAATACTGGTCCTGGAGACTGAAGCTTAATAACTGGTGCAAAAATAACAAAAGCAATAAACGCAAGAACCAAGCCTACGATTGCACCGCAGATATCCATCAATCTCTTAAGGAACGCCTGTCTATTGTTGGCAATATGCATACTTGTTGTAAGTACAACATAATCGCCATATGTTTCCATAATACGATTTGGCATAAGATTGTTTGTGTGAATCAAAGACATGTGAACTGTAAGTCCCTGCTCAACCAAACGTCCTGCCAAGCTTTCCTCGCTGGCTCTAGTATTACCATCAAGGAAAATTTCATCTACTACATTTGTCCTGAGGTATTCAAAAAGGCTATCCGCATTTGCGACTACTGGAATGCCCTGAATCTCCTGACCAGTCATATCTTTATCAACAACTACAACGCCCTCAACCTTAAACTCTGTGTATGGGCTGTGAGCAATTTCTGAAAGACAATGGTCCACTGTGGTGGACTCTGCAACAACCACCATTGACGTTTTGTTGACATCTAACAGCTTTCTTCTTCGAATGATTCTCTTCCAGAAAACTCTGACGATGTATGTAACAACAATCATCGCTACACCGAAAGCGCCTAAAGCAAATCGTGAGTAGTAGTATGATGTCTGGTTGGCATACATGTAAAGCAATACGCCAAGGAAGTTTATCAAGCTGTGCCATACAGTGGAAGTAATTTCTTGATATTTTGTTCTTCTTAATATTCCTGTGTAAGTCTCGGTAAAAAGTACACCTGTCAAATCAATGAATGGCAATATCTTTGCCAAACTTTGATAGAGGTTGTACCATTCAAAACGATCCAAAAAGATTACGCTGTGGAACTTGATATAAACACCAATAAAAAGTGCCAGCTCCGCAGCAATCATATCAAGGATTATAAAATCCAAATGTTTTACCCAGGAACGCTTCTTTTTTTTGTACAAGTCTTTCTCCTTTAACCTAGGCAGCTAAGCCACCTTTAGTTAGAGTATAACTCCATTTTTCTTAAGCAATTCTTTTGCACTGTCCACTGAATCTACGCCGTGAAGATTTTTGATTGGTGCAAACTCGTGTACTCTGTCTACCTCAAATGCAAGGTTTGAATCCATCATGTGAACCATATCAAGAACTAAAAGCTCGAACTTATAGCCGTTTGGTTCTTCTGGTGAAACATGATTTCCATCAGCATCGATGTGTGGAATCTTTTTCTCAACAACGTGTACAAGCATGTTGTTGTTAACGATTTCATCAAGCTTCTCAAGTGAGAATAAGTAGTTGAGGATAACGCCGTACTTGTAAAGGAGGCTTCCGTCCTCAGCTCTTGCCTCAGCCATCTCATCTGACATTTCATAATATTCAACGATTGATGGCTTGCCGTCCTCAAGGCAAAGAAGACCCATCTTTTCCTGTGGATCTACCTTACGAACAACCTTTGAACCTGCTTCGTATCCGCCTGCAATTGTAGCTCCAACAAATACTGGATCTGCAATTCGCTGACATACATTATCTACTGCAAAGATGTTAATCCACTTAACACCCTTTGCCTTCATTTCTTTATCAAGGCCTGCCTTTACCATTGATGCATACCAACCACCATTTCCGTTTGGTGATGTAGCAAGACGGCCCTTCTCCTCAAGAAGGAGCTTGCCATTGTAATCAACAGCACAAGCCATATCCTGAATGAAGTACTTAACGTACTCAGGATTGTATCCAAAATAATCATGCTCAGCAAAGAAGTCACGTGTAGCCTGATCATTCTTTTCACTTGTCATAATATAAAGAGGGACAAAACAACCTGCCTGATTAACAACATCCATAAGATTGTTGATAAGGCACTGGAAAATGTAGAGCTCTTTTGTTTCGCCAACATTGAAGCATCCCTTTGGTAAATCAAAACCAAGACGTGTGCCCATTCCACCTGCAAGAAGAACTGCTGCTACTTCGCCTTTTTTGATTGCCTCTAATCCGATTGCTTCGAACTCATCGTGCTTCTTTGCAATTTCAGAAATACTTACTGCTGGAGGAACGCTAAACTCTCCTCTTGCTGCAGCTTCGTTTGAACCGATAAGCTTGAAGTCTGGCCAATTAATATTTTCAATCTGATTAAGAAACTCTGTCTTGTTTTCCTCAGGAAGTTGGTCGAAGAAATTCATAACGTGTTCCTGATTATTCTCCCTCAGTATCTCGAGTGCTTTTTCCTTATTTAACATTATAAGTTATTCTCCTTTTTATATCCATCTTTATTATTCACCCCATCGTAATCCATCTTTCTTGTATGGTACTCAATATCCTCCAGAATCTTACGATTCTTTGCAAGAAGGTCACCAATGAGCGCAATCATTAGGGAAATGAATCCCATGATTAAAAGAGTACAGCCAAGTATAAGTGACTGAACATGTCCTGCTGAATTACCCATTGAAACATATACCAAATATCTGATGATAACCCCTAATCCAACAATAAATGGTATTATAGCCAAAAGACTGAATGTCTTCAAAGGCTGATACATTAAATAAGCCCTAAGAATTGTAACCATGGACTTTTTAACATAGCCCATCATACTGTTGAACAGTCGTGATGGTCTAAGCTCGCCATTAGTACGAATTGGCACACTGGTCTGAGCGATTTTATTGCGCCCCGCTTGAACAATAGTCTCAAGTGTATATGTATAATCGTTTGTAACGTTGAGCCTCATGGCTGCATCCCTTGAATATGCTCTAAATCCACTAGGAGCATCAGGGATATCTGTGTTGCTGGCCTTTTGAACCACCCAGCTTCCGAAGTGTTGTAACTTCTTTTTCAGTGGTGAGAAATGCTCTGTCTCATCAATTGGTCTTGCACCAATAACAATATCTGAGCGCCCCTCTAAAATTGGTCTAACTAAAAGTTCTATATCGTCTGCAACATATTGATTGTCTGCATCCGTATTTACGATAATGTCTGCCCCATGGCGAAGGCAAGCATCAATACCTGCCATAAATCCATAAGCAAGACCTTTGTTACGACGGAGATTAACGATGTGATGTACGCCCCATCTTTTTGCAACCTCTACAGTGTTGTCTGCACTTCCGTCATTTATAATTAAATATTCAATTTCATCGATTCCATCAATATGCTTAGGCAAATCATTTAAGGCTATCTCAAGTGTTTCTGCCTCGTTGTAGCATGGAATCTGAATGATTAATTTCATAGCTACTCCTTACTTCTAAATGAATAGTCGAATTTGGTGAGTGATAGATTTGGGTTGTAGTATGGATCTCCCTTATCAAGCACTGACTGCCACTTTGACATAAAGTACTCTGTTTCTGATTCCATACGAGCCTTTTTGCCCTCATCCTCAAGGTCCAGTCCTCGGCTCACCGACTCTAAATGATACCACTCTGAAAATGGAGTGTAAACGCACAGTAAATTCTTGGCACGAAGCTTCAAGCAAAAATCTACGTCGTTGAAGGCAACAGCAAGGCTTTCATCAAATCCGCCTACTGATTCAAAATCTGACTTGCTAGTAAGCAAACATGCTCCCGTAAGAGCCGACAAATCCTGAACGCAAGTGCTTCTGTAGAAATAGCCAACCTGCTCTCTGCCACTTCCTAAGAACTGTGAGTTGGCAACTCCGCCAAGGCCAAGTACAAGGCCGGCATGCTGTACAGTGTTGTTTCCAAAATAGAGTCTTGCACCAACAGCACCTACATCACTTCTGCGAACGAATCCCATCATCTCTGAAATGCTGTCAGCATTAATCATGCGAGTGTCGTTGTTGAGCATCAGGATGTACTCACCATCAGCGTGAGCAACTCCATAATTCATAAGAGCAGAATAATTGAACACACCCATTGTATCTGGATGTTCCTTTGTAAAATCAACAACCTTCGCTTTAATATCTGTTCTATTTTCAAGCTGTGTATAGTAGTTTCTGATTGATTCTTCTGTAGAATTATTCTCTACAATTACGAACTCCACATTTGGATAATCATTTTTCTCCACAATGCTATCGATGCATGCCTTTAAATCTTCTACGTGATTCATGTTTGGAATCACAATTGAAAGAAGTGGTGAATCTGGCCACTGATAGATTGTACGGTAATAGCCAAGGTGTGTATCAAGCTCTACGCGAGCTGGTATTCCAAGACGCTTGTAGTGATTTTCAACTGCACGTCGACCATTTTCATAGGCGTACATTTTTGCCTCTGGATGATCTGCAGTTGAATCCGGATGACATCTCCAGTGGTAAAGCACTCTAGGAATGTGGTATATATTGGTGCATTTTTCTAAAACCCTAAGGTCAAAATCATGATCCTGTGCGCCATCAAACTCAGAGAGAATTCCGCCGCTCTCTTTTACAATATCTGCTCTAACTACAAAAAGATGTGTGATGTAGTTGTGAGAGCAAAGCAAATCAATATTGAAATCTGACTTGAAGTGAGGAAGGAAGTATTCCTTGCCCTCCATATCTATTTTATCTTCGTCAGAATAAATAGCTTCGATTGTATTATCTTCATTTAAAGCTTTTGCAATATAGAACATTGCATCTGGAGTGATAAGATCATCGTGGTCCGTAAATCCGATATAGTCTCCAGTAGCAAGCTCCATTGCTGCGTTTGTATTGCCTGCAATACCTGTATTATCACTTAGTTTTTTATAGATGATTCTTTCATCCCAAGTGCCATCGGTAGCTTTGAGAATGATATCCTTCAAGCCCTCTTCTGGACTGCCATCACCAAGGCAAAGCTGCCAGTGTGGATATGTCTGAGCTGTGAAGGACTGAATTAATTCTATAAGGAATTCTTCCTTTGTGTTATATAACGGAATTACGATACTGATAACTGGATTGTATTTAAAAACAGTATGCTTTTGCTTGTCTAATTCTTCTTTTGTGATTGGATTTTCTTTCAGGAACTGTCTGTAGCTGTAGTGCTCCTGGTCGTGTTTCATAAGCTTTCTGACTGTCTTTGCTACAGTCTTTTTGAAACCGTAGTGCTGTAGATAAAGTAATCCTTTTTCTATTTTGTTAGTAGGTTGCTTATATTCTTTTATTTCACTCATAATCGAAAAAATCTTTTATTGCTTCAGCTAACGCTGTAGAATCTCCCATTTTTACAAAAATATGGCTGCTGTCTGGTGTGAACAGCTCGTGGTTGGCTGGGCCATCTCCAAGAATCATTGGCCTGCCCATAGCCTGATATATGTATGCCTTTCCAGGAATTGTCCTCTTAGCTTTATCGATGGTTCCTGAAAAATGGCCTGCCAGGCATAAATCTGCCTGAGCGATATGCTCTGCCAACTCCTGCTGACTGAGCCAGTTTATATAAGATATATTATTCTGGATTGGTTTGTCCATAGCTGATGGCACTGGGCCAATTATTTCAAATGAAATATCTGTATCATCCTTGAAGTGCTTCAGTGCATCTAAAATCACATCCACTCCCTGAAGATTTAAAATAGATCCAAAATACAGGACCTTTTTCTGTGAAGCCGATGGCTTTTTATCCCTTGGATAATAGATGCTTGCATCAGCCTGAAGGTATAGAACCCTAAGCTTTTCCTTGCAAGCACCAAGCTCATCTGCAAAAAACTCACCATGTGCCTTTGTATCGCAGACTATGTAATCCGCCTTTTTAAGTGTGCTTTCATCAAGGCGATGGCAGAACTTCGAAAGAAAGCCGCCCTCTTTGAACTTCTTTCTATCAAGCACCATGGTGTCATATACAGAAATAAAGAAGTCGATGATGACAGTCTTTGTTTTAAACTTCCAAGAGAAAAAAGGCATAATAAGCTGAGGAGCAAATCCCACAAATACAATATCAATGTCTTTCATGGATTGCTTGAGCAAGCTAGCAAACACAAATGCAAGACGCTTTGGATAGCTAGAGGATTTGCTTCCGATTATTTCTACCTGAGATGCCAAATGCGATAGATAATTAATCTCTTGGGAAACTCTGATGTAATCTAAATTTTTAGTTGTTATATAAAGAACCTTCTTCCCTTTGATGAGGGAATCCAGTTGACTAAATTGTTCCATATTATAATCCCTGACAACACAGTTTGTATAAGTATACCACACTTGCACATTCCTTGCATTGCCTAGGGTATTGTTTTAGAATAGTTTATATTTAATTACATGTGAAAGGCGCGCTTTTATGGCAACCATTTCAGTTTTATTGTCCACTTACAATGGGCAAAAATATATTACTGAACAAATACAAAGCATACTGAAACAGACTTTTTCAGACTTTGTTTTATATATTCGAGATGACGGTTCTAGTGATGACACTTTAAACATCATTCATAATTTAGCTTCTACAGATTCACGAATTGTTGTCATCAACGATGTTTCAGAAGATACAAATACAAATTTAGGATTCGGAGAAAGCTTTAGCACTATCGCCAAATATGCTCTTACAAATAGTGATGCTTCTTATTTTGCTTTTTGCGATCAAGACGATTATTGGGAAGAGGATAAATTAGAAGTAGCTTTGTCTTATTTTGAAAAGGCTAGCTCAGATACACCTATTCTTTTTGCTTCTAATTACTATATTTGTGACGACACCTTAATTGTGACCGGCACTTTCAACGAAACTAATCCTATGACAGGAGTCACCTTCGAGAATCTTTTCTTCGAAGGCGTCTTTCCAGGATTTACTATGATGATAAACAGAAAGCTTGCTGAGCTTTCATTTGATAACAATTACTCCAAAGATATTTATTATCATGATAAGTGGGTCACTTTAATTGCTCTTGGGTTAAATGGACAAATCATTTACAGTGAAAAGCCTTTAGCCAAATATCGACGTCACAGTGACGCAGTATCATCCACAAATCTTGGTATCATCAAAAAGATTAAATGGAGAGTGGATAAGGTTTTAAATGGTGATTTCTGTCCTCGAACAAGGCAGATGTTAAAATGCTTTTCTGAATTGTTTTACAGCCAGGTTGATACTGAGACAAAAAGATTTTTGGATACTTTCAATTCAAGTAAGATTTTCAAAAAGACATTTTACCCAAAGCATCTTCGCAGAAGTTTTTCAGGAGAAGTTATGCTTCGACTAATTCTACTACTTGGAAAACTATAATACCTTTAGGACTATATTTTAATGAAAGAAAAAAACGTAAAAAAGAATTATATATATAATGTAGCATATCAGTTACTGGTTATTATCACACCGCTTCTGACTGCCCCTTACATTTCCAGAGTGCTGGGCGTAGATGGCATCGGTGTTTTTTCTTACGTAACTGCCATTGCTGCATTTTTCATTATTTTTGCCACCCTTGGTACATCAACTTATGGTCAGCGTGAGATTTCATATGTGCAGGCTGATGCCCACAGACGCTCGGTGGTATTTTGGAACACAGTAATTTTCAGATGTACCTCTACTGCAATATTCCTTTTAATCTACGGCATCTTTGTTTTTGCCCTAAGACCAGAATGGATGATTATTTACATCATTCAGTTCATCGAAATAATCAATGTTGCCTGTGATACATCATGGTTCTTCCAAGGCCTTGAGGAGTTTGGCAAAATAGTTGGACGTAATGCTATCTTTAGATTAATAAACCTGGCAATGGTTTTCACCCTTATAAAAGACGAAAAGGACCTGGCCCTTTACACTGCAGCCACTGCCATCATCACCATGGCAGGCCACGTTTCACTTTGGGCTTATCTTCCAAAATATCTTACAAGGATTTCAAAATCCGAGCTTACACCATTTGCTGATACACATGTGATTCTTGGATTGTTTTTGCCAACTATTGCAGTTCAAATATATCAGTATCTAGACAAGATTATGATTCGCCTCATCAACGGTGGCAGTACTGAAAACGGATACTATGAACAGGCTATGCGAATCACAAAAATGGTGCTGGTACTTGTCACATCAATGTCTACAGTTATGGTACCTCGCATTGGCAGATATTTTGAAGAAGGCAACAAGGATGCCATTAGAAATGCCATGTACAAGGCCTACAGATTTGCATGGTTTTTAGGCCTTCCTCTCATGTTTGGATTATTCGGAATTGCCGACAATTTCATTCCTTGGTTCTACGGCCCAGGCTATGAAAAGGTAATCGTGCTTTTAAAGATTGTTTCAGCTATCACTGTTGCCATCTCAATCAACAATGTAACAGGCATCCAATATTTAGTTCCTACAAAAAGGGAAAACTTATACACAAAGACAGTGCTTTACGGAGCAGTTATCAACTTCTGCTTCAACCTGATGTTAATACCAAAGCTTAGCTCCTACGGAGCTGCAATCGCTTCTGTCATCGCCGAAGCATCAATAGCTATCATCCAGCTATTCGTCATTAGAAAAGAGCTGGAAATCATGCGCATCATAGCGCCAATACCAAAGTATTTATTCTCTGCAGCTATGATGTTACTATTACTTATAGTAGAAAGTCGTCTCCTGCCAAACACAATCATCGCAACATTTATCATGATTGTCAGCGGAGCCGCAGTATATTTTATTCTTTTGCTTATACTTGCTGATTCATTCTTCATTGAGAATGCAAAATCAGTTATTAATAAGATTTCAAGTAAATTGAGTGGAGTTAAGAAATAATGAAATTAGTAGCTTACATTTTAATTGCAGTGTTTTTTATATTAGCTATTGCTGCCTTTTATTTTGCAATCAACGTAAAAGGCAGAAAGGCATTTATAGCTTTTATATACCTGTTCTGTTTGGTATTCACTGCAAGCGCAGGCGTCTTTTACGCCAACTATGTGCCTGACACATCACCAGATGAATCAGCCCACATTGCATATGTTTATTACCTGGAAAGCACAGGTGAGATAATTCCTCATTTCGAAGACATGCACATCTTTAGCAGTGTTGTTATGAAGTGGTCGGAAACTCCAAACTATGCATACATGGAAGATCTTGTTAACTATCTTTGCCACCCACCTCTTTATTATCACATCATGCGTCTTGCTGGTGGCTTTTCTCCTACAGAATCAGATGTAGTTATTACCATCCAAAAAATGCAGCTTCGATACTTCAGCTTAGGCATCAGCATCATTGGACTTTTGCTATTCTTCTACATCGGATACTCCAGATTATCAAAGGATATGCCATGGCTTCATCTTGTGTACGCAATGACTGTATCATCAATACCAATGCTTTCCTACGAGCTTTGTGCTGTAACAAACGATGCACTTACACTTACAACTGCAGCACTTTGCATCCTTGGATTGATAAGATTTAGTGAAGGCAAACGCAACATACTAACTTATGTTTTAGTAGCACTTGGCATCACAGCATCACTTTTGACAAAGCTCACAGCTGCCATACTTTGCATCGTAATGGCACTTATCGTACTTATCGCAACCATGATAAAAGAAAAAAGCCTCGCACCACTTATCTGCAAGGCCTTCTTCATATCATTGCCAATATACGTCATAGCAATCGCATACTACGGAATCATTTACTCGCGCTATGGCACATTACATCCTTCATTGGAGCTTATCTCCTCAAAGGAATACTTCGAAAATACGATATACTACGTTGCCGAATCAGAGCGTCGCACCTACGACTTCGCCCAATACATTTCCTACTACATGGAGCGATTCTTCCTATCATGGTCCGGAATTGAATCTGTATACCGTTTCACAAAAACCTACATATACAGCCTCACAGCCATACCATACGAAATCCTCTGGGTAATCCCAGCACTTGTATTCACACCTGCTGTAAAGAAATGTGCTGGCAAGCTCAGCCTACCAGTCATCGCAGGATGGATTTCACTGATAGTAACATTCCTCTACCAGTTTAAAAGCGCCTACGGCTCATTCCAAAGCCGTGGCTACCTTGGAGGCTTCGCATCACGCTACTACATGCCATTCATGCCAATCTTCGCACTGGCCGTAGCCCTACTATTCCTTGGCATGCACGCAGACAACGGATTCGAACCAAGCACCGGCGTCACCACAATCTCCGGCGACTTCCCAACCTACCGACGCCGCCTCCTGTACAACACACTAATCTACATCCTGGCACTGGCCTTTGCCTTCCTCATGTACTACGGAAGCCTACCATTCTTCCTGCTGCACTATGCAGCCTAGGTGGCCCCGTATATATAGACGTCGCCCAGCTATTATGGGTGGAGGGACAGCCAGCCTTGCAGGTTGATGCATCACTTCGGATTATGATTACCTAGGTGTAATGTGTCGCAAGTCTGATTGCGTGTGTTCTTTAAATTCTTTGCAATTTAGTTGCCACTGTATGTAATACACAGACAGCATAAACTATATATAAGTTTTCATAGCAAGACTTAGGGTTAATTGCGTGATTTTGGAATGCGCTTAGTAGAACAAAAAGAGATATTTGATATGTATGAGCAGCTGCCGCTAGGACGGCGGCAGCAGTGGTCACTTGAAACACGATGTTGAATGTGCCACGGTGCTCTTACATACAAATATCTCTTTTTATGTTCTACTTAGCAAATGTAATATGAACGCAATTATCCTAAGCCTTGTATGAAAACAATTTGTAAAACTACGTGTCTGTGCTTTACATACAGCGGCGTCAAATTGCAAAACCAATTAAAGGACACACGCTTCTTGCTCCCTTATTACACCAAGGTAATCTATAATCCTTGTGAAATCGCATCAACCTGCAAGGCTGGCTGTCCCTCACACTCCTTAATAGCTGGGCGACTCGATAGGTTGAGTAGGGCCACCTAGTCTGCTTTTTCGAAGTGCTGGTAGTCTTTGGAGGAGGTCCAGGCGCCGCCCCAGGTGAAGCCGTGGGCTGTGAAGAGCTGGTAGGCCAGGTCCGTTTCGTCGATTTTGTATGGGAAGTCGGCGCTGCGATCTACGTATGGTGCTCCGTTGGCTGGTTCGATGCTGAGGGCGCCGTCCACGGTTTTAACGTATGGGTTGTACAAAGGGTTGATGTCGATAGCTAGGCCTGCACCATGGTTTGAAACCTTTGTGGTATGGCTGATGAATCTGAAATTAAAGCATGAGGAGTTGTTGTCAGCCATTGAGGCTTCATCCTCTGCATTGTATTCGTCTACAAGCTTTATTTTTTCGATTGGATATTCCGCCTCATATAAAGCTTCGAAAATTTCAAGGAGGTCTTCTGCTATAGATTTGTTGCAGATGATTTCGCCCTCGTGAGTCTGTCCATCAAAGCCTACGTGGAGCACGTGAAGGTATCGTAAATCCGATACTGGAATTGTGCAGTCATCCTTGTAGGATTTTCCTTTGATTCGTGCAAAGATCTCGCTATCCTCTGTGAATTCTATTCCATAAAAGTTCTCTGTGTCTTTTACATTTGTGGTAGTCATTTTTGTTTCTCCCTGATTAGTAACCTCATCATCTTCTTCGTCTGTTTCATCTGTTGAAACAACATCATCTTCTATTATTTCATCTTCTGATGGTACTGTTTCAGCACTTTCCGTTTCTTTTGCCGGCTCTTGGGAAACTGTTTCATTTTGCTTACAACTCACCATACAAACCATTGCCCCGCAAAGTAACAAACCAACAACTGCAATCACAATCTTTTTTGCCATATCAGCCTCTTTAATATAAAACTTTTGCTTACTCTTCCATCCACAAATGTATCTGTACTCCACCAGGAATATCCGATATCGTTCCAGTGATGTCAGCAGTCTCCAAAAAACCTAAATCGGCGCTATCCGTAAGAATAGTTGGATGAGTAACAATATTTCCATTTTCATCAAATGAGCCATTGTTCTCTACAAAGATTTTACATGCATTACCCTTGAAATCCTTTCCTTCAAGAATATATCTAGCTGATAAAACTCTGGGACTACCTTTCATTTCCCTTTGGGTGTCCACACCGCCTGGAAGAATAATTCCGTTGAAGTATTCTCCGGTAGCATCTCCATCAAAGTGAATCATCAGTGCTTCTCCACTTTGACCTTTCACTTCATCAAACTTTGTAAGTTTTACGTTTACTGTTAATATTTCTTTCTTCATAACAAGAGTCCCTTTTACTCTTTATTTCTCGTCAACAACCTGGAACACTAAGAACTTGAGGTAGTAGCTTTCGTCAGCGGCCCAGAGGATTGGATGGTCTGGAGCCTGTGTACGGAATTCTACCTGGCGAAGGCGCTTGTGGGCAGCCTGTGCAGCCTGGCCAATTACCTTTACGAAGAGTTCCTGAGTCATGAAATGAGAGCAAGAACATGTAGCAAGGTAGCCGCCGTCCTTAACAAGCTTAAGGCCCTTCATGTTGATTTCACGATAGCCCTTCATTGCATTCTTTGTAGCCTCGCGCGACTTTGTGAAGGCAGGTGGGTCGAGGATTACAACATCATATTTTTCCCCAGCTTCTGCAAGCTTTGGAAGTTCATCCAAAACATTAGCCTGACGGAATTTGACAGTTGAATCCAAACCGTTGAGCTTTGCGTTTGCTGTAGCCTGAGATACTGCGAACTCTGAAATATCAAGACCTGTTACATCTGCTGCTCCTGCGATTCCAGCATTAAGAGCAAATGTGCCCATGTGTGTAAAGCAGTCTAATACTTTCTTGCCTTTGCAAAGGCGCTGAATAGCTAGACGATTATATTTCTGATCAAGGAAGAAACCTGTCTTCTGGCCATTTACTACATCTACCATGTAGTGAACACCATTCTCGACGATTTCTACATTTGTATCGAACTCGTCTCCGATAAATCCCTTATATGGCGCTAAGCCTTCTTTCTTGCGGACTGCTGCATCACTACGCTCATAAACGCCGCGCACGCTAAATCCGTCCGCAGCCATTGCCTCTTTAAGGTAATCTACAATCTGTAGCTTAAACTTATCTATGCCAAGTGCAAGTGATTCCACAACAAGCACATCATCGTACTTATCGATAACAAGACCTGGAAGGAAATCAGCCTCTCCGAAGATTACTCTACAGCAGTTCAAATCCTTCTCAAGTAATACGTTTTTACGATAATCCCAGGCATTCTGCACTCTCATTTTGATGAATTCATCATCAATTATCTGGTCCTTTTTACGTGTCATCATGCGGACACGAATCTTGGAATTAGTGTTGATGAAACCTCGTCCCATCATGTATCCATCGAAATCATGGACAACAACTATATCTCCATTCTCAAAAGATCCCATAACTGAGTCTATCTCATTATCAAATATCCAGGCACCGCCAGCCTTAATTGTGCGGCCCTCGCCTTTTTTTAATGTAACAATTGCTTCGTTCATAATAACCTTTCTTTAATCACTAAATATTTATATATTTTATCATCATCAGAGTGCTTTATCAAAAATAAAAAGAGGCTGATTAATCAGCCTCCCTATATCCTATATCCTATAATTCAATTAATTCATATTCAAGACTTCCTACGCCAAGCTTTGCAGCTGTAGCAGGTGTGTGCTCGCCATTTCTGGATGTAACTCTCTCAAGGAAGTGGTCACGTCCAACATCCTTTGAAGCGTATACCAAATCAAGGCAAGCTCTATCGATTGCAACCGGATCCATGCTTGCAAGGATACCGATATCCTTAAGGCATGGGTCCTCAGCTACTGCACAACAGTCACAGTCTACTGACATATTTGCCATAACATTGATAAATGCAATGTTCTTGCCAAAGTGATCAACAACTGCTGATGCCGCCTCTGCCATACTTTCAAGGAATGCGTTCTGCTCTGGCAAATCATTCCAAACCACATCCTGTTCACTTGCTTTATTGTATTTACCAGCTGAGTGTATCTGCACCTTTCCTGCACATGAAGCGCAGCCGATTGAAAGCTGCTTTAATGCTCCGCCGTAGCCTCCCATTGGATGGCCCTTAAAATGCGAAAGAACAAGCATAGAATCGTAATTAATGAAGTTCTTTCCCATTATATCAGTCTTAAGATGGGTACCGTTTTTGATTGGAATTTCGATATCTGGTCCTTCAGCATCCATCAAATCAACATCAAAAAACTCATTCCAGCCATGTCTCTTTAATAATTTGATATGCTTATCTGTGTAGTTTCTTTCACCTTCGTAGGCTGTGTTGCACTCTACAATGGTGCCGTTCACATGTTCTACCATCGGTTTCCAGAATTCAGGCTTCAGATAATTCTGATTACCTTCCTCACCAGAATGCACCTTTACGGCAACCTTACCTGGTAATGTGATTCCAAGCTTATCGTACATTTTTACTACAGCCTCAGCTGTAACATCCTTAATAAAATAAACTTTTGATGCCATAGATACCCTCCTATAAATCATTTTATATTTTTTATTTTAGTTTATTCTTTATTCAAGAATCAATTTCAAAAATTCGTATGACATGTTGTAGATGGTAGTCTTTGCATATGACAGCTTTACCTGATCCATAGCCTCCATCTGCTTGTCCGTAGGGTAAACATAAGGATAGATGCCATACATGTAAGGGAAGAATGCATATCTAATCTGCTCGCATTTTTTCTTATCAATCCCCTCTAAATTTTTTGCCAGGCACTCTTCGAAAATATCTACAGATTCCTTGAAAGCACTTTTAAACTCTGCCAATAATTCTAATCTACTATTATCCTCAATCTCATAGAGGTTCATTGCAGATATCTTTAGAAGTGTTTTTCTATCCTCCATTGTCTTTGCAATGGCCTTAGCCAAATTATCTGCATCAAGCTTCTTGCCGCCATCAATAATTTTCTTCAAGGCTTCGTTCCATTTTGAATATTCCCTAGTGAGAATCCCTAAGAAAATCTCTTCCTTGGTTTGGAAATAATTATAGATGGATGGACGAGAAAAGCTGGTCTCTGTGCTGATATCCTTTATTGTGATACTATGAAAGCCTTTTGTTTCATAAAGCTTTTCGCAAGCATCCATTATTTCTTCTCTACGTTTATCAATAGTTTCTTTTAATTCAACTGCCATTTGGCCACCACTACTTTCTAATAAATGACTGATCCTGCTCAGGAAGCGCATCTGAAGTAAAACGCTCCACTGTCATATGCAAATCATATTTCTCTCTAAGCTCTGCAATTTTAGCCATCATAGGCGATGCATGATGTACATCAATTGCTTCCTGGTTCTCCCAGCTATCTATCAATAATACTGTTTCAGGGTCATCGAATGAAGTGTAATATTCATAGCGAAGATTGCCTGCCTCTTCCCTGATTTTCTGAACAGTACCACTGCTTATCATTTCCTCAGCAAATTTCTTTGCTGCCCCATTTTCACCTTTATATCTAAGATTTACTGCTATGCTCATAAAACCCCTCCGATCCGATGACACCATGTCAATTATCTATACTATACCATCTTGCTGACACTATGTCAATTTTGACAACCAAAAGCCTTGCTTTTTCCTGACATCCTTTAAATTAATAATCTTTTTAGACTTTTTAATTAGTAAAAATCAGTGGATAGATTTATACTAATAAAAAGATTATTTATAGGAGGAATAATAATGTACTACGGATATGGATACGGTTATGGCATAGATCCAACACTTATTCTTGTATTGATAGGTGCTGCTATCAGTGCTCTTGCATCTATGAATGTTCAGGGCACATTTAGCAAGTACAATAGAATTAGAAATTATCGAGGACTTACATCTAATCAAGTGGCAGAACATATACTTCACTCCGCTGGTATCTATGATGTAAAAATAGAACGGATAAGAGGAAATCTGACTGATCATTATTCACCAAATGAAAAAGTACTTCGTCTTTCCGATGCAACCTACGGGCAGACAAGTGTCGCTGCAATCGGTGTAGCCGCTCACGAATGCGGTCATGCCATTCAACATAAAGAGTCATACGCACCACTTAAACTTCGCGCTCTTTCTGTACCTCTAGCGAATATTGGTTCAAAAGTTTCATGGCCAATTATTCTCATCGGTCTTTTACTAGGGTACTCTACAATTGCAGAGCTTGGTGTTTACCTTTTTTCATTTGTAGTTATTTTTCAGTTGATTACTCTTCCAGTGGAATTTGATGCTAGTGCGCGTGCACTTAGAATTCTCGATGAGGATAGATTATTAGAAGAGGATGAGCATAGAGGTGCAAAAAAAGTGTTGAAGGCAGCAACACTTACCTATGTGGCAGCTTTATTTACTACTATCCTTCAACTACTTAGATTAGTTTTGATTGTAAGCAGGGTAAGTCGCAATGACGACTAAAACACCCTTTCCGGCATACTTTTTGATTGATATTGCATATCGCTAACTTTATAAACAGTAACGAATGCTTTTGGGTCTACCTTATCTATATAGGCCATGAGCTTTTGGAATTCGCCTTTATCAACAATAGTGATAATCTCATTGTGCTCTTCCATTCTGTAAGCTCCTGTTACCTTGTAAACGCTGGCACCACTGTGAAGCTCATTTAGAATGTAATCTCTAATTTGAGCTTCATATGGTGAAACTATACATACACGTCTTTTTAATTTCTGGTCAAATATAAAATGATCAAGCACCATTCCATTCAAATATGTTCCAAGTATACTTAAAACAACTGTCTTTGAATCATAAGCAAGTGCCGAAGACAATGCTATGCATAGTCCCGCAATAGACATAGCTTTTCCAATATCGATACGGAAATACTTATTTAAAATCTTTCCAATAATATCTAATCCACCTGATGACGCATTTCTATTGAACAAAATCGCACTACCGATACTAACTACAAAGATGTAGCAAACAACATCGAGAGTAGCATCGTCTGTAAGAGATGTATAGCCTGGAAGCAATTTTTCAAATACACCAATTACAACAGGAAGCAGAATTGATGTATAGACTGTCTTATAGCCAAACTCTGGTCCGCAAGTGATAAAGCCAATTATGAGCAATACCACATTCAAAACCATGGTGATTTGTGAAACTGAAAATGGTATGAAATTGGTTAACACAATGGCAAAGCCTGAAATACTACTAACTGCTGCATGGCTTGGCATAAGAAAAAAGAATACCGCCGCACCTATAATTATTATGGCAATTGTAAGAATGAAAAGTTCTTTGATTACGGATTTAACATTCATATTTTTTACCTACCCTATAATATTAATCCTTGTTTTAATTAACTAGGCGACTAATAGAGTACGGCTTGTATTCCCAAATGTCAATATTATAATTACTTCAAATTTTCCTCAAAGAAGCTCTGAAGCTTATCAAATGGAATATAATTGCTATCACCACCATCGTAAAGATCTGTATGGCTTGCATTTTGAATAATCATAAGCTCTTTGTTTGCAGTATATTTACTGTCTTTTGTCATGTTCTCATAAGCATCCTTGCCGAAGTAAAGGGAATGAGCCTTTTCTCCATGTATAATTAGAACAGCGCTTCTGATTTCATTTGTATACTTTAATATTGGCTGATTCATGAATGATTCACATCCAATCACATTCCATCCACCATTAGAATTAAGGCTACGCTTATGATATCCTCTGTCAGTCTTGTAGTAATCATAGTAATCCTTAACAAAGAATGGGGCATCCTCAGGAAGTGGATCAACAACTCCGCCGCCAAGCTTATACTCTCCTGCTTTCAAATCCTCCAAACGCTGTGCACACATAGCAGCTTTCTTCTGATATCTAGCTTCTTCATTATCCTCAGAATCGAAGTAGCCATTTGCATTAACTCTTGTCATGTCGTACATAGTAGCGGCTACAGTTGCTTTAATTCTTGTATCAAGAGCTGCTGTATTAAGAGCCATACCGCCCCAACCACAGATACCTATGATGCCGATTCTATCAGGATCTACCTTTTCATTTAATGAAAGGAAATCTACTGCAGCCATGAAATCCTCTGTATTAATATCAGGAGATGCCATGTATCTAACATTTCCACCAGACTCACCTGTGAATGATGGATCAAATGCAATAGTGAGGAAACCTCTTTCTGCCATAGTCTGAGCATACAAGCCTGAACATTGTTCCTTTACAGCACCAAATGGGCCAGATACTGCAATTGCTGGAAGTTTGCCCTCAGAATTCTTAGGTACATACATATCTGCTGTAAGAGTGATGCCATAGCGGTTTACAAATGTAACTTTCTCATGGTCAACCTTATCGCTCTTTGGAAATGTTTTGTCCCAATCTGTTACTAAATTTAAACTCTCAACCTTAATCATTTTAAATACCTCCATTTACTATTATAAATTGAATTTATTTCAAAATCGTGATACGATGGTTGTATGTTAATACCTAAAGTTAACTTTAGGTCGAGCTTTAATTTTTAAAAATTTTGGAGGAATATCTATGTACTCAATTGGACAAGTTTCAGAAATGTTTAATATACCTGTATCCACACTTAGATACTACGACAAAGAAGGTTTCTTTCCTAACATGGAACGCCAATCTGGAATCAGGAAATTTTCAGATAGAGAAATTGGAGCTCTCCACATCATCGAATGCCTAAAAAGCTCCGGCTTAGAAATAAGAGAAATCAAGCAGTTTATGGAAATGACCACCAAGGGTGCCGAAACCTACGCCGACAGAAAAGCTCTTTTTGAAGCCCGCCGTGATGCAGTGGAAGCCGAAATCGCCAACCTTCAAAAGACCCTAGATATGCTTAAATACAAATGCTGGTACTACGACCAAGCCATCGCAGACGGCAGCGAAGACCGCATCAATGCCATGCTCCCCGACAAGCTCCCACCAGAAATCCAAAAACTCTACGATAGCGGAAACGGACGCCACTAGGCGTCCGTTTCTTGTTCGTTTATTAATCTCTAGAGAACACGTCTCTGGTGTATACTTTGTCTTTTACGTCGTCGAGGCATGTGTCGTAGCGGTTTGCAATGATTGCGTCGCTCATAGCCTTGAACTTTGAGAGGTCGTTAACGACCTTTGAGCCGAAGAATGTTGTGCCGTCTTCGAGGGTTGGCTCGTAGATGACTACAGTGGCGCCCTTGGCTTTTACACGCTTCATAACGCCCTGGATTGATGACTGACGGAAGTTGTCTGAGTTAGACTTCATTGTAAGGCGGTAAACGCCGATTGTAACTTCCTTTTCTGCTTCCTTGCTGTACTGGTTGGACTCTTCGTAGCCGTAGTAGCCAGCCTTTTTGAGAACCTGGTCAGCAATGAAATCCTTACGTGTGCGGTTTGATTCTACAATTGCACGGATAAGCTCCTGTGGAACATCGTTGTAGTTTGCAAGAAGCTGCTTTGTATCCTTTGGTAAGCAGTATCCGCCGTAACCGAATGATGGGTTATTGTACTGGTCTGTGATACGAGGGTCAAGGCAAACTCCCTTGATGATAGCCTGTGTATCAAGGCCCTTTGTCTCTGCGTATGTATCAAGCTCGTTGAAGTAGCTAACGCGAAGAGCAAGGTATGTGTTGGCGAAAAGCTTTACAGCCTCTGCCTCTGTAAATCCCATAACGAGGGTATCGATATTTTCTTTGATTGCACCTTCCTGAAGAAGTGCTGCAAACTCATGAGCAGCCTTTGTAAGCTCAGCATCATTTTCATCTGTACCAACGATGATACGGCTTGGATAAAGGTTGTCGTATAAAGCACGAGATTCACGAAGGAACTCTGGGCTGAATAAGATTTTGTCAGATTCCATCTTTTCACGGATACGCTTTGTGTAACCTACAGGGATAGTAGATTTGATAACCATGAATGCATTAGGATTTACTTTTTTTACAAGCTCAATAACTGCTTCAACTGCAGATGTATCGAAGTAATCCTTTGTGCTGTCGTAGTTTGTAGGTGTTGCGATAACTACGAATTCCGCATCCTTGTATGCAGCCTCTCCATCGAGAGTAGCTGTTAAATCAAGCTCCTTGTTTGCAAGATAATCTTCAATCTCTGGATCAACGATTGGAGACTTTCTGTTGTTAATTAATTCAACCTTTTCTGGAATAACATCAACTGCTGTTACGTGATTGTGCTGCGCCAAAAGTGTAGCTATTGAAAGTCCAACATAACCTGTACCAGCTACTGCAATTTTTCTATTCATCACTTTCTCCTATTCTTCCTTCAAACGATACCAACCATCCAAGATCGAAAGATTTGGATTGTAATATGGATCGCCTTTTTCTAAAATATCAGGCCAAAGCTTTTCAAGCTTTTCTACTTCTGAATTGAAACGAGCAACCTTCTCGCCTGTATCTTCGTATCCACGAGATTTTGACTCGTAGTGATAAAGCTCTGCGTGAGGATTATAAACTACTAAGTATCCTTTATCGCGAACCTTCATACAGAAGTCTACATCATTAAAGGCAACTGCCAATTCTTCAGTAAGACCGCCTACCTCTTCAAATACGTCCTTGCGTACCATCAGGCAGGCTGCTGTAACTGCAGATAAGTCCTGAGTAGTTACTGCACGGAACATGTATCCTGGCTCGCTTCTTTCAAGGCCAACAAATGTGTGACCAGCGATACCGCCGATTCCCATAACAACACCGGCATGCTGCACTGTGTTGTCAGGATAGTAAAGGAGTGAACCACATATACCAACATCAGGACGAAGACAAACATCTACCATTTCCTTGATGCAGTTTTCATTGATTATTTCAGTATCATTATTTAAAAGCAAATACATCTCACCGCTGGCTGCCTTGGCACCGCAGTTGTTGATTGCAGAGAAGTTGAAGCCTGGTGTTTCGTAGCGAACGATTTTAACATCAGGACGATTCTCGATGCTCTTGTAATATTCGAAAGTTTCTGGCTCTGTAGAATTGTTTTCTACAATGATGAACTCAATATTTTTGTATGAGCTGCGGGCGTCGATTGATTTGATACACTTGTCCAAATCATCTGTGTGATCCTTGTTTGGAATGATGATAGAAACAAGTGGCTCCTTGCCCCAGTTGTAAACTGTGCGGTATGTGCCGTAGAAAGTATCCTGCTCAACCTTTGCTGGGATGCCCATTCTGTCGTAGTGAGCCTGAACAGCCTTGCAGCCAGCATCGAAAGCATAGAGCTTGCTTTCTGCACTCATGGCTGTAGATGCTGCATGACTACGCCAGTGATAAAGTGCCTTTGGCACATGATGGATGTTCTTTGCAGCCTCGCAATATCTCAAAATCAAATCGTGATCCTGAGCTCCATCGTACTCTTTATTAAATCCGCCAACTGTGTCATACAAGCTACGCTTGAAGATGAAAAGATGGCAGATGTAATTTACTGAACAAAGTAAGTCAAGATTGAAATCCGGCTTGAAGACTGGCTCAAAGTATTCCTTAGAATCCATTGAGATTTTATCCTCGTCAGTGTAGATAACATCTATGCTGCGGTCCTTATTGATTGCAGCAACACACTCGTACATTGCATTTGGAGCAAGTGTATCATCGTGATCAGAAAGAACGATGTAGTCACCAGTTGCAAGTGCAATGGCTGCATTAGTATTCTCTGAAATACCAAGATTGTCGTTCAGGTGAGTGTATTTAATTCTGCTGTCAGAACCGTATTTTTTATTGATAAACTGTCCCAATGTTTCATCAGCACTTCCATCTGCAAGACAAAGCTCCCAGTTTGGATATGTCTGTGCAACGATTGAATCGATGAGCTCCACAAGGAATTTCTCAGGAGTCTGATATATTGGAATAACAATGCTCATCAATGGATTGTATTCGAACTTTTCATCACGCTGACGCTGAAGCTCTACCTCTGTAGGACCAAAGCTTGTAAGGAAATCCATGTATGTGTACTTTGGAGCATCTGCATCCTTCAGCTTATCGATGGCATGCTTGATAGTAGCTCCAAGGCCGTTGTCCTGACGGTAAAGCTCGATACGCTCCCAGAGTGTCTTCTTTGGAAGAAGGTTGCCTCCAGTAAGAACGTGCTCTGTATCAACCTTGCAATCGTAAACCTGACCGTTTGCAGTGATTGTCATACGAAGCTTTTTATAATCGCCCTTGTCAAAAACAATCTCAAGACCAGAATCACATTTCTCAGTAAGCTCAGGATAAACTCCATAAACATCTTTTCTGAACATACGCTTAACTGAGATAGGAATTTCTTTATCGCCATCATAAAGATGGAACTCCTCTGGAACATTTCCGATTGCCCAACCAAGAATCTGAATCTTGTCGTCTGTAACTGCTGCACGCTCAAGATTGTATTCGTACTCTTTTTTAAGCTTAATCAAATCCTTGCCATTGGCCTTGTAAACCACTGAACGAACCTGATTTTTATCTCCTGCTTCTCCAAGAACACAGATAAGCTTAAGGCTCTTTACCTGGCGCAAATCCTCTGGCAAGTTAATCTCACCAACGTATTCCTTGGAAACACTTTTGTGAGCGGCAATGTATCTACGACGAACTTCATTGCCTTCGTTGATGGTCAAATCCAAATCATATGGCTTGCCATTCATCTCACAAACAAGGCTGTATCCCTTTGGATTATCAAATGGATAAAAGCCCTGGAATAATAATGTATTTTTCTTTAATAGGTGATATCTGATGAATACCACATTAAAAGTATCTCTCAAAATATATATCCTTCTAAGTAAATTATTTGGCGGTGATTATTTTACAACCCATCCACCAGTTTTTACATCAAATTTTTGGACGCCACCACGGCTGTATCCATCCTCAACTGTAAGTGTGGATACAATCTCATCTGTTAACGTACCGTCTGCAATTATATCATAGAATAAATCTTCTACAAGTTTTGCATCAGCTAAAAGACCATCTGACAGATTTCGGCTGGCGCTTGCATACTGTTTTACATAATCCAAAATACCGGACTGAAGCATTTTTACATCGTCGCTGACGTAATCATCATCCTTGAAATGAGGAGTAGGTACGCCATTTTCCATTGTGAAATTAATAAGCTGGCCAAATGGTGCTGACAAAGCACTCTCCAAAAACAGCTGATATTTAAGAAGCTTGCTGTTTGGAATATCCTTTGGATCAGTGATGGTGTAGATAGCATCTGCTCTTCCACCGATTCTCTCAGGCTTGTTAGAATGTAGTGCCAAGTAATGGCCTGCGATATCTCTGCCTGTAAGCTTCATCAAGAAGTACTGAATTGTACCTGAGAATCCCACATCCACAACAGCCAAATCCGAAGATGTTGCAAGGAATTCACTGGCATAGTTCATGTATGCATTCTTTTCAGTTTTGCTTCTCTCAAAGATTTCTTCTTTGTATGGCTGAATAGCCTTCATAAGCTCGTCTGTATCTGTCTCGTAATCGAACTGCTTATCCTCATCATCCTCGTGAAGCTCAATGCCAAATCTTTCATTCAAAAGATTGCTGAAGCTTCCCTGATATTTCTGAGAAAGGAGCTCACGAATATCCTCATCATTTTCAAGAGCAGGCACTGCACATGCTCTTCTTGATGTAAGGAAGTAATGGATGTTTGGCAAAGCCTCACCCTTTTGATTGCAGTATTCTTTAATGAGCTGCTCAAGCATATATCCCTCTCGAGACAATAGAAGCAGACTTTCTTTTTCGCTGGCATTTTTATTAACCAGCCACTGAACAAATCCTGCCATTAATGGCCCCATTGTTGAATAACCAAAGTCGTAGTTATTCTTGAAATGAAGACCACCCTTTTCATCAAAGGCAAATGGAGAATTGAAAATTCCTCCGTTGATAACCTGGCCTAATACAAGTGAATTTGCAATACTCTTGCTTGCGTATTCTTTCAAATAATCGAAGTCTGAAAGTTCAAGCATAGCCATTGGATTGAGAACAATATGGCTTGCCACTCCCTTATCCATAAGGATTTGTGAATCAGAACAGAAGTTGTCTCCAACGTGGATAAAGGTTGAAGGGTTTATGCCTGTCAAAAGCATATTCCACATTGAGCCATCATCTTTTCTTGCTCCAACTTCGCACGAGATGAAGAGCTCGTCATATCCACCAATTCCGCACTTGTGAAGAAGTCCAACGACCTGTGCACGGTTCAGATACATATCGCTGACGAGGATAACATGACGTCCCATGGATTTTACTGCGTTGAACACATCCACCATATCCTTACGAGGAACGCAAAGGCGTGTTTCGATGTCCACCTCAAGCTTTTTAATATCCATAGCAAAATCGCCAAGTGTTCTATCCTTTGCTACTTCCACATAAATCTTGTCCAAAGTGGTCATTGGACCAAACTGTGCTGTCGCAGCTGCCTCGGCATTCTTACGAATCTTAAGGAAATCAACTTTCTTGCCGTATTTTTCAAGAATGATACGGCTTATAAGATTGAACACATCATCCGGCTTGAAGATGGTACGTGTAATCAGTGTGTCGAAAATATCGAAGGATACCACATCATATCCACCAAGCTTCATTGCGAGAAGCTCTTTATCCACCTTGAAGGTGTTGTAAAATGGACGAAGGCTCTTGTTCTTGACTGTGTCTTCTGAATCAAGATAAAGGATAAAATCATCATATCCCTGCTTTCTTGAAACAAATGGAAGAATACGCTCCAAGGCATGAGCAAATGTGCCATCTGTCTGCCCCTGCTCCCTTGGGAAATCCTCGTATGTGTATCCCTTTTCAAATAGTGGACGAAGCGCATCTGTTCTAGCCCAGAAGAATGAACCTGCTGGGTAGTTGAATACTGATGGCATCTCGCCTAAATCAAACTCATCGAAAAGTTCCTTTGCAATACCTGCATTTTTCAACCATGAATAAGCGATGGTTGGAACCTCCTCCTGAATATCAGGATAGATAAGACCAGCATTGCTGTTTTTAAATAAATCAAAAATCTGATTAATCTTGTCTGGCGAACCAAGAAGTAACTCAAGAGAGAATCGTCTCCATCCGCCCTTTTCCTCACCTGAATACAAAGATTTCTTTGAATGGATGTGAAGGAAATAGTCGTGATTTAAAATCTCTGGACTAAACTTTACATAAAGGGGTGCAAGGTCGCGGCCTCTGTTTGGAAGATTGCGGATATCGATTTTCTGAACCTGCTTAAGTTCCTTTAAACCTGTCTTGATTGCATTTACATCTGCATCCTCCTGGCATGAAATATATAAATCAAACTTGAATGGGATGTTTGCAAAATAGCTAACAAACTCTGGCAATAAATCTACATAGAAAAGATGAAGATGCACTGCCACCGATGGCTGTGGCTCTCCTTGGGCAGCGCGGCGCTTTGCTTCCTTGGCAGCTGCCTTGACACGCTTTGCCTCTTCTTTTGCTGCACGCTTTGCCTGGCGAGCAGGAGTATCCTTGCCTGTCAAAAATGATTTGAATGCGCGGATATTTTCAAGTGTCTTGTAGCCTCTAGTATTAACTGTATTCTCATAAATTGTACGAAGCTCAGCATTTACAGCCTCGATGTTTCTGATGTGAACATCCTTTGCTTCGATTAATTCCTGAAGCTGCTTGATTTGGTAATCGCGGCTGGCAATAGCAAAATCTGCGCCTGTCTTGCTACGACTGTTTGCATGCTCTCTAAGCTCGTGAAGATTTTTGACATCCCTGAAAATATATTTTGACTGGAAGTGGTCTTCCATCTTTTGATATGCTTCTCTTTCAGCATCTGGAATGTCTACCAAATGCTCTGGCAAATCGCTAAACTTGCTGGCTCTATAGAACACGTAGTTGATTGGTACCAAAAAGTCGAAAGTCCACTCGTAGTCGATAATCTCCCAGCCTTTTGCTGTCTTGATGACATTGTCAAAAATCAAATCAACATCAAGGTAATTTGCTGCAAGAACACCTCTTGGCAAATCAACATCTCCGAAGACTTCTCTGAAGCCATCTGAAATTGCAAATTCCTTTGCATTTTTCATGTAGGCATTTTTGACAGCCTCAATAAACTGCTGAGCATCGGCTGATGTGAGATGCTCACCTTCAAGGAATTCACTTTCGATTCTGTCGTCAACAAAACTACTTTCATTAACGCAAAAATCAGAGCCTTGCAATGCGTCCTGCAAGCCTCTGTAACTATCAAAAACTCTTTTTATATGTGCTATTCCTTGTTCATCGTAAGGGCGTTTAATTACTACCTTTCGTCCATCCCTTTCCACAATATCAGTGATGATATTGTACTTTGGGTTACGCTCGTTCGAAAGCTTTTCATATAGTAGTCTATCCATTATTTTGCAATGAGCAGATAGTCACCTGCTCCTCCCCCTATATAATCCTCAGCATAAATCTCTGTTGTAAACAAATAATCTGGGCTGACGCGATATGTGGTGATTTCACTGAAGCCAGCTTCCTTCAAAAGGCGCTTTGTGAAATCTGCAATTCGATCCTTTTCTGGCAGGGCATATACCAATCTGCCATCCGCTGAAAGCATCTTTTTAAGAGTGGCTGGTGTTTCGTTCAAATGGCCAAGGCTTATGATGATATTAAATGTACCTTTAATATCTGAAAGCATTTCTGCAGCAACTTCAGTAACCTGTGTTGCCTGCTCCTTTAGCCATTCAACCAAAGCTTCGCTATCTGGATCAATGATGAGCACATTGTCTCCATCGCCTATTCCTACTGGCGACAAAACATTGCTTCTCAAATGAGAAAGCCTAAGGATGGCATCCTCTGTTCCCTCATCAAAAATCCTTCTATTGTACTTTTCCTGAATCATAGCCGCTCCCCTTTACTTAACCTGGCTTACGCTAACTTTTGAATTCATATCATAAAAACCAACAGTGTTTTTCGTACTAACAACTGTGATATTCATTACATCGTACAATCTATGATAAGCAACAAAATCAACACCATCAAAACCTGTACAGCTAATAGACATCAGGTACTCGCCGCCCTGCATATCCATCTTCTGTGTAAAGGTAGCAACGTATTCGCTGCCCTCCTTACAAAGACCTACATCGCACTTTTCGTACATGGTGTTTGTGCCAGTAACATCGATACCCTTGAGAGTCTTGAAAGTAAGTGTGAAGATAGGATTTTCAATATCTGTATTGAAGTGCACCTTTGACTTAACAGTAAATGTGCTACCCTTCATAATCGCATTTGTATAATTGCCACTATCATCGATAACTGCAAAATCTACGATAGTAGCACGGCCATCGCCATACTCATTAACATTAGGATTGAGCTGATAATTTGACTTCCAGTTTTCACCAGAATTATCATCTGCCCCGCTAAATGAATCCAGTGTATCTACCTTGCTATTAAGCACTGGCTCCTGACCAACCAATATCTTTTTATAGATATCAATCATATCCTTTGGAGCACCCTCAGCAACCTTATCACCTTTATTGATAAGCACTGCTCTATCACAATACTTGCTGATAGCACCCAAATCGTGGGAAACGAAAAGAATTGTCTTTCCTGCTGCCTTGAACTCCTCGAACTTTTTATAGCACTTTGCCTGGAAGAAAACATCACCAACAGAAAGGGCCTCATCAACGATGAGAATCTCTGGGTCGATATTGATAGCCACGGCAAATGCAAGTCTTACGAACATACCGCTTGAATATGTCTTCACCGGCTGGGAAACGAAATCTCCAATATCAGCAAATGACAAAATATCATCAAGCTTCTCATCAATTTCCTCTTTGGTATAGCCAAGCATGGTGCCATTCAGGTAGATATTCTCCATACCTGTATATTCCTGATTGAAACCAGCACCAAGCTCCAGCAAAGCCGAAATACGGCCATCCACCGTAACCTCACCTCTAGTAGGTGAAAGCACACCAGTAATAATCTTTAAAATGGTGGACTTTCCCGAACCATTAGTACCGATAAGCCCAACACACTCGCCCTGCTTCACCGCAAAGCTCATATCCTTCAAAGCATAATGCTCTCTATAATTCTTCTTTCTAGTAAGGCCCAGTGTATCTGCCACCCTAGCCTTATTGCTATCGTAGAGCTTATAGACCTTGTCCACATGCTCCACATTTATAACGTAATCGCTCATAACGTCTCCTAAAAAATCTTGCCTTTTATCCCAACATTTTACCATAAAACCCCGCATCCGCAAAGCCCGAAGGGCACCGCCGCCATCCCCACACAGGATGAACATTTTCTGAATCTGTATAGTCTAAGACGGACACTTTTTACCTACAAATATGGATTTCCAAAGCTATGGTACCTTGGGCTCATATTACATTCGTTAAGTAGAACTTAAAAAAGATATTTGTATAGATGAGCACCGTGGCACATTCAACGTCCTGTTTCAAGTGACCACTGCTGCCGCCGTCCTAGCGGCAGCTGCTCATCTATATCAAATATCTTTTTTGTTCTACTAAACTCATTTCAAAATCGCCCAAAGGTTACCATAGTTTTGGAAATCCATTTATTAAACAACAACAGTGTGTCCGTCCATTGACATACAGATTCAGAAAATGTACAGACCTGCAAAAGACGACAGCTAACAAGTGTGTGGGGATGGTGGCGGGCATTAAAAAAGCACCGCATCCGCAAAGTGAAGGTAAACCTGCTGACATTTATAAAATTGAATGTGTTAAAGACATTGCTCCAAATGGAGATTTTGAAAACATTGGTGAAACAAGATGAAGCTGTAGTAGAAGAATCAGAAACAGAAGGTTCTGAAGAAGAATAAAAACAAAAGACTTCGTATCCAAATAAGTTTACGAAGTCTTTTTGCTATATATTTATGTGATTACCAAACGTACATACCAGTTCCGTCTTCTAAAAATGTTTCCCCATTTTCAGTGAACCATGCGTCTAAAGATGCAAAAAAATCTGCGTTTGATGCCTGCATATCGCTCCACTCATTTGCGCGAGTTGCATTAATCTCATCTGGTGTTAATCCACCTGTTGCATCGTTTGCAGAAGGTGTGTATCCAGCAGTCTTTGTTGGCTTAGCAATTACAACATCAGGATTAGCAACTGATGTAACAGTAACGCCAGCCTTTGTTGCTGCATCAATAGTTGAAATACGGTTCTCGTTGATACCTGAACCAACATAGTGCTCAAACAATACTTCATAGTTGCCTGCTGCAACAGTTGCAACATCAGTATTAGCAGAAGCATATGCATCTACATTGAAAGTAGCAGAAGCATCACGACCTTCGTAAACACCGTTGTTCATGTAGTGGTTCATAAGAACTGCAGCATCTGTGCCAACAACTGCAACTACATCTGGATTCTTTTCAGCATAATACTTTGCATCAAACACCTGTGCAATAACCTGTGCATTAAGCTGCTGCTTAACAACCTGTGCCTGAGCCTCTGCTGCAGGAAGTTCTGCTGCATGAGCTGTAAGTCCTGTACTCATTGATCCCATCATCATTGCGGCCATAAGAGCCATTAGAATTTTCTTTTTCATTTTTCATCCTCATTAATATAACTATAGAAACCGTTATATATTACCCCCCCCATTATCTTCTGTCAAGTCTTTATAACGATACGAAGTATATAACGAAAAAAAGCACCGCGGATGCGGTGCTCGGATGTTTTTGTTAGATTGCGGATAGGTCGGCGAAGTCGGTGATGACGCCGTCCACGCCTAGGCGCTGGAGCGAAAGCATTTGACCTTTGGTGTCTGGTGTGTAGCAGTAGACCATGGCGCCTGCTTCGTGGATAGCCCTGACGGTTTTTGGGGTGAGGGTCTTCATGTTGACTCCGTAGTATTCGGCTGGGTATCTGGTAGGTAAGGTTGATTTACCAAAGGATGCCAGCATCATGATTGGTTGGTCAGGCGCGATTTCCTTGATTTGTGAGAGGTAATCGTACTTGAATGAAAGGAATACTACGCGGTCTAGAAGATTATATTCTGCGCATTTTTCATAGACTTCGTTGGCAAAATCAGGGTCCTCACCGATGTCTTTGAGTTCGCAAAAAATCCGCATGTTAGTAGCTTGCAAAAGAGCTAGGGTTTGATCCAGGGTTGGAATGCGCTCGAGGCGGTATTCTCTGCCGAACCATTCTCCTGCGTCAACTTGCAATAGTTCTTCGTATGTATAATCAGCGACTGATTTATCGTCGCCTGTTAATCTTTCAAGAGTGTCGTCGTGGTAGATAACCAGCTCTCCGTCTTTGGTTTTTCTGACGTCAAATTCTACTGTTTTGGCGCCACATGCATAGGCTCCAGCGAAGGCACTAAGGGTATTTTCGGGGTACATACCTGAGTAGCCTCTGTGAGCTACTACCTGCACCACAATATCCTCATCAGCATTTGCCGGTAAATAATAGAATTCGTTTAAGAAAACCAGAGACAATAGCAAGGTCACCATGCTGACAGCGACGGCTCTTCTTGCTTTGAAAAAACGTGGTATTTTCATATTCAGGCCCCCTTTATCAAGTTACTTATATTTTACCACTAATTCAATTGTCTGACAGCAAGCCTTGAACAAAAATATTGTCCGAAATCTGCCATTATAATTTATACAATTTGTAGTCTTTACAAAGCATCTGCAAACTGAGGCTGGAGCTTCTTAAATACGTGTGTTCCAAGGAGGAAAATAACGATTGTAAAGCACCAGAAATAAAGTGTTAAGCCTGGCTTCTCCCAGAATCCAATCTGACCAATAAAACTGTCACGATAGCCACTTGTGATGTAGTACATTGGATTGAGCTGGAGAACAATGCTTAACCAGTTTGGAATCTTGTCAACCATGGCATCAAAGTTCCACATGATTGGTGTTGCCCAGATGCCTACCTGTAAAAGTATATTTACAAGCTGAGCCATATCCTTGAAGAATACGCAAAGTGAGCTTGTAAGATAGATTAGTCCGATTGTAAGTACCATCATGGCACATGAATAATAAAGGGCCTGTAAAATATATGGTGTAATTGGAAATCTGTATAACAGATAAACAAGCAAAGTAAATAATACAAAGAAGCCGTGCACAAAAAGGGATGACACTGCTTTTACAACAGGTAAAACGTTGATAGGGAATACAACCTTCTTAACAAGATAATTGTACTCATGTAGAACAACGGTACCTGCTGAGAGTACCTCGCTAAAATAGAACCATGGAACGATACCAGCTGAAAGCCACAGTACAAATGGAGCGCTGATGCCAGCCTTTGTGCCCTGTGTTCCTTGATTCAAGGCCTTATCAAAAACAATCCAGTATACAAGGATTGTAATGATTGGCTGAACGAAAGCCCAAATAACACCAAGTGTTGAGCCTGCAAACTTCTGCTTGAAATCGTTCTTAGCAAGTTTCTGTATTAATTTTTTGTTTGTTAAAATGTCTTTAATCATAATATTCCTAATTCATTTTTATGTGCTTATTCTGATTCTCGTAACCACTTAAGTCAAGAGTCCAATCTGATGAGCCATCTTCCTTTTCTTCCACAAGAGTGAATCCCATATCGCCGTAGAAGTTCTTAACCATTTTGTTTTTAGCTGTTGGAAGATAATGACCGCGAAGCTCCTTAACTCCACGAGCCTTAAGGCGTGCTACCATTTCGTCCATCATAGCAAACTCCATGTCACGCTTGAGTACACGACAGCTCATAAGCCAAAGGTCAATGTCACATGCATCTCCATCAACATGGCCAATAGCAACGGTAACAACACCATTATCACCAAACTTATCAATAAGCTTTCCGTAAAGAGTGACATAGTTTGAATCAGCTGCTGTCTCCTCAATTTCTGTTTGAGTGAAACGCTTTGTTGTAAGGTTGAACTGATTTGACTTGTTTGTAAGCTGAGCAATACGGGCCATATAAACTGGCGCAAAGCTATCTATTTCAGCCTGCATCTCTAATGAGTCAAGATACTGGCCATAATCACTAAAGCTACTCTGAAGCTTGGCTCTTGCAGCGTTCTCCTGATACATTTCATTTCTCTTTAAATCGTCTGCGGAAATGTTTGTTGCTTCAAAGAAGCCTGAGCGGTCGATTGTCTGGATATAGTGAACCACATTATCAAGCTCTGGTGCGCATACACCCTTAAGCTGTTCTGTTACAATATGGCGCTCTGCTGGATTGTCATCAACAAATACTAAGCTCTCTGGAAGAAGGGTAAGCTCTGATGCAATGTCTGCAAAGTTTTTATCCTTTGGATCCCAGTTGGCCTTGATTGAAATGAAATCCTTTTCCTGGAATTCACTATCTGGATGGTTAATACCAGCTATAGCGTTTTCCATGTCATTTTTTGAATCTACATTTAATATTATGCCAAGCTGCTGATGCGCTTTAAGGTAACGCTGGAACTCTGTGTATGCCTGTCCCTCTGCTTCCTCTGGACCAAGGACAATACCATCAACACCATCGTCACCAATAACGCCGCCCCAAAGAGTGTTGTCCAAATCAAGAACAAAGCCCTTTTTATTCTTTCCAAGAAGTGACTTGATAATGTTGGCCACATTGAAAGCAAGTGATGGGATTGCTGGAACGCACATAGCGTATTTGTACATGTACCAGTAGAATGGATCAGACCATTCCTTTAAACCGTAATCTGCTGAGATGTAATTGATATCACAGATATAAAAATTCTCTGTAGACATGGCATAGTCATACATGCGCTGATTTAATCGTGTGATGAAGTTCATGGAACCACGGTAATCATATGCATCTCTGTTGCCAAGAAGTCTGAATAAAGGCATCTCGAAATTGTTCTGGATGATTGGGCAATTGTACTTTTCAGCAAGTGTCTTCCAGATTGTTTCGAACTTTGCGTATTGTGCATCTAAAAGCTCATCAACTGCCGCCCTATCCATTGCGAGGTTTGGGTAGCTTGTGATGTTGCGATTGCTAGTACACACATAAATGATGTCAGGTGCAAACTCTTCCAATTCAGGATTAGGAAAAACAGCATCCTCATAATACTTATTGTATTCACTCTCGTAAAACTCTGGACGAATGCCATTGTTAAGCAAGAACAATTCAAGCATAAGAATAATATTGGCAGTAGTACCTCCACCAAGAACAGCTATCTTCTTGTCTATAAACTTTGTATCTGTAGCAAGAAGCTCTTTTTTAATTCTCTTTTTCTTTGATAGTAAATAATCGCTATCAAATGGATACTCTAATTCCTTCATAAGCACCTCTCAAAATTAATTATTAACAGCAGACATGCCGCCGTCAGAATAATATCTATAAATGCTAACATCATCATTTGTAAAAACTAGTTTTAACTTTGGACTGTTTTCCCAATAGTCCGGATGATTTAATTCGGTAACAACCAGGTAGTCAACACCACTCATTTCCATAGCCGCTTCTGCAACTGCAGTATCCTCGCTATAGAATTTTTCATTGATGGAAAGCATGGCCTCAACCTGCTTTTCTGTGATGTCAGAATAGTCGTAGCCTTCTAGGTAAACCTGGCGCTCTGAAAAAGCACTGCAATAGAAATAGATACTTCTGTAATCTAAATCCTCTGTAAATCTATCTACAGCAACCATTGCATCCTCAGCTGTGTTGTCTCTAAGCCATAAATAAGCTTCCATTGTATCAGCGGAAACAAGATCCTGACGGTCTCCTGCCTCTGATTCATAAACAGCCTCTTGCTTGATATCGTCGTAGCAAAAATATCCAATATCGATAATTAAAAAGGCTGTTCCAATGCCAAAGAAAAGGTATGTGACATATGAAATCAATGTCTTTTTGTTCTCAATAAGATATTTCATTGCACCGTAGAAGATAAAGGCCGCATTTGTGATAACGAAATATCCCTGAGACAATCCTGGTACGCTAACTGAACAAAAGGCAGCAACGCCAATAATCACTGAGCCAATTACGAACCAGTCAAATATATCTCCAATAACTTTTTCTTTGATAAGTGTTCTGAACTTGCTGTATGCAAAAGCTGTAAACGCTAAAATGCAAGGACCAACAATACATACAATGCAAAGAAGAACAGCAATAATCACCCATGGGAAAGCCATGTAATCAAGACCAAGCTTTGAGAAAACCTGACCCACACGGCTGGCATCAAGTGTACCTGCTGGTGTAACTTCCATGGCTCTGTTGTTTGCGCCAGATGGATTTAATCCAACGGTAACTATCATGTATGTAAGTACGAATCCTAATGATGCACAAAATACATAGAAGAATCTAGGCATGTGAATCTTTTTAACCAGGATTGACTCAATAATAAATACTGACCAGGAAATTGTCACAAGGACGATTCCTGTAGTTCCCTTGAAGCCAGTGGCAGTAGCTGCTAAAAGATAGATTGCTATCATCACCCTGACAGAAAACTTGTCGTACCAAACATCTACTAAAACATCTACCAAAAGAACTGTGATAGATAAAGCAAGGCCCATAGCATTGCCATTTCCAAACAAATGATTATTCAACCAAGATGTTGGAAGCTTTGCTCCAACAACATTGACAGGAAGCAAGCAAATGCAAGACACAAGCATTCCTGCATAGTAAGAATAGTATCTAACGCCACGAATGCTTCTGCCACCACGAAGTCTCTCGCCTATAATCATCATGGCAAGAGTGAGTGGCCACGCACAAATCAAAGCATTGCCGTTCATGTATAGTCTGAAGGCATCCATGCCAAAGATGTGCTTGCACATGGCAAAAATAAGCTCATAAAAATAATGATAATAAAATGTAAGCCCAGAGATTCTGATATCTCCATTTGGGAAAGAACGGCTCAAGGATACAATGTTTCCTGTGTGGAAAAGGAAATCATGGTAAACCTGAGTAGTCTGTCCTGATAAGGCGCCAGCATATTTAAGCTGGAAATTAATAGTAGAAACTATAAAAATAAATCCAAATATAATTATTCCAAGCCATTTAAAATGCTCATAAGCATTGTAAACTGATGGGCGTCCTTTTTTGAAATAGCGGATAAGAGCTATCAAAGAAAGGATTGGGCCCGCAATGGTGATTAGGCCATTAACGCCGATTATTGACTCGATAAAATAAATGGTAGCTAGACAGATGAAGCCTAGGAAAAATCCAGATAAGAGTCTGGTGTATGCCTTTAATCGTCTAGGCAAAAGGAACTCCACAAGGAGCATTCCTGGCACCTGTATCCAAAAAATAACATATAACCAAAATATTACTGTAATTGCAAAGCTAAAAGTCATTAACTCTCCTCTTTCTCATCTGGGGCAAGCTGGCCCAGTTTAAAGTGCTTGCGGCAAAGTGCCACATAAGAGTCGTTTGCTCCAAGCATAACCTGTGGGCCTGAGCGTACAACTCCGCCTTCATTATATCTAGTGTTGCATGTGGCCTTGCGTCCACACCAGCACACAGTTTTGACTTCGTGAATAACATCAGCAATTGTGATAAGTCGTTCTGAACCAGGGAAAAGCTTATTTCTGAAATCTGCTCTAAGTCCATAAGCAACCACAGGCACATCCATAAAATCAACAATATCAGATAGAAAATCTACCTGCTCTGGTGTTGCAAACTGTACCTCATCAACAATGATGCAATCATATTTTTTAATTTCCTCCTCAGGCATTTTTATTAAATCCTCGAGGAAGACGCATTCGTTCTCCAAGCCGATTCTTGAGCGAACAACACGCTCACCGAATCTGGTATCCATTTCTGGCTTAACCAAAAGCGCATTCTGACCAACTTCCTGATAGTTGAAATGAGTCATAAGGGCATTAGCTGTCTTTGAAGAACCCATAGCTCCATAATAATAGTACAATTTTGCCATACAAAAAACCCCTTTACATAAATTGACAGAAGACCGAGCTTAGCCTTCTGTCTGGTTATAAATATTTTAATAATTACTTGTTTAAAAGTCAAAAAACTTTGTCCCATGCAAGAGTCTCTAATTCTGTGGCTCTGTGAATAATTCGAGCATTTGCCTTGCCATGGTTCTTAACAAAATACAATGCTAAATCAGCAGCATTCATATAATCCCATGCTCTATTGAGTGGTCTAGGAATGTGATTTACGATTCCCTGGGAAACTGTGACCTTTCCTATACCAAGGGCCTCGCCAGCAATTTCCATTGATTTTTGTATGTGACGAGCAACTTCTTTTATTTGCTCATCAGTCATGTCGTAGTAGTAAATGATGAATTCATCACCACCGTATCTAGCAACGAAAATCTTATCATCTTCGACACTCTTTAAAATTTTAGCAAGCATCACCAAAAGCTCATCGCCCTTGGCGTGACCGTATGTGTCGTTTACTTCCTTGAAGAAATCGATATCCATCATTTCAACAGCAAGTGTTTTGCCTTCGTTATTAGCTAATACAAAAAGCTCATCAATAACTGTATTGAGCTTCAGTCTGTTAGCAATACCTGTGAGAGGATCTGTCTCTGCGGCAGCCGAAAGGAACAGATTCTTTGTGCGCTGCTGAGCAAGCTCTGAACGAAGACGAAGAGTGGTCAAAAATGAACGCTTATTATCAACTGTTTTGATAGTGTTATATCTATAGTAGTTGCTGTAACTAGCCATGAGACGTTCTTTATCGCCCAATGCTTCGTACATCTTAATCTTGTACTCCTCAAGGAATACTCTTAGATTTATTAAATCGTCTTTTGATAAAACCTGTTCAGTCCTATCATACATCTTTTGAAGTTCCTGATAATCTTTTTCTTCTGTGAGTATTTCAATAAGCTGCTTAGCCTCATCGAAATAAACAATATATTCCTGGCAAGCATAGAATGACTCCAGGCAAAGAGCCTTCATTTCCTGAATCTTTGCTGTGTTATTTTTAAACTTGTAATATACGTATCTGGCAATTCTAATATCGAAAAGATTATTTATCTCTGGGTACTTCGCAATGATTTTTTCCATCTCAGCAAGTGCCTGATCTGCGCTTTCCTCATCCTTAAGGATTACATATAGCTTTACAATAAAAGCGTAATCCCCTGCCATAAGGCTAAGCTTGAAATCTTCGTCATCTATGAAACTGCAACATTCAATGGAACGATAATGATATTCTAGTGCTCTCTCGATAGCATCCATTTCCTCGCATAAAGAAGCAAAATTAGAACACGCCATAGCTTCAATGGCGTACAATCTGTGAGCCCTGGCGATTTCCATGGCATTAATGAAATAATCTTCGCTAGTGATGAAATGACCTTCACTTCTGAAAATAATACCTAGCTCATTGTAGCATCTACATAAGAGCTCGTATTCGTCTGTTTTGGCAAGGCCTCGAACGCCTGCCGACATGTAATATAAAGCTTGCGAATAGTCCTGATTTTGGCAACAGGCGTCGCCAAGAGCACAGCTTGCGTAATCCTTTAAATCCTCGTTTCCGCATTCTTGTGCTAAATCAAACAAATCGCAAGCAAAGCTAAGGTGTTTTTCGTTATCCACCTTTCGATACTTGTTTACGTTTTTGATAAGTTCCTGTACTTCCGGAGCTTGCTTACTCAACAATTCTTCCACTTATTATTCCCCTTGGTCAAAATCCATTTTGCAGCCCTAAGCTGTGCAGGGGAATCCTTTCCCCTACTGGTAAAATCCGAATTTTACCCTGTTGGGGCGTATTATAACATGATTCTTAGACCGTGACTACAATTAATTGTGCGAAAAATTTTAATTTTGCAAATAAAGTGCCGCTGTAAGATGTCCCTCATCCGCAAAAACAAAAACTACTATATTTGAATCATATGTATTCACAAACTTAAGATCTAATGAGCCCCATGAAATTGTGGCATCCCAGCCCTCTGGCAGATAGTATACTGGAAGAGAATGAGGATGTCTTTCAGTTGCTTTAATTCCTGCAGTCTTCATAGCTGCATATATAGTTGAAGAAACCTGGCAAACGCCTCCGCCGATTCCTGTTGCATGCTGCTTATTGATAAATACCGGTGCCTCAACAAAGCCATTTGCCGATGTACGCTTACCAATTGAATTTGATGCTGAGAAAGTGGCTCCTGGAGCAACCACTGTACCATCCACCTTTTCTGCAGCTACTTCGATATTGTGGCCTCTAGCTGCATTTGGATCATACTCTGTTGTATATGCTCCAAGCAAAGTGTAGGTTTGAGGCATATCAGTTGCTAAGGCTCCCACAGAAGGTGTGCCATCGCGGCCCTCTGCCTTTCCTGACAACACATAGTGAATAACATATGCTGGCATGTTATTTCCAAACACTGCAGCAAGGTCAGGATTCTTAATCATGTAGTCGGTAGCATTGAATGTACCACTGGCATTTCTTCCCTCGTACACACCGTATTTGATGTAATGCTCAAGATAATATATGTAACTTCCATCTGCCTTTGCCGCCACATCAGGATTCATAGCTGCGTAGTAATCAGCATTTAAAACCTGCGAATAAATCTGGTATTCTTCCTGGGTAGCTGCCTTTGCATCGATATGTGGCATAAGCACAACAGCAAAAGCTAAAACAAAAAGTGACAAGATGGCTTTATTAATCTTAAAATTCATCCTCGTTCCTCCCAAACTAAGTTGTCAGAAAATTATCTTAGTAACGCCATTTTATCACTTTTATTAGACAAATAAAACACCTCGGCCATTTTTTAGCCGAGGTGTTAATAAAAACTTATTTATTCTTTCTTGTTTCCTGGTCAAGTTCCTTCTGCTTACGAAGTGCCCAAGCACGAAGTCCCTTTTTCTTCTTTGTATCCTGAGTAGCATTGCCACCGCGGATGCCCTTTACCTTTGTGATGTAAAGACCAGAAACTGTAGCCTTAACTTCCTTCTTTACAGGAACCTCATCAAAGATTTCTGCATCGCAGATAAGAGTCATCATCTGTGGGCCAACCTTAGCCTTAACAACTGGAATCTTTGAATTCTTAGCATACCATGGTGTAGCAGCAACAACTGCCTCTGGAAGACCAGCTTCCTTAAGCTTCATGCGCTTCTTATCAATGATAAGCATTGAAACCTGCTGTGCAACTGCATCCATCTGATCCTGCTGCTCTGCACGCTTATCCTGTGCCTTCTTACCAAGAAAATATAATACAACGATTGCGGCAACCATAAGAACCGCAATAACGATGAGTACAATAGTCACTGTGCTCATAAAAACTTCCTCCTAATCTCCGGCTCCCCTGAGCCACAACTAGAAGATATTTTACCATGCACGCCCCTCAAAATCAATATCTAGGCCCCATCTTACCTGCCCTTTTCCATCTATTCGCACTGGCCCAGCCAGCCCTCCCCTACGGGCCCGACCACCAGGTCCCCCTACGGGACATCGCATGAATATTATGTTTTTCTAAAGCACAAGGAGAACACACTTATTTACAGGTGTCTTTTGCAGGTCTGTACATTTTCTGAATCGGTATGTCTGTGGACGGACACACAGCTCTTGGTTTATATGGATTTCAAAAACTATGGATACCTTTGGGTGATTTTGGAATGAGCTTAGTAGAACAAAAAGAGATATTTGATATGGATGAGCAGCTGCCGCTAGGACGGCGGCAGCAGTGGTCACTTGAAACACGACGTTGAATGTGCCACGGTGCTCATACATACAAATATCTCTTTTTTAATTCTACTTAGCAAATGGAATATGAACCCAAGGAACCATAACTTTGGAAATCCATGTAGATGACCTAGAGTGTCCGTACTAGAACATACAACTCTCCAAAAGGTTCATCCCGCAACAAGACACCTGTTGTGTGTTCTCCTTTTGTGCTAAGAAAAACTATAATATTCGCGAAATCGTCCCATAGGGGGACCTGGTGGTCGGGCCTGTAGGGGAGGGCTGGCTGGGCCAACTTACCTTGGAGAAGGGCAGGTAGATGGGCCAGCTGCAGTCCTTGGGTGGTGCATGGTTTATAGGTGCCAGATGTCGGCGTTGTACTGGGCGATGGTGCGGTCGCTTGAGAAGAAGCCTGCGTTTGCGATGTTTTTAACCATCTTGCGGCCCCATGTGAGGCGGTCTTCGTAGTCGGCGAAGGCTTTTTCTTTGGTCTGGCAGTAGTCTTTGAAGTCAGGGAAGGTCATGAACCAGTCCTTGTTGAGGAGTTCGTTGTAGAGACGCTCAAGGTTCTCCTTCTGGCCTACTGCAAGAAGCTCGTCTGATACGATGAAGTCTACGCACTTCTTAAGGTTTGCATCCTTTTCGTAGTAGTCGCGTGAGCAGTAGCTTGCATCTGCGTAGCGCTTGATTACTGTGTCTGAATCTTCGCCAAAGATGTAGATGTTGTCGTCACCTACAAATTCGTGCATTTCTACGTTGGCGCCATCCATTGTTCCGATTGCTACGGCTCCGTTGAGCATAAACTTCATGTTTGAAGTACCAGATGCTTCCTTTGAAGCGAGTGAAATCTGCTCATGGATATCGCAGGCTGGTATAAGCTTTTCTGCAAGTGTTACGTTGTAGTTTTCAACCATAACAACCTTGAGATATGGGCTTACCTCTGAATCCTTTGCAATGATTTCTGATAAGCAGAGGATAAGATGAATGATATCCTTTGCGATAACGTAAGCAGGTGCAGCCTTTGCGCCAAAGATAACTGTGATTGGACGAGCAGGCTTTTTGCCTTCTTTGATTTCAAAATATTTGTTGATTACGTAGAGGGCGTTCATCTGCTGACGCTTGTACTCATGAAGTCTCTTAATCTGAATGTCGTATACGCTGTTGTCGTCGATTTCGATGCCTTGTGTTTTTGCAAGGTAGTTCTTGAGAACAGTCTTGCGAGTATTCTTTACATCAAGGAAACGCTGAACAACTGCATCGTCGTTCATGTACTGCTCGAGCTTCTTAAGCTCTGTAGCATCCTTCTTGAAACCAGGACCAATAAGCTCTTCGATAAGCTTAGAAAGCTCTGGGTTACAATATAGTAACCAACGACGGAATGTGATTCCGTTTGTCTTGTTGTTGAACTTTTCAGGATAGAGTTCATAGAACTTGTGAAGCTCTGTCTCCTTTAATATTTCTGTATGAAGGGCAGCAACACCATTGATTGAAATGCCATAGTGGATGTCCATGTGTGCCATGTGTACAAGACCATCCTTGATGATGGCAACATCTGGGTCTGCAACCTTCTTTGCAATACGGTTGTGAAGCTCGCGAATGATAGGCATGAGCTGTGGAACAGCCTTCATCATAAAGTGGATAGGCCACTTTTCAAGGGCTTCTGCGAGGATTGTGTGGTTTGTGTAAGCTGTGCACTTTGAAACCACATCAATTGCCTCGTCCATTGTAAGCCCACGAATCTGAAGGAGTCGAATGAGTTCCGGTATAACCATTGATGGGTGTGTATCATTAATCTGAATTACAGCATAATCTGCTAAATCATAAAGGTTTGAGCCCTTTTCTACAGCTTCATCAAGGATGAGCTGAGCAGCATTTGAAACCATGAAATACTGCTGATAAACACGGAGTAATCTACCATTGTCATCAGAATCATCTGGGTATAAGAACAATGTGAGATTCTTTGTAAATTCGCTCTTATCGAAATTAATTCCATCTTTAATAATTGATTCATCTACTGTATCTACATCGAAAAGATGAAGCTTTGTTGTAACAGAATCATAACCTGTTACGTCTATATCATACATACGGGATGTTACATTGAAGCCACCAAAATCAACCTGATATGTGCGCTCTGTTTTTGTCATCCAGCTGTGCTCTGACATCCATGGGTTTGGTTCTTCATTCTGAAGATTATTGTTGAATACCTGCTTAAAAAGTCCCATGTGGTATGCCAATCCAACACCATCACCATTGAGACCAAGTGTTGCAATTGAATCAAGGAAGCAAGCTGCAAGACGACCAAGTCCACCATTTCCTAGCGAAGGCTCAACCTCGATTTCCTCTATTTCTGCAAGAGACTTTCCACAAGCCTCAAGCTCAGCCTTAACCTCGTCATATATTCCAAGATTGATAAGGTTGTTTGAAAGGAGCTTACCAATCAAAAACTCAGCGCTAATGTAATAGAGCTTTTTCTTGCCCCCAGCAATCTCCTTGCTCTTAGCCTTATCTTTTACATACTCAAGTAAGCCAACATAAATCTCTTCATTTGTACACTGATCCATGTGGCGACCAAATCGAATCTTAATATACTCATTTGCAGTCATAATTACCCTCCTCGGTGATTAATTAGTTACCATTTACTTGGATTATACTGCTCATATATGGGCTATTACTTGCACAAACCCACTATAAAATGATACTATTCTATCAAAATAGGAGATAGACACATGATTAATATTAACGATTATCAGTCCATACATGAGGTTACTAGCCACTTTGACTACAACATTCCATACAACACATATCCTTGTACTATTCCGCTGGATTTCGATTCGGTGCCACTACACTGGCATGAGGATGCGGAGTTTATCTATATAAAAAAGGGCGCAGGAATCATTATCATAGATGGAAATGAGAACACTGTAGCTGCCGGGGATATAGCGTTTATTTTGCCAGGCAAGGTTCATGGAATCTATCAGCTTTCTGATAATTCTATGGAATACGAAAATATCATTTTTGATTCAAAGATGTTTGCTTCCAACCTGGATGAATTCTATGATAGATTTCTCATGCCATTTTTCGAGAACACCGTGGATATTCCCCAAGTTTTTAGACCTGGCGTCACTGGATATGAAAGTATAAAGAAATATCTGGATAGCAACGACAACATCTCCAGCCACAGAGAAGGGGCATGGGGACTGGCTATCAAGGGCAATCTATATCTGCTTCTATTTAATTTAGTAACGCTTTATGAAGATAAGATTGATACAAAGAATAAGAAGAAAATCGACAAGCTAAAGCCTGTCATCAAATATGTAGAATTGAATTATGGTAATCAAATCACCGTTGCTGAAATGGCGGATTTGGCAGGTTTTTCTGAATCTCATTTTATGCGATTTTTCAAGGAGGCCTTCGGCGTAAGCTTCATAACTTATTTAAATGACTACAGGCTTTCTATGGCATCCCGCCTGCTTTTGGAATCGGAGGAGACAATCCTCACCATTTCCCAGCAGGTTGGCTTCGAAAATCTCTCCCACTTCAACCGTCAGTTCAAGCGCAAATATAATAAAACTCCCAGAGAATATAAAAAAGCATAGCAGCCGTAACTGCTATGCTTTATTTTTACCATTCTAATTAGTACCAACCGTAGGTGTCGTAATCCTCATCCTCGTAGTAGTAATCGTCGTAGTCATAATAGTCATCATAATAATCATCGTAGTAATAATCATCATAATAGTAACTATCATCGTAGTAGCTACCATATCCGTACAAACCAAGGATCATCATGTAGATAGCTTCATCATCGCCAGACTTTAATGTCTCACTGATTGTCTTGAGAACCTCAACGTATTCGCTAGGTACCTTTGCTGCCTCAAGGTTGCTAACTGTTGATGACAAATCAACAATCTTGAGAAGGTCAATCATCTCTTCTGAATCCATATTTTCAAGGTCGTAAACTGTTCCGGCCTTTGACATATCTGGCACATCTTCCATTGAGTATGAAAGATTTACCTGAAGAAGTGAATCATTGTCTGCCATAACGTTCATGTCGATTTTACCAGTAGTACCTTCTGCCTGAACTACAAAATCGTACTGAGCTAATGCAAGGAACTGCATGTCATCCTCGTAAATTGACTCTGTCATACCATCGCCAAGTGTAACAAGGAACTCTGCGTTTACACCGCGTGTCTTTCTATATGTCTTCTGATCGAAGTTCTTAACATCAACAGTAAAGTACTCTTCGTCGTCTAATGCAACTGTGTATGTTCCGTTTAAGAACTCATCCTGTGATGTGCCCTTACCATCAATTGTAAGTGTTTCACCCTCTGAATCAACAATCTTTAACTTAAGACCTGAATCAGCGCCATCCTCTGGCATGTATAATGTAAATACTTCGCCATCTGCGTCGTCGTCATATGAGATACCCTTGACGTTGAATGAGCTATCAAGGTAAACATAAAGAACACCAACATCCTTGTTCTTCTTAGGATTCTTTTCAATCTTCTCTAATGTCTTCTTAGCATCCTTCTTTGCATCAGAAATCTCTGATGTGATTTCATCCCAGTACTCTTCTGCATCTGTGTACTCAGAATACTCATCTGACTGAATCTCTGCCTCAAGGAATGGCATAAGCATTTCCTTAAGATCATCATCTTCCTCGAATGCCTCAGCTAAATCGTATGTAAGCTGAGCATCTGTCTGTGCGTCGATTGTGATAGCAAGCTCTGTGTATGTAGCCTTTACGCCGCTTGCCTTGATTTCCTTTTTGCCCTTTGTGATATCTGCGCCTGCAAGATCCTTCTTGATGATGCTTGCGTAGTTATCAGCTGTTGTGCTCATCTGAGCAGGTGTTGGATATGTCTCTGCGTATGTTGAAAGCTGTGTTGTGTAATCAGCGATTGCCTTAACGATTTCCTGCTTGTCGAAATCTGAGCCAACAAGGAATGATGCATCAGAAACAACTTCTGGAGCTGAAATGTAAGCCTCGCCTGCATTTGCATCAATAAGTGCCTGGAATGTAGTAATGTGTGTGCCGTTAATGCTTGCATCTACATCAAGTCCTAATGACTTATCCTGAACATCCATAGCGATTGTAGCACCTGCGCTATTGAACCAAGAAATATCTTCTGCAGTCATGCCCATTTCGTCTGCTAAAAGGCTCTTGATTTTGTCGCCAAGTGTAAAATCTACTGAAAGAGTCATATCGCCATTTAAATCAGCGTATGATTCCTGGATGGAATTGTAGCTAACCTCATATTCCTCAACAAGGCTGCCTGACTGATTGTCGATTGCTTTAGCAAGCATCTTTGCAGGATTGTTGATGAATTTATATGCGAAGAATCCGCCTACTGCAAGAAGTGCAATTACAACCACTACAACAATAGCGATGATAATTCCTTTCTTGCCCTTCTTAGGAGCTGGAGCTTCCTCAGCTGGTGGAATTGGTGACCACTGTGGAGCTGGCTCTGGAGTAGGCTGCTCTACTGGAGCTTCTGCTGCTGGCTGCTCCTCAGCCTGGGCAGACTGCTCAGAAAGCACTTCATCTACTGTAAGAACTTCTTCTGTATTTTCCTCTACTGGTGTTTCCTCTACTTCTGGAGCTTCCTCTGTCTCCGATACTTCCTCTACTGTCTCTTCTACAATCTCTTCTACTGTTTCTTCAACAACAGGAGTTTCCTCTACTTCTGGAATCTCCTCTACAACTGGCTCCTCTACTTCTGGAGCGGCCTCAACAACTGGCTCCTCAACAGGGGCTTCCTGTGGTGCTGGAGCTGCAGGCTGCTTTGCTGGAGTTCCACACTTTGGACAGAACTTCGCTGTGGCGCTAAGCTCAAATCCACATTTAGTACAAAACATAAATCTTCCTCCCTCTCACTTTGAGTGTCGTTTGATGGTATTAATTATATACCATAAAATTAAAAAAGCAATACCATAAATTAATAAACTTTTTAAATAGTATAAATCATGGATGCTATATAAATAGTGGAATGTTGGGCAAAATCGCTGTAATACACGACCTTCTTTGAAGTCAATGAACACAGGCGAAAGCATTGCCGATGCCATGATAAGAATCGGTGTAACGATTCCAAGTCCCTTAATGCTGTGAATGATTTCTCTTATAAAAATGGCCACCACGATGACCACAAAATCATATGCAGCAATGGTCGCAATCTCTCTTCCCAGGGATGTGAAAACGCCTCCCCAGTACAAGCCAACAAGTACCATTATTGTCGGAATAAAAATTATAACTAGATAATAAAGCAAATCTCTGAGTACAAAGAACCTGGTCTTCCACCAGATAAACAAGCCGCTTGCCTCATCCTCAAGATAATACATGGATGCTGCGATTCCACATAGGAGAAGCCACAGTGCCAGGATTCCTCTTAGCGGCATCATCAGATAATTAGTATCTTCAGATGAATTGTCTGTGCCATCAACATAGCCCATCTCAAAAAGATTGCCATTAATCTCATAGTTGTCATATGTTTCGATGATATGATTCAACTGGTCCTCAGTTGGATTATCACCGTACACATTTTTTGAAATATAGTAAATAGCCATTTGTCTGGCGATCATAGGATAAACCCTGCTGGAGAGAACCTCCCTGCCAAGCATGTGTGTAAGACCACTTTCGCGGATAACAATTTCTATCTTTGTTTTGGTCTTGCCCTTTGTAGCCATGTTATCCACAAGGGCATCCAAATCTTCTGGCACAATCCACCCTTCGGTAAGCTGCTGAGACTCAACATCCTTCACCACCGCATCTGCATCGTCATAAAACTTAAAAAGCAGACTTCCAGGATTGGATTCCAGATTCTCTTTCAGCCATTTTGAGCAGCTATCATCACCTGGAATGTAAACGCCGATTGTCATAAGCCCCGATGGTGCAGCGCTCATAGCATTCAACATAAGCACCATCAATGGCACCACCAAAAGCATGGCTATGTAACTTTTCTTTTTCAATAAACTTTTTAATAGTAGTAAGTATTTCATCCTTATTTCATCTTCTGTCTTCTTACAACCATTGCAATTCCAAGGAATGCCACGGTGTAAGCGCACATAATCCAAAAGTATAATCCTGTCTCATCGTCGGTAATCACACCGCCCATGTATGAAAATGCCACACCTGACGGAATGAACTCGCCTATTCTTTGGACGATTGCAGGGAAGAATGTCTTTGGATAAAAATATCCAGACACGTATCCCATCCCAATGTAAAGCATAAATGCCACCAGAATTTTGTTGATGACACCTACAAGGATTTCAAAAATCATAAATCCTAATGCAGCAAACATGATGGATACAGGAAGCAATTTGCCTGCAATTTCTCCTAGGGCTTTCATCAGATTTACATCTGTCTCCACAGAATCCAGCACTCCAAAGTGTATAGCCACTGCCATCAGCCCAAATATCACTGCCATGCAAATGATGTTGATGGTCAAAAACGGAATATACTCACCAAACACCTGAGCCACCGCACCGATGCCCTTTGATTTCATGAACCTGATTCTTCCATCCTTTTGGCCAAGGAAAAATGAGATGGCACAGAATGAAAGCAACAGCATGAAGAACAAGAGTATTCCGAGGAAATAGTAGGCTGGTGTGGATAGTCCATCAGAAAGACCAAGCTCTGTGATTTCCGCCACATTGGTTCTGACGATTAGCGCCGAAATATATCGCATAAACAAATCGTTTATTTTCTCGGAGCGATAGTTTTTATCGAAGCCCTCTTCCTTCATCAGCTGCCTGAGGGTAAGTATGCCTGTCTCGGAATAGATGATTATGTGAGTTGCAATTGATGAAATCTCGTCCATCATTACATTTGAAATGCCCTTTTGACCTGATGTAGCATAGTATTTTAGCTTCGCATCATTTGTCATTGCATCCAGCGCATTGCTGAACTCCTCCGTAATTACGATATACGCAGAAATATCAGCGTTTCTCAAAGCCTGCTTGGCAGCCTCTTCATCATCGTACTCTACCAGCTCAATCATGTATCGGCTCTCATCAAGGGTGCCTACCATGTAGATTCCAAGGCTTATCATCTCATCATCTGTATCACCCACAACACCCAGCTTGTAGCGCTGTTGCTCTGATGCATAAGTATCGCTATAGATAAGTGCATACCCTGTCACAGACAGCAAAAAAGCCACCACTAAAATCATTGCGAGTATTCCGGGTAGCAGTTTAAATATTCGTTTATATTGAATTAGCAAATAATCTTTAAACTTTACCATAACTCTATAATCTTCCTATCAAATGAGGAATGTCCCCGTCATACTTGTAAGGCACAAGCTTGCCTTCCTTAAGAATGAAGCATTTGTCGCAAAGCTCTATCTCTTGCACCTCGTGTGTTGCTATGATCAAAGAACCGCCCTGGCGCTTGAACTGCTCAAAGTAAGTGTAGATTCTTTCTTTGCACACCAAATCAAGAGCCGCTGTTGGCTCATCCAAAAGCATAAGCTTTGGATTGGAATTTATAGCGCAACCGATAGTGAGACGCTTCTTCATGCCGCCTGACATTTGATTTACAGGAACCTTGATGAACTGGTCGATTCCAAGCATCGCAAGAAAACCGTCCTGAAGCTCCTTCTTCAACTTGTCAGGTTTGTACCACATGCGCAGATTGTCCCAGGCGGTAAGCTCTGTAATCAACGGTGTCTCCTGTGGAACGTATGCCACAAGCTCATTTCTTAATTTTGTATTTTTCAGCAAATCCTTGCCATCAATGTTGAAAAAGCCAGAATTAGGCTTTTGAAGTCCCGCTAGAATTGTAAGAAGTGTAGATTTTCCACTACCATTCTCCCCAAGGATTCCCACAATCTCGCCAGGCTCTACCGTAAAGTCAATACCTGCCAAGACTGTGTGCTTCCCATATTTCTTTTTAACATTTTTTATTTCAATCATTACTCAAATAGCCCCTTGTAATTGTAGGTTGTGTAGAAATCAAGCTCTACATTAATGTATTCCTCGTAGTTGTCCTTTGTAAGTTCATCTGTGCCGGAATACATCCAACCTAAAATCTGTGAATTAATCCAATCACCATGATGACATTCATCACTGTAATTGTCCAGATTTGTTGTGATATCAAACTCATTATTGAATGAGAATAGATGGATATTGTCGCACTCAAGCATAAGCTCGATTGCATATTTTTCCGCTGCTATCCATCTTTGAACTGTTCCAAGCTCATTTTGTGAGCCCCACCATGCAATGGAGTATGGTGTGAAATAATAGTAAAACTGAATGTCCGGATTGTCCTTTGCAAGCTGAACAACATTCTGGGTGATGTTTTCCTCAACCTGCTGCTTTACCTCATCAACAAATGGCTCTCTAGAGGTTGGCTCTGCAAATTCGGTTCTATCTCCCAAAACTACACCAGCTCCAAACTCCGCTGTGTCCATCCAATTGGCATAATCATCAAAGCTTGTGATGCCTGCTTCTTTTCCAGCTGCTGCATCTGCAAGCATTGGTATGCAGATATCGAACAGTACCTCTTTATTGAAGAAATAGTTTACGTCGTTGAAGATGTTATCATCATATAAGTAATCTGGATAATCTCCCAAATCATCACGAATCCTGTTGGCATCATCCATAATGTAGGAATAATCCAGAGGACGAATCACAAGCTTTAGATCAGGATTTACTTCAATGGCATTTGCAATGTTGTCGTTAAGCTCCTTGTAAGTACCACCAGCAAATGTGGTCTTGATTGAATTAACTCCAAACAGCTCATCCACTTCGCTAGTCTTGTAATTTTCCGCCATAGATGTGCCTATCACCATCGCATCGTAATCAAAGTGCTTGATGATTCCATCGTTTTGGCTTCGCTCGTTATTCAATTCGTAATAAAGGCCTGAAAGTGGTCCGTGATAATGGAAGTATGGATCTACCACAATAATCACACTGGCAAATCCCACCAACAATATCATCAACACCGCAAGCATAGCGGCCATCCATCTTTTACTACTTTTAAACATATATAATCCTAAAAATTAAAATATAAAAATGTGCTGATTCCGCTAAGTGAGAAGATGCTGAGTACAATCAAAAATGCTGTCCAAAGCATAGTGCTTATCTTTAGCTGGAACGCCTGCATCTTTTGGTTTGAATTCTTTGCTCCAAGCACAATGAACAGTGCAAGGAAATAATAGATTCCAACATAAATAAATGGAAGTGAATTTGTAAGTGCAGTTCCATCCAGGAAGTATTTCAACACTGGTGTCCGGAATGCGCTAAGGATATTCACATCGATGTTGGTGAAATCTACGTATAAAATCTGCTTTATAAACTCAATTGCATCACCGATTGTATCTGCTCTGAAAAAGATAAGTGACATGGCAAAGAATACCTGTGTCAGCATCCATCCAAGAGCAGGGTGCATTTCATCAAAGGTCTTTTTGTTCATGCGAGTGATGATAACAAAGATACCGTTTAGCACTGACCATACTACAAAAGTCCACTGGGCACCATGCCAGAATCCGCTGAGCAAGAATACGATGAAAAGATTGAAGCATGTCCTAACATTTCCACGGCGATTGCCACCGAGAGGAATGTACACATATCTGGTGAAGAATCGACCAAGAGTGGCATGCCAATGATTCCAGAAGCTTGCAATGTTGAGTGTCTTGTATGGGCTGTCAAAGTTTACTGGCAAATCTATGTTGAGCATCTTTGCAAGACCTGTGGCCATGTCGCAATATCCGCTAAAATCAAAGTACAGCTGGAAGTAATATGCAATCATTACAAGGATTGAGTTGGTAGCCTTCAAATCTGCCACCTGAGTGTAGCCCCAATTTACTGCCACGCCAAACACATCTGCTATCAATATCTTTTTACCAAGACCCATGGCAAACATGTAGAAACCCTTTGCCATGTTGTCCCAATCCACTGTCTTTTTACTTGGATTTAACAGCTGAGGAATCATTTCATCGTGGGTAACGATTGGGCCGGCAACCAGCTGTGGGAAGAAAGTGACGTAACAAGCATATGTAATGAAATCGTACTTAGGCACCTGTCCTCTGTAAGTATCCACGATAAATGAAATCTGCTGGAATGTGAAAAAGCTGATTCCAAGTGGAAGCACTATGTGCATAAATGGCCAGTCAGTTTTAAATATCGTATTTACGTTATCAATGAAGAAATCCATGTACTTGAAATAAAAGATTATTCCAAGATTCACTGCCACACCAAGTATCATCACCGGCTTGCAGGATTTCAAATAGCCAACGTTATCTATGGTGACTGAATCCAACTCCGAATTCATTGTAGTTGCTTCAAGTATGGCACCGTTTTGCAGCCTCTTCATCCACAGGTAAAACAGATAATTTACGATCACGCTGGAGATGATAATTAGCAGGTACCCCGGATTGAAATATCCATAAAACCACAATGACATTCCAAGCAGAAAAACAAGACCAAGCTTGTATCGCTTAGTCTTATTAAGTAAAAAATATCCTAGTATGCAAATTGGTAAAAAAACAAAAATAAAAATATAAGAATTAAATAACATCTACTACTAACTCCGCAAGTTACGGATACAAGCCTTGGTATTGCTTCGTTCCGAGATTGGTCACTTCAGCAACACCAAGAGCTTGTCTCCTACCTACATTCTTAACACTGAGAGCTTGTTTCCTACTTGCTCACTTAAAATTTATAGAACTAATTTACGATCAGTTCTTATTATAATTCTACCACCGTTAGTGGAGAGCCTGGGCGATATCTGCGATGAGGTCTTCGCTGTCCTCGAGGCCGCAAGATACGCGGATAAGGCCTGCAGGAATTCCAGCTGCCTCAAGCTGCTCATCTGTCATCTGACGATGTGTTGATGTAGCTGGGTTTAAGCAGCAGCTTCTAGCATCTGCAACGTGTGTCTCGATAGCGATGAGCTTGAGCTTCTTCATGAATGATTCTGCTGCAGCTCTGCCTCCGTTGAGCTCGAATGAAACTACACCGCATCCTCCGTTTGGAAGATACTTCTGAGCTATCTCATAATATTCATCTCCCTCAAGATTTGGATAAGTAACCTTCTTTACCTCTGGGCATGACTGAAGGAATTTTGCAACAGCAAGTCCATTTTCAGCATGACGAGGCATACGAACGTGAAGTGACTCTAAACCAAGATTTAAGATAAATGCGTTCTGTGGAGACTGGATACTTCCAAGGTCACGCATGATCTGAGCTGTAGCCTTTGTAATGAAAGCTCCCTCCTTGCCGAACTTCTCTGCGTATGTGATTCCGTGGTAGCTATCATCTGGAGTGCAAAGTCCTGGGAACTTATCTGCATAAGCCATCCAGTCAAACTTTCCTGAATCTACGATACATCCACCAACGCCTGCTCCATGACCATCCATATATTTTGTAGTTGAGTGTGTAACAATATCTGCGCCCCACTCGATTGGACGGCAGTTTACTGGTGTTGGGAATGTGTTATCAACAATAAGTGGAACGCCGTGAGCGTGTGCCACCTTTGCAAATTTTTCTATATCTAAAACTGTAAGGGCTGGGTTTGCGATTGTCTCGCCAAACATTGCGCGTGTGTTGTCCTGGAATGCTGCGTTCAATTCTTCCTCAGATGCATTAGGTGAAACAAATGTAACATCAACACCCATCTTCTTCATTGTAACAGCGATAAGGTTGAATGTTCCACCATAGATTGATGAAGATGCAACGATATGACTGCCGCACTCGCATACGTTGAATAATGCGTAGAAATTGGCTGCCTGTCCGCTGGATGTAAGCATTGCAGCTGTACCACCTTCAAGTGCTGCGATTTTTGCAGCTACATAATCATTTGTAGGATTCTGAAGTCTTGTATAGAAATAGCCTGATGCCTCAAGGTCAAAAAGCTTTCCCATATCCTCGCTAGTGTCATACTTGAAAGTTGTAGATTGTACAATTGGAATCTGTCTTGGCTCACCATTTCCTGGTGTATAACCTGCCTGCACACATCTAGTTCCAATTCCCTGCTTATTCATGTCTTGCCCTCCTGAAATACTAAATAATACAAAAATGGAGTATGAGGTGAATAGTAACATTCTTTCACCACATACTCCTAAACTTTACCATATTAAAGCGGCATTTTAAATATTAATTCTATCTAATTATTTCATCATAACGGGCTGAAACCTTGGACCAATCAAGGACCTCCCAAAATGCTTTGATGTAATCCGGGCGCAGATTCTTGTACTTAAGATAGTAGGCATGCTCCCAAACATCAAGAGCAATAATTGGAGTCCAACCTTTGCCCTCTGATAATGGATTGTCCTGATTCAAAGAATTTGATGCATGAAGCTCACCTGCAGAATCAACTGAAAGAAAAGCCCAACCTGAGCCAAACTGAGCTACTGCAAGTTTTGACAATTCCTCCTTGCAAGCTTCCACACTGCCAAAAGCTTTGTTTACTGCATCAGCAAGCTTGCCTGTTGGTGCCTTTGCAGCATTAGGAGAAAACATTTCAAAATAAAGATTATGATTATAATATCCGCCACCCTGATTTCTGATACCCTTGCGCAAAGTCTCATCTGAAATCTTATCTAAGTTCGCAAGAACTTCTGCCGCTGAATTGTCCGCCACACCAGCTTTAGCTGCAAGATCATTAAAATTGTTTGTATAGGTTGCATGATGCTTTCCATGATGAGTCTCAATTGTGAGCTTATCAATATATGGCTCCAAAGCATCTGTCGCATAAGGCAATTTAATCTGTTCGTACATGTGTATTCTCCTTTCGTGTATGGCCGGCCCGCACCGGCTTCCTCTTGAATTTGTATACACATTTTAACATATTGCCTACGCAATTATAATCAAATCTATGTAAAATGTTTCTATAGTTTAGCTAGCTTTAGGCTCGCCATATTCTCTGACCATCGAATTAAAAACTACAACCCATTGCTTACCAAATTTATGAACATCAATACCTTCTATTAATTTTCCATATATTATAGCTCGTCTAAGAGTACTTTCGTTGAGCCCCCACATTTCTGTAGCCTCTCGCATAGACATTAAACCATCAAATGGAGAATCTATCTTCTTACCATTATCCCATAATTCATCACAGGACAAATCTAAATCATCATTCCATATAATTCCATATCCACCAACATCAACTGATACTGATTCAAACAAAGAACTATCCTCCATTAGTTGGTTAAAAGCTGGTATTGTCTCTGCTAAATCTTTAATACTATATTCCTTTGTCTGACCTTCAACAAAATGAACTTGTAATTTATAATCAGGCATCGCCTTTACATCTTTTATCTTATGAAACATATTTACCTCCTATTCAAGTGGTGGCAATTTTTTAAAATTCTGCGTACTCCATATTTCTAATAGCTCATCTCTATTTACAGACATCCATTGTAACACTAATGACATGATTTTGGGTGGCAATTCACCTTCTAATAATTCATATGTTCTAAGATCAATAGCTGCAATATCTTCACCATATATAGCATGAAGATGGGGTGGATTGTGTTCACTAGAACGGAAGTACATTCTAATCACAATACCATTAAATCTTGAAATAACTGGCATAACATTACTCCTCAATAGAATAATATCACGATACCGTGACGTATGCAAGAAAATAGTTCTATAATCCGCTCCCCCAATATTGAATTAAGCATATATAAAAATTTAATACTTAAGATTCTATATTTTTATCACAGGGCTTCCCACAAACCTTATAAATTCTTTAGCTTGTGATAAATTATCTTCCATTTTCCTCTTTTTTTATCACAAGACTTCCCGCAATCCTTATAAATGCGTTAGCTTGTGATAAATTATCTTCCATTTTCCTCTTTTTTTATCACAAGACTTCCCACAATTCCTATAAACACGTTGGTTTGTGATAAATTTAATCTTCTTTTCCTATATTTTTATCACAAAACTTCCCACAATCCTTATAAATGCGTTGGCTTGTGATAAATGGCCGCCGCCAGCCACTCCTTTTAATGCGACTTGTGGCTTCGCCACAGTCCAAGTTTTCAAGCCTGCTTGACTAACATTTATCTGCCAAAAGTTATGAAGTCAAGGGAGCGAAGCTCCGAAGGCTTGCCCTTGACTGAAATAACTTGGCAGATATGATGTGTCTAGCAGGTTGAAACAATAAAAAAACACCTCAGCCTTAGCTGAGGTGTCATAATCATTACTCTGCGTATGCGTTCATTGCGTCGATGACCTGGTTGATTTCGTCGTCGGTGAGTTCTGGGAACATTGGGATTGTTACGCCGTGCTCTGCAAGGTCCTCGGCAACTGGGAAGTCTCCGTGCTTGTAGCCGAGCTTGCCGAAGCATGCCTGCTCATGCATTGGAACTGGGAAGTAAACGCCTGTAGCGATGCCCTTTTCTTCCATGTATGCTCTAAACTTTGCTCTGTCGTTTACGCGAAGTGGGTAAACGTAGAAGATGTGCTCGTTGAAGTCAGCAACTACTGGCTTTGCAAAAGCTGTGTTTGTAATCTTTTCGTTGTAGATTGCTGCGATTTCACGGCGGCGTGCATTCCAATCATCAAGATGTGGAAGCTTAACTGAAAGCATTGCTGCCTGGAGTGCATCAAGACGAGAGTTGAAGCCTACAAGGTAGTTGTAGTACTTTGGAAGATTTCCGTGGAAATCAATCTTTGACTCGTCGAACTCCTGGCCGTTTAATCTAGCGTATGTGTAAGCGCCGTTGAGACCTGAACCGTGAACACGGAAAGCCATAGCAGCCTTGTATAAATCTTCGCTGTCTGTAACGATGATACCAGCATCGCCTGCTGCACCAAGGTTCTTTGTAGGGAAGAAGCTTACGCATGCCATATCACCAAGTGAGCATGTGCGACGTCCCTTATATTTAGCGCCTGCAGCCTGTGCACAGTCTTCGATGACAAGTGCGTTGTGGCTATGTGCGATTCTGCAAATCTCATCCATATCTGCAGCCTGACCGTAGATGTGAACTGGGATAACTGCCTTTGTCTTTGATGTGAAAGCAGCCTCAAGCTTGCTTGGATCCATTGTGTAAGTCTCTGGTGTGATGTCTACAAATACTGGAGTTGCCCCAACCTGAGCAATTGCCTCTGCTGTAGAAACAAATGTCATAGCTGTTGTGATAACTTCATCACCTTCACCAATGCCTGCTGCAAGAAGTGCAATAACAAGGGCATCTGTACCATTGCCAACACCTACTGCATACTTTGCACCACAGTATGATGCAAATTCATTTTCAAAATTCTGAACCTTTGGTCCTAAAATATATCCGCCTGAGTGAAGCACCTCAAGTGCTGCTGCATCAAGCTCATCCTGCAAAGAAGTGTATTGTCTTTGCACATTCATAACTGGTATCATAATTTCCTCCTAATTTATCCTTTTATTCTACGAACCACTTTACCTTTAACGTACTCAACCTCTTCGATGCGCATCAACATGAGGATGACGATGTAGCCACCGATGCCGATTACGGCTGAGAGGCCAAAGATAAGGATGTTGCTATCAAATAAATGCTTCATCAAAAGCACAACAAGGACTACAAATATTGCTCCTGGAATCTGCTTAAGCAGAACAGGTATGTGTTCAAGGAATCTGTAGTTTTTGATGTGACGCTTTAGCATCTGTGAGTTGATTAAAAAGTTGACTGTCAAGCTGATGGAGCTGGCAATGGAAATACCCATAACTCCAATGACATGTGACAGCGCAATACTAAAGATGATGTTGGCGCCTACTGCGAAGATTCCTGAAATCATCGCTCGCTTGGTGTCCTTAAAAGAATAAAGTCCTCTTAAAATAATATCACGTACGCCCATACTAGTAAAACCGACAGCGTAACCGATGAGAGCTGCACTTGTAAGGGCGATGGATTTCTCGCCGAAGTTACCACGTCCAAAGGCGATAGTAACGATTTCTCTTGCACACATACAAGTGACAAGTGTGATTGGAATCATGATGCAAATCATGACGTTGATAGCCTTTTTCATGGTGTCGATAAGGCTATCGTAATCACCCTCAGCTGTGTATGTAGAGAAGTTTACATATAAAACATCAACCAGGTTGTTTACCAGGATGATTGTTACGAAATCTTCCAAGGATACTGAGTATGATAACGCTGATACATTTCCGTGGCCAAGACCTGTGGAAAGGGCACTATCAACAAGCTTGTTTATCTGTGAAACGGAGTTGCCGATGAATAGGGGCACCGCCGTCAAAAGTACGGTTTTAATCTCGGGCACATCCTTGAAGGCTACGAAGGTGAACTTGAAATATCTGCGTCCACGAATCAAAAGCAAGGAGCCAAAGATGATGTAGCTTAAATACTGGGCAATAATCAGTGATGTAACTGCCTGCACATTGTAGAGAATCAGAATACACAGGATTGTTGTGATGCTGGTGATTGCTGATTCAGTACGACTGACTACGAAGTCTTTGTTGGCGTCCATCATGGATGTCCAAACCAATGTGACTACCGCAAACAGGAAGAATGGATAGCAAATCTTTAGGTATTGCTGTAAGTATTCCAGCTCTGTTGGTGTGTAGCCCTGGCCAAGAGCTGATGCGATGTAAGGTGTGATCATGTAAACAATCAGCAACACGAAAAGCACTACCGGAAGCAAGATTTCCAAGCATGCGCTCATCAGCTTTGAAGCCGCTTCCCTACCGCGCTGCACCAAGCAGTGAGTATAGATGCTTACCAGAGAAATGGTGATGGCCCTGATAAAAGCAGATGAAAGCGTGCCTACGAAATTGAAGGCTACAAAATATATATCTGTTTCAAATGTTGTGCCGAAGAAATAAGCTATGACCATCTGCTTAACGAAGCCAAGTAGCTTAAAGCACAAAGTAAGTATCGTAATTACGATAGTTGTGCTTACGATACTTTTTGTCTGTTTACTCATATTTAATTCCTACTAGAAAAGTGATGTGATTGCTGTAAGGATATCTGAGCCAAAGCTTGCTATAACGATACCGAGGATGATAACTAACAATCCTGTAGCTTTCTTTGCTCCAATTTTTTCCTTAAGAAAAATCTTTCCTAACACTGCTACCCAAATGTAACCAGTTGCTTCAAGGATTGGTCCTAAAGATAAATCAACTCCCTTGTAGCCGATTACTGAGCAAAGTGATGCTCCAAAGAAAACGATATATGCTCCCATAACCATTGGGTTAAGGTACTCTGCGATTTTGCTTGGGTATTCTTTTTCAGCTGCCTTCTTTAAAACGATTTGTGAGCAAGAGGCGATGAAAGTACCAGTAAGCATGATTAACATAAATTTATTCATTTGCGCTTACCTCCTCTTTGCCAGCTTTTCCGTTGACTTCCTCATCACCGCTAACTACAAGATATACGCCAATGATAACAACGATTGCACCGATTATTTTCTGAACAGTAATCTGCTCGCCAAAAATCAATGCGCCCCAGATGAGGCCCCAAATTGTGGTGGCTGCTTTGTTAGCATATGTAGTGATAAGTGGCAGATGCTTAAGAACCTGCTGCCAAGCAATAGCATAAAATCCAAGGATACAAACAACAAGTCCATAAAAAATAATCCACTTGAAGCTTAAAAACTGATAGCCTGAAGCCATCTTGGAACAAATGCTATTTACTGAAAATATCAAAATAATTACATGTAAAATGGCGAACCACTTTATAGTATCTTTTTTCATGAATATGTCCTACTTTCTTAATTCTTATAAACCATTACAGTATAACGCTAGCTATGCTGAAAATCTAGTTTTGATTATTCAAACGATATTTCTTAAATATTTCATACTGCCTTTGAAGCTCGGTTTCTTCATCTGTCAATAAGCCTTTCGCCTCCAAAACTCTTTCAATAGCCTGAGAAACATCGAGTGTATGATATGGTAAAAACAGTCCTCGCAGTTCCTTAGGCTTTACAATTTTATAGGCTCTTGATGAAGAGATTTCATAAGAATAGCAAAAATATCTGTAGAAATACCCAATCCAAAACATTTCGTTATTTGAGTATTTCACTGATCCATAATTGGATGTTCCATACTGCTCATTTACTGACTCTAAGATATCACCCGCTTGTAGATTGGTTTCCAACAATGAACCATTATCCAGCTTTTTCGCAATATCACTATGCATATATCTTCTGATGAAAATTTCTGAGCTTGAATTCATTTTTTCTATCGACAATTCAAATGTTTTTGCCTGTATATCACATAGCAATAAGCCATCTTTATCAATTTTTCTTGCCTTCATATTTCATCTCCTACTCGAGAATTTCATCTATATATTTACCTTGACCTCTGTAAGTTCTTCTGGCCAACTTTACCTTATCATCCCCAAGTTTGGCCTCTTCTGTTCTTATCTTTTTATAGTAATCCCTCTCGCTTTGTGAAACATAACAACGTTCCAATAACTTTATATGACTAACAGCTTTCTCACTAATAAACACATATTGATTTCCAAGATTTGTAGCTGCCAGGCAATGTTTGCACTGTTCATCAGTGATTTCCCCATTTATAAAGGAGTTTATTATTTGGAACATCCTATTGTCGGCTATTGGGGCAACAATGTAATCACATTCTCTGGATTCTTCAATTATCTTTTTAATTCTAGGATGATTCTTATATTCATCTAAAGCTCCTCGATAATAGGCAATAGTCATCATCCATTCCTGATTCACCTTGTATTCCTTAGACATTAGTCCTTCAGGATTAAAATCTATGATATATGTAGAAGATTTATCAAAGCCCGACACAAAAGATACAGCCTGCTCATAATTTTCTCCAGTATAAAACCCTTTTCCAAAATCGTTATTATCTCTTCCATAGAAAACGTCTATTTCACCTTTAATCTCACTTTTCGCCCCATGAAATAGCTGCTTATGATTGATAGGCAAATTATCTCTACATAGCATTTCTTTCAGTCTATTAATCTTTATATTATTTTTAAAAGCATATTCATATACCATCTCCAATAACTGCTCACTAGGATTCGTAACACCACTTTCATTACGGGATAATGTTATCTGCTGTACACCTAACTCCTTAGCAAGTTCTTCTTGGCTGATACCTAGAATTTCTCTTATAGACTTTAAATCTTGTGAAAAATTATACTCCATTGTGTACCTCCAACTTATTTATATCACATTACTTAAAGAAGTTCAATAAACTTGTTTATATCACATTACTTAAAGAAGTTCAATAAACTTGTTTATATCACATTACTTAAAGAAGTTTGGTGTCCTAATAAAAGCGAGGCATGCGCCTCGCTTCCTTTTTCTACTTATTCCAGTTTGCAAGCATTTCTCGTACGTAGTCAGTAGTCATGATTTTGTCTACTGTGCCCTGTACATCGAGGCGCTTTGTGTTGTGTGATGTGTATGCATCAGAAGCCATTGTATGAACCTGGCCATCTACGAAGAACTTGTCGTAGTTGAGGTCACGGCCGTCTGGAAGTACACGATAGTAGTTGCCCATATCTACGGAACGAACGCACTCTTCGTTTGTCATAAGTGTCTCGAAAAGCTTCTCGCCGTGGCGTGTTCCGATGATCTTTGTGCCTGTGTCGCCGAAGAGCTGCTGAACAGCCTTTGCAAGGTCGCCGATTGTAGAAGCGTCAGACTTCTGAACGAAAAGGTCACCTGGCTCGCCGTGCTCGAAGGCAAACATAACAAGTGCAACTGCCTCATCAAGATTCATGAGGAAACGAGTCATCTCTGGATCTGTGATTGTGATTGGGTTGCCTGCTTTAATCTGGTCGATGAAAAGAGGGATAACTGAACCACGTGAGCACATAACGTTACCGTAACGTGTGGTGCAGATTGTAGTCTTGCCGGCTGCAACACGAGCGTTTGCGCCGATAACCTTTTCCATCATAGCCTTTGAAATACCCATTGCGTTGATTGGGTAAGCAGCCTTGTCTGTTGAAAGGCAAACAACTCGCTGAACGCCTGCCTCAACTGCTGCATGAAGAACATTGTCAGTTCCCTCAACGTTTGTACGAACTGCTTCCATTGGGAAGAACTCGCAAGAAGGAACCTGCTTAAGTGCTGCTGCATGGAAGATGAAATCAACACCTGGCATAGCATCCTGAACTGAGCGCATGTTACGAACATCGCCGATGTAGAACTTTACCTTGCCAGCAAGGTCTGGGTGCTCAGCCTGAAGCTGATGTCTCATATCATCCTGTTTCTTCTCGTCACGTGAGAAGATACGAATCTCCTTGAGGTCAGAATCAAGGAAGTGCTTTAAAACTGTGGAACCAAATGAACCGGTGCCTCCAGTTATCATAAGTGTTTTATCTTTAAATAATTCACAATTCATTTCTAAAATTTCCTCCACACCATTTTGTTAACCACGCCAGTGTAAGACTGAATAATCTTTACTACCTTTGTGGAAACATTTTCCTCTATATAATCAGGAACAGGAATACCATAGTCCTGATTCTCGTTCATGTCAATTGCAGTTGTTACCGCCTGTAATAAAGAATGCTCGTCGATTCCAGCCAAGATAAAGCAAGCTTTATCGAGAGCCTCTGGGCGTTCGGTAGATGTACGGATGCACACTGCTGGGAATGGCTTGCCGATGCTTGTGAAGAAGCTTGACTCCTCAGGAAGTGTACCTGAGTCTGAAACTACTGCGAATGCATTCATCTGCAAATGGTTGTAGTCGTGGAAGCCAAGTGGCTCATGCATGCGAACACGTGGGTCAAGCTTGAAGCCTGTAGCTTCGAGACGCTTGCGTGAACGTGGGTGGCAGCTGTAAAGGATTGGCATGTCGTACTTTTCTGCCAATGCATTGATAGCTGTGAAAAGACTTGTGAAGTTCTTTTCTGTATCGATGTTTTCCTCGCGGTGAGCTGAAAGAAGGATGTACTTCTTTGGCTCAAGACCAAGTGTCTCAAGAACGTTGCTAGCCTCGATTTGCTCAAGGTTTGCATGAAGAACCTCTGCCATAGGAGAGCCTGTTACGTATGTGCGCTCCTTTGGAAGGCCACACTCTGCCAAGTAGCGACGAGCGTGCTCTGAGTAAGCCATATTTACATCTGAAATAATATCTACGATACGACGGTTTGTCTCCTCTGGGAGGCACTCATCCTTACATCTGTTTCCAGCTTCCATGTGGAAGATTGGGATGTGAAGACGCTTTGCAGCAATAGCTGAAAGGCATGAGTTTGTGTCGCCAAGAATCAAAAGTGCATCTGGCTGAATCTCAACCATGAGCTCGTATGACTTTGCGATGATGTTGCCGACTGTCTGACCAAGATTGTCACCAACAGCTTCCATATAAACATCAGGATCATCAAGCTGTAAATCCTTGAAGAATACTCCGTTTAGATTGTAGTCATAGTTCTGACCAGTGTGAGCTAACACACAATCAAAGTACTTGCGGCATTTCTTGATTACAGCTGCAAGTCTGATAATCTCCGGTCTTGTTCCTACTATTATTAATAACTTTAGTTTTCCGTTGTTCTTAAACATTTATACATCCTCTCTATATGTATCTGGTCTGTCTGATTCCAGTAATTCATTGGCCCACATAAGGGTTACCAAATCCTGAGAATCTGAAAGATTGATGATATTGTGGGTGTAGCCAGGTAGCATGTGAACTGCCTGAATCTTTTCCCCTGAAACTTCGTATTCAATCACTGGGAATGGGTTGCCGTTTTCATCAACTCCCACACGGCGCTGCTGAATGAGTCCATGGCCGCTGACAACGATGAAGAACTCCCATTTAGTGTGATGCCAATGCTGGCCCTTTGTGATGCCAGGCTTTGAAATATTAACAGAGAACTGACCTTTGTCAGTAGTCTTTAAAAGCTCGGTGAATGAGCCGCGGTTGTCCACGTTCATCTTTAAATCAAAGCACGCCTTTTCCTTTGGAAGGTATGAAAGGTAGGTGCTGTAAAGCTTCTTTGCAAAGCTGCCATTTGGAATGGCTGGCATGATGAGTGAATGAGGCTCTTCCACAAAGCTATCAAGAAGCTCCACGATTTCGCCAAGTGTCACTGTGTGTGTGACTGGTACGTGGCAATAGCGACCATCTGCTGCCTCTACCACCTGGCCCTGATCATCGTAATTGCAACGATGCTCCTGGCCGCGAAGTGCTGCAACCATTTCGTTAACCAAATCATCAATATATACAAGAGTGAGCTCTGTGGCTGGGTCGTTTACTGTGATGTCCAAACCATTTGCCTTGTTATGGCAGAATGTAGCAACTGCTGAGTTGTAGTTTGGGCGGCACCATTTCCCAAAAAGATTTGGGAAGCGGTAGACCAAAACCTTTGCTCCAGTCTCCTGCTGATATTTGAAGAAAAGCTCCTCACCTGCAAGCTTGCTTTTGCCATAATCACTGCCGGCATATCTGCCAAGAAGTGTGGCCTGGATAGATGATGAAAGCATAACCGGGCAAGTGTTGCCGTGCTTTTTCAATGTATCCAAAAGAGTGCTGGCAAAGCCGAAGTTGCCTTCCATAAATTCCTCTGTATTCTGAGGGCGATTGACACCTGCAAGATTGAAAACGAAATCGCAATCGCTGCAGAATCGATCCAACTCCTCTAATGAAGAATTTCTGTCATATTCATAAATTGTCAGGTCCTCATCAACAAAATGGAACCTATCTCTTCCATCTGCTGCACACTTAAGAGTCTCTACAAGATTCTTTCCAACAAAGCCTGCAGCTCCTGTAATTAATATTTTCAAAATTGTTCTCCATTTTTACATAATTAAACTCATTAATTATAGCACAACAATAAAATAAGTGCATTAAACTAAAAAGAGTTCGAAGACAAACTTAATCTGCCCTCGAACTCATGTAAATTATATTGTAAAGAACTGTACGCTTTCGTTGATTGAATCTGCTGCCACTGCAACTGATGAAGCTGCGTTTGAAACAGTGTTGCTTGATTCTGCAACGTTTCTTGAGCTTTCAGTTAACTGGTTAACTGTTGCTGTGATTTCCTGGCTTGTAGCTGACTGCTCTTCCGATACGGCTGCCATATTTGCTGCCACATCGTTTACAGTTCCCATTCGCTCAGCCATCTTTGATAATGTGTCACTTGCATCTGACAGTGCAGCTGTTATGGTCTGGAATGTTGTTGCTGCATTATCAATTGCCTCCGAACTATCGTGAATCATCTTTGTGTTAGATTCTGAACGCTCTGCAAGGTCGCGAACCTTCATAGTCATCTCATCAATGATTTCTCCGATTTTTCTAGTTGCCTCAGCACTATCATTTGCAAGCTGTCCAATTTCGGAAGCAACTACCGCAAATCCTCGGCCATATTCTCCTGCACGGGCTGCCTCGATTGAAGCATTCAATGAAAGAAGATTTGTCTGGGATGCGATACCGCTAATCATATCGATAATCTGATTGATTTCTGCTGCGGCCTCGTCTACAGACTGAACTGCCTCATTCATACCGTTCATAGAAGCAACTACATCTTCCATTCCCTTGCGGACGTTTGTCATGTCCTCTGCGCCTACATTGGCCTTATCAACAAGCTCAACCATGCTTGTCTCAATCTGATTTTCAGACTCTGTAAGCTCTGAAACTGTCATTGAGAGAGATGTGGCATTTTCTGCAACTTCTGTAACTGACTCTGCCATGCTTTCCATGTTTGCAAGAATTGTTTCCATGGATCTAGACTGCTCGTTTGCTTCTGTATTTAAAACTCCAGCTGTGGACTGAGAATTCTTTGAATCAGTTTCAAGCTGTGTTGAAACACCCTGAATATTGCTAATAATTCCGCGCATGCTTTCGATGAATTTGTTCATCGACTTGTTCATGTAAGCAATTTCGTCGTTACCCTTGTCGTCAATTGTAACTGTGAAATCACCCTGGCTGATATGCTCGATATTTTCTGTCAAAGCAGCTACCGGCTTACGAATCATTTTATTCAAAGTAAAATTGAATAAAGCTGCCAGGATAATCATCATTGCTACTACTGCCCCAATGACAATAAGAAGCATGTATAATACATCTGCTAAAACATCTGTTGCCTTAGCATAATTTATAACTTTCCAATCTGTGCCTTCTACTGTGTAAGTTGAAACGAAGTATTGTCCGTCTGCACCATTCACCTTGGCAACCTGACCATCCTCGTTTCCAAGAACAGCTGTCATGTTGTTGAGTAATTTATCATCAACATCTGCTAAATTCTGACCGCACATCGCTGTATCCTCAGCACTTAGAATCAAGCCCTGTGAAGTAGCCATCATTGCACGACCTGTACCGTATAAAGTGACGCTGTTTAAGTAGTCCTGGCATGCAGACATCATAAGATCTGCTGCAATTACGCCTTCTCTTCCATCCTTTAAATGAACATGACGGAGAACTGTTGCACACAAGTTTCCTGTGTTCAAATCAAAGTAAGGAACATCATAGAAATAATAATATGAATCCGTATATGCGATACCTTCTTGATACCATGGCTTTTCACGGATATCCATTCCTGGATCCCAACCTGTCAATTCAATGAAGGCCCCATCTGATAGAGATAAGTATGCACCAGTAGGAATCATGTCATAACGACCCTTTGTCTGCTGCAAAAAGGCGCGAATCTCAGTATCGTCCTCAAACTGCTGAACCTCAATTGAATCAGCAATAGCATTCAAATAATAAAAGGTAGATTTTAACTCACTATTAATTTCCACCGCATCTGATTTAACAGATTTCTCAAATGATGTGTAAAGAAGCTCATGAATGAGTTTCGTGTCAAATATACCTACAAGCAATACTAATAACGCTATTCCAACTGCAACAACAGGTAGAAATATCGAAATCAGCTTACTGCTAAGTCTTTTAATTTTTCTGTCTTTTCCTATACCATTCATTTTCAAGTTCTTTCCTCCAGTCAGTAAATCTTGATGCCTCACGAACTCCCCGGTATAAAAAACTAGTTGATTATTATACAGTTTTCACACAGAAAATTAAGTTACCACTTTAGTTTTCAAATTTCAATATGTACTGGCTTTTGTTCATAATCAGCCACGTTGATTGCGTAAGTTCTGTTGCCCTCAGCATCCTCACTTTCAAGAGTGAAGCCGTAATCTCCATAGAAATCCTTCACCATGGAGTTTTTAGCAGTTGGATAATAGTGGGCCACGATTTTATCAACGCCTCTTTCCTTGCAACGGGTGACAAATTCGTTCATCATCAAATCTTCCATGCCACGCTTGAGAACTCTACAGCTCATTAGCCACAATTTGATATCTACAGTGCTGCCATCAATCTCTCCTGCAACAACTGTGACGATGCCGTTGTCGGCGAACTTATCAACAAGCTTGCCTGCCATGCAGATGTGTTTTCCACCTTCCTGCATCTGACGGATGTCGTCCTCGCTGCAGCGAAGTGTAGTGAGGTTGAACTGGTTGGATTTATTTGTAAGCTGTGCCACGCGCTGAATCATGATTGGCTCGAAGCCTGTGATATAGGCTGTCATATCAAGGCTGTCAAGATACTGGCCATAGTCGGCGAAAGCTGCCTGAGCCTTCTTTGCCTCAGCCTTGGCGTGATACATCTGAGTCTTTTTCATATCCTCGCCGGAGAAGTTGGTAACCTCGAAATATCCGCCGTGGTCAAGAACCTTGATGTAGTTTTCTGCACCATCCATAGCAGGAGTCTCTACACCAAGCTGGCTGTGAACGATCTCTCGCTCCGCCGGATTGTCATCCGCAAATACGAAGCTGTCCACTCCAAGTGTGAGCTCATCGGCCATCTGAGAAAGATTCAAATCCTTTGAATCCCAGTTAGCCTTGATTGAAACGAAATCATCTGGGCGAAGAATGCCGTCTGGATGATTGAGGCCGGCGATTGCGTTTGCCTCGTCGTTTTTAGAATCAACAGCAAGGACGACGCCGATGTCCTTGAGATTCTTGCAGTAGCTTTGGAACTCGGCATACACCTGTCCTGCTGGAACCTCTGGGCCGATGGCGATGCCTTCCACTCCGTCGTCTCCCACAATGCCGCCCCAAAGGGTGTTGTCCAAATCAAGGGCAAGAACCTTTTTGTTACGTCCGTAGATGGACTTTATAATAGAAGCAACGGACTGAGCCACGTATGGGATGGCGTCCATATTCATGGCGCACTTATACATGTGCCAATATTTGGCGTCATTCCACTGAGAAAGGCCGTAATCCTGTGCCAGATAATCGATATCGTTGATATAAAAGCCAGTGTGATTATTTGCATAATCATAGAAACGCTGATTCAATCTTGAGATGAAATTGCTGCGACCTCGGTAGTCCCAGATGTCACGGTTGCCCATCAATCTGTAGTTTGGTCGGTCGAAATTGTTCTGGATGATTGGGCAGTGGAACTTCTCCTCAAGGGCTGTCCACATAGCCTCGAAATGATGGTACTGATTTTCAAGCAAATCATCAACTGTGGATTTGTCCATATCCATCTGTGGAAAATCAGTGATATTTCTCCAGCTGGTGTGGATATATATGATGTCCGGATTCATGGCATCTAGCTCAGAGCTGCCAAACATGGCATCCTGCCAGTACTGACCGTACTCAGACTGATAGAAGCTGGCCTTGATTCCATGATTCAACAAAAAAATAGAAAGCATATCTACCACATCGTTTGTAGTGGAACCGCCCAGCACTGCAATCTTCTTTTCGATGAGTCCTGGCTTTTCAGATAGCTCTCTGTAAATCTTGGCGCGCTTTCTGCGCAATGTTTTTGTATCTAAAGGATAATTAAAACAATCCATTTTTACTCCTTTTTATAATCTACTTTTGTTTACTTATTTTAAGGGATTTTATGGTATTATTCTAGTATGAAAAAATACGGACTAGATAGAACACAATTAAAAATTCTGGCAATCATTGCCATGGTGGTTGATCACACCGCTTGGGGATTTGTAGATTTCATGTCTCCTTTAGGACAGTTAATGCACATTTTCGGAAGGCTTACACTTCCTATCATGTGCTTTTTTATCGCCGAGGGATACAGGCACACCAAGAGTCTACAGGAATATATCTATAGGATGTTGGCCTTTTCTGCCATCTCCATAATTCCATTTTATATTTTCTTTCATGAGGAATATGGCTATCGCCAAAATATCATTTTCGATTTGACGCTGGCGCTGCTTTGCCTTTGCATTTCCGAGGGAAAGATTTTCAAAAAATGGATGAAGATATGCTTGATTGCATTGCTTGTGCTGATATCTTTTGTCATAGGCGGATGGGTTGTGATGCCAATCATCTACGTTTTCATCTTTTATTATGGAAAGGATTTCAAGGATAAGGCTATCAAATTTACTGGTGCCACTGTGCTTATGAGTGCAGTTCTTTCAGTGATGATAGTGCTCAATCAACAGTATCATTTCTCCCAGTATGATTGGACCGTTCAGGAAAGACTTTATTTGCTTGGATTCGTATTTGCGTTAATTCCTTTGTATTTTTACAACGGCGAAAGGGGCAAGGATTTGCTTGGCGGTTCCGGTGTAGGTCGATATTTCTTCTACATCTTTTATCCTAGCCACTTTTTGCTGCTTGCTTACATAAGACACATCGTTCACGGATATACCTTGCAAAATGCTTACATCGATATCCATGTGCTAGCACTTTTGATTGCGCTGATTATCCTTTCATACGTGCTCACTTTGCACACCACTCGCGCTCAGATGGCAGTTACATTTTTCATGACTAGCGCGACCATGTATTTGTTCGGATTTGTAATGGAGATTACCACTTACGACATCGAGGGTGTTTACACTGCCACCAAGCTTCAGTACTTTGCTGAATGTTTTGTGTTTATTGCAATCACTCTTTGCATTCAGGAGCTGACTCACACCAGATTGCCATATCCGGTTTATGTTTTTGAGTTTGTTTTCTCCACATTTGTAATGTATTGCATGTTCACATGGCGTGAGAATCACCTGATGTACAAGGATGTGATTATGGACTATGATGGTCCATTCCCACGAATGTACGTGGTGGAATATGGAATTGTCTTCTATGCTTTCGTGTTATACTGCTTGGCCATTTGCTTGATGGCTGTGGTCGTGGGATTTTACTCACTTCGTAATCACGATAATTTACAGAGAAAGCGTCTAAGACTTTTGCTTCTTGGAATGATTACCATGTGGATTCCATACATCAGCAAGATGGTTGGTCTTTTTGACAAGTATGAAATCCCTGCTTTAACCATTCCATTTACAGCATATTTCGTTGTTCGTTCTTTGAAGAAATACAGCTACCTGGATTCTGTTGCCTTGGATTTTTCAAATGCAATTAATCGCGGTAATGAAGGAATCCTGGTGGTAGATAGAAACTTCAGCATCATGTATCACAACGAAGTGGTGCACCAGGTATTTGGCCAATTTATGAGATTTGATTCTGCAAGAAACGTGCCTGGGCTTTATGAAGCTTTGACAAGTGGAGAATCTACAATCACAAGGAACGGTCTCACTTACGAGACTAGGGTTGAGCCTCTTACAGAGCAGGGCCACAACATCGGTTCCATCCTTTGGATTTTTGATTTAACTGAACATTTTGAGTATCTTAGCTCTATAGAAAAATCCGCAAATACGGATTCACTTACAGGACTACTTATTAGAAAAGCTTTCGAGAAGAAAGTGGGCGAGGCCCTTGAAAGAAAGGAAGGCGGTGCCTTCTTTATGGTGGACTTGGACAACTTTAAGCACGTTAACGACAACCATGGTCACGACGCTGGAGATATTATTCTGACTACCCTTTCAAATGTAATCAAGCAAGAGCAGACTCGTGATATGAATCACAACCTGATTGCCGGCCGTGTGGGTGGCGATGAATTCACTCTTTACTATGAAGGCATCACCGATAAGCGAGCCCTCAGCAATTTCGCTCACTTGCTTATCGACAACTTTGACAACAAGCTACTGGCCACTGATTATCCTGGTGTTACATCCATTTCACTGGGAATTTCCATGACAGGTGGCAGCGAGCTTGCACCAGCCAAGGCGTACAATCAGCTTTACAAAGAGGCTGACGAAGCACTGTATATCGCCAAGGGGGCTGGCAAGAAAACATTTGCGTTTAGGTAAGAATTTTTAATCTAATTTCGTCTTTATAAAAAGGACACGATTCTCGCAAATCGTGTCCTCTTTATTGACTGTATTGCACTATTCCTAATAGCCCCTTTTCCCTTAAAAATTGCTACATTCATTTAATATATTCCTAGTCCTTCATACATATTCTCAATCTCTGAGTCATTAAACGTCCCTTCGCTACATTTTATAATTTGAACTACACTATTTTCCTTCGTTTCATAAACAAATATAATGACTTCCTCATTCGATTCTTTGTATCTTAACAAATAAGTACTAAAGTTTGGTTTGTTGAACTCATCAGTATCTATTAATTCACTTTGGTTAACCATATATAAATTCTGTAATTGCTCTTTACTTTTAACATTACCCGTTTCATTAATGAGTTCATCGGAAATCCCCATCTGTTCCACAACGTCCTGATTTATGTTTTTACAAGGTGTTTCCACTCCTAATACTTTTATCTCATCCTTAGCCATATAAACAAATGAATCACCCTTTTCTATTAATTCAAGGTTCTTATTTTTCGCTAATTTCATATACGCTACATCACTTATATATATCGACTCATAATCTTTTGAAGTATTCATGCTTATGCCGTACCTTATAATAAATAGAATTAATACAGCAATTAATATAAGCAATTGTTTTTTGCTAGTTTTCTTTTTTTTCATTCTACACATGAACCTCCTGCACCAATCATTGAAAAAATAATGCTTGTAAAATAATCATTCTCAAAAGGGTATAGCGTATCACTTGTATTAGACATGGAAATATGTCCTTCCGCAGCGGTTCCTTCAATTCCCACTCCTAGAGATAAAAAACCTCCAAATATATTATGCCTATCCAAATCACCAGATATCCACGCTCCGCCTCCAACTAAAACACCTTCTCCCGTACTTCCTCCAATCTCAACTCCATATCCTTCTGTCCTTCTTATATTATCAGCATCATAATCGCCTACATATATAGATAAATTTGCACTTGATCCAACCTCTAAACCCGTCGCATACGTTCCTTGTATTCCAACCGCCTGCTTAGGATTTTTAAACATTTTCACTGGATCAAACACCATTTGAACCCCCACAGATAGATATTCCGCTGTACCAACAGATGCAGAACCTCCCAATACTAATATTGGTCTATTTTTTGTCATTTTATCATCAACCCATGTATTAAATTCTTCTAACTTATTATTAACTGCAGTATCAATATCGCTAATAGTTTCTTTTGTTGCGTTTGAAGTGATATCATTTACTTGCTTTGCAGTTTCATAAAATGTATTTTCTGCCTGTTTTATCCATTCCGGTAAATTACCATCATTATCCACTAATCCCACTGGATTTTCCCAACAGTATCCGTAGTGATTTAGTGTAAATGGAGCAGTAATAAATCCCTTTACATTATCTTCACTCTGGAATCTACCTGTACTTGCATTATAAAATCTCGCCTGCGCGAACTTAAGGCCTGATACTTCATCCTCCTGATAGCCAGTGAATGCAAATGGTTGGATGATATTTCCGTTTGTTGTGTAATCATGCTTTCTTTGCTTGCCTGTTCTTGGGTCGATGTTTCGTCCAAAGTCATCGAATGCATATGATGATACAGCTACTCCATCTGTGCCTGTCATGTACATAGGACTTCCCAGTTCATCCTGGAGATAATAGTAGTTGCTTCCTGACTTTGACATGCTAATTACGTTGTTGTCATAGATGAAGCTTTCTTTTTCTCCATTTACAGTTCTTTCAAGAAGATTGTAGTAGTCTCTTGATAGATCACATAAATATTCTATTTTTTCTTCTGGTCTTGTAGATGCCACCCTAAAACCAAGGCCGTTGTACTGATTCTCTAACTCGCCCTTTGTAGCATCTGCTACTTTTGAAAGCATGTTTGTTGCATCAAAAGTAAAGGTCTTTTGTAAGAGACCATCTACAAACTCTTTTGTCTGGTTACCACGCTTATCGTAATCGTATGTTTTTACGATTGACTGACTGTTATTAAGCTCTTTTGCTTCTACTAGTCTATCAAGTACGTCATACTTATAAGCTGTAGTTGTATCTTTTTCTGTAAGTACAGTTCTATTTCCGAAAGCATCATACTCATAAGCAGATTTAACCTGGCCATTTAAACTTGATTCTGTAAGTCGACCTATCGCATCATACTTGTAATCATACTGACCTGATACTGCATCAAGTCCTCTTCTCTTTCTATTTATGCCACTAATAAGTCCTGTGTTGTCATAGGTATAGAAGTACTTATCAAGAGCCCCTTCCTTATCAGAACTTTCCATGCTTCTTAGGTTACCACCTGGAAGGTATGAGTACTCCTGCATTACTCCATTGGCAAAGCTTTTGTTTACAAGTCTTCCAAACTCATCATAGCTATAAGAAGTCTCTTCTCCATTTCCTACAACAGCTGCAAGCTTTCCTTCTTCATCGTATGAATAGCTTGCCACTCTTCCATCTGGATATGTAAGCTTTGTCTTTTCTCCTATTGAGTTATACTCATAGCCTACTGTTCTGTTTTGATAATCAGTTACTTTAATTAGACGACCTAAGATATCATTCTCAAGTGTTGTTTTTCCAAGCCAGTCATTTATCTCATTAAGCTGGTTTAATTCATTGTAAGAAAAGGCCACACTTCTGCCGTCTGCATAACCTACCTTAGTTACTGCACCAATGTCATTGTATGCGTATGTTGTAGCGTAGTTATCTCTATCGGTCTTGATCTTAAGACGGCCATACTGGTCATACTCGTAGGTTTCTTCCTGACCAAGGGCATCTGTTACCTTTGTTAGCTGACCTGATAAGTTATACGAGTAGAGTGTGACATGACCATCTTTACCTACTACAGGCATTCTCTCGTCTTTGTTTTCGATAGTGCCTTCTGCTCTATGAACTGACTGAAGGTTATCAAGGGCATCATAGGTGTAGGCTGTTTCATTTCCTAGTGCATCTACTACACTTTTTAGTCTTCCTGTTTGTGTGTATGTGTAAAGTGTTGTGCTTCTTCCATCCACTACCTTTGTAGCTCTTCCCATTGCATCATACTCGTATGATACTGTTCTTCCATCTGAGCCTTCTACTTTTGAAACTCTGCTTAAAACATCATAGCTATAGCTAATCTTATAGCCATCTGCAAATACTCTTGCTTCAACACGTCCTACATTGTCATACTTTAAAAGCTGCTCTATTTTTCCACAGAAATAGATTACATTTAGTTTTCCTGCATTGGTGTATTCAAATCTTCTTACTCTTCCTGCAGCATCTGTGATTGTTTCTATTTCTCCAAGCCTGCTATAGGTGTAGCTTGTTTCATTTCCAAGTGGATCTGTCTCTTTTGTTACTCGACCAAGAAGATCATACTCTCTTGTGTATTTGTTTCCGAGAGTGTCTGTCATTTCTATAAGGTTGCCTGTCTCGTCATAAGTGTAAGTTTTCTCATGCCCTAAAGCATCAACCTCCTTTATGACTCTATTTAAAGCATCATAATCAAGGCTACGTACCTTTACGTCGCCTAAGTATTCTTCTATTACATTTCCATTTCTATCATAAGCATAACCTGTTGTTCTTCCCTCTGGGTCTGTTACTTTCATAAGTCTCATTAGAGGGTCATAGTCATACTTTATGACACCACCATTTGGCAGAAGTACTTTCTCCTGCTTTCCCATGGCATTATAAGTTATCTCTGTTACTCGTCCTGCTTCATCAACTACCTTTGAGACACGGCCCATGATGTTTATGTCATAGTTTTTAGTTGTTCCATCAGCCTCTTTTACTGATGTAACCTTTCCCATCTCATCATAGGTGTACTCCCTAGTGTTACCCAAAGCGTCAATGGTTTTTACGATACGGTCTGCATTATCGTATTCGTATTTAGTGATTGCTCCATCCGCTGTTTTAGTTTCGATTACACGGTTTAGATCGTCATAGCTATACTCTGTTACAACACCATCCGGATCCTTTATGGTATTTACGTTACTTCTATCATCGTATGAAAACCACGTTAGAGCTCCGGCAGCATTTCTTGTCTTTTCTAGATTTCCATCTCGATAGTAGAATCTATTTGTCTCATTAAGTGGATTTCTTATTTCAAAAAGCTTTCCATCGAGGTCGTAAGAATACCTATACTCTTCTCCCTTAACGCCCTTTACAGCCATAGGCTTTCCATCTGCTCTATAGGTAATGCTTGTTTTATTTCCTAGGGCATCTACTATCTTTGTAAGATGGCCCTTATTGTCATATGAAAACCTGGTAGTATTTCCTCTTTTATCTGTAAAGCTTGTCTTTTGATTTCTCTTGTTATAAGTGTATCTTTCTTCACCATCATAGTACTTTGTTTTTGTATGACGTCCCATGTCATCATGGGTATACACTACCTGATTACCGTTTTGTTCTGTGGCAATAGTAGTCATCTTTTCATCGTCATACTCATAAGTCATAGTAGTTTCGTCTGGAAAGCTTTGCTTTGTAGTTCTTTCTTTGCTGTCATACTCATTTGTGATTGCTACTATTCCCTTAGGATTTATTACTTCCTTAATCCTGTTTTTACTATCGTATGTAAACTTTCTTGTAGCACCATCTACTTCTGTAATGCTTACAAGTCTTTTATCTTCATAGGCATAGGAAACAGACCTACCTGTCTGGTCGGTCACTTTTTCTATAAGTCCTTTATTTTCATCTTTTAAATATGTGAATGTGAGGCTGTTTTTATTCTTTGCCTCTACTTTTGAAAGAAGCCATTTCCCGCTATCTGACTTCTCATAAGATAGAGATACGTTATCTCCATCATTATCTCCCATGGCAACAAGCTTGCCTAAAACATCAAATCTTTCATAGTCCCCATTATCCTGTGTGATTACATAGCCATCTGTCAGTTTTTCTAGTATTCCTGGTTCGCCATGCTCTTCCATGTATAAGTGCTTCTTTTCATTTATACAAAAGAATGAACCTTTACTTCCATCAGGATAATCTATTCTTATCTTCTTTGTTGTTTCATCTTCGTATATGCGTTTTTCAAAGCTATGAGTCCAGCCTAATCCTAGTGCTCCCTCTTTAGTACTTTGTGCATTATAAAATCTTTTAAAAGTTAATGTATATCTACCACCAAGACTTACATCCTCATGTTCATTGATGTAATTACCATTACACATGTTTACAGGGTCATATCTATACACTGCACATCTTGGTTTCTTTCCCTGCAAATAATCTTCCATGTCATCACAGTACTGGTTATACTCTTCTAGTGCTTCACCTGTAAGCACATCTCTTGGTGTTACCCATGGAAGCTTTCCTCCTGTAGCATCATAAGTGCTGATATCGTAATACTTTCCATTCCCAAACCCAGCCATAAATGTATCTAGGTTTGTTTTGATGGTATCGAAAATGGTTTTATAGTCACTGCCACTTATGTCATTCTTATGAGCTTCATCAAAATCATGAAGTGCCTTCTTTAGCTCTGGAACGATTCCTGATAGACCATCATTACTTGTTATCTTTTCCAGCTCTTTATAGAAGTTTCTATAGTCTGGGACTGTAAATGTTCCTACAGCAGAGCATTTCTCATTTAGCATCTCAGCCATAGCTTCTATGGCCTTGCCATTTGTTTCTAGGCAATCTTCATAGGAGATAAAATCTAGCATTATCTGACGAAGATGGGCTGTACTTATTTTTGCAGTGGAGGATGAATCTACAGTCTCACTAAAATCATCCATAAGGCCGTTCTGCAAATCCATAAGCTTTTGAATATCATTTGTGATATCTACTAGAAGTGGCTTTTGTCTTTCTTCTATGAAATGCTTTGCACTATCAGCCTCTGGGCCTTTATGAGTTTCATCATTTGCAAATGCTTCAAATGATTTGATTAAATCATCTGACATTTCAAGAAACTCATTATAAACCTTTTGGCAGTCATCAAAATAACTTCTTAGTGCTGCAACATCCCACTCTATATCTACTTCGCCTACTTCTATGTTCCCCTTCTCGTCTGCGTATGGCATAATAAATCTCCCTTGTTGTCTTATTTAATACACATATAGTTGATATTATCCTTTATTATTCAATTTTTCAATAATAAAGTCTAATTTTCCCCTTTATTTCTCATCTTTTAGAATAAAAAACCCCTAGTACTATTTTTAGCACTAAGGGGTAAATCATTTACAAAATAATAATTATTATACTCGTGTTGCCACTACATCCACGATGCTGCCTACATTTTTGAGACCAGCAACTTCGTCCATTGTGAACTGGAATTCAAATTCATCCTCAATCATTTCGATGAGGTTCATCTGCATAAGTGAGTCCCAGCCTTCGATGTCGTTTGCTGTAGTAGATTCGCTGATTTCAAGGCTTTCATCGTCGAAAGCATCCTGAAAGATTTCGTTTATTTTAGATAAGATTTCTTCTCTGTTCATGGTAATCTCCTTTATTCTAATCCTTTTACTTCGTAAGGAACGGTCTTTGGCTTTGACCAGTCCAAGGTGTAATTTTCGAATTTTAGTGTGTTGGCACCATCGGCGCGCATATCTGCAGTGATGACTGGATAAGCTGCTCCTAGGTCGCATACGCAAAGGCCAAGGCTGTGGCTTTCGCCTGCTTTTGCAACGCCATTTGATACAAGCCATTCATTGGTGATGCTGATTTCCTGAATGACGTCCAAATCACGGACGTACATTGAGTAGCAACGCTTTTCTGTGACGCCATTTTTATCTGTGTAGTCTCCAAAGAAATACTTTGGATGACGATAAGGAACATCAACGCACTGCTCTACATAGTGACCAAAGGTGATACCTTGGTGGGCTTCAATATCGAAGAACAGCTGCTTGCCGCCGTTATCACGAAGATAAGTGAATGGGCCTGCATCTCCCCAAGCGTCCTGATTGCTCATGGCTGCAAGTCGATGTGCATTCTTGCCCCAAACCATGAAGGAATACATTGGATGCTTGGTACGGATGAAATCGGTTCTGTTTTTAAGAATCCAATTGTTGAGGGCGCCAACCTCGCCTGGTGTGTTTAAATAGTCGAAGCCATTGCCTCTGCAAAAGTCCCAGGAGAAAACTGGAAACAGAAGTGTGCCTTCCTCTCCAACTAAATCCTGTAACGTATTTACGAATTCATTTAAGAAATCGTTTCTCTGCTTAACCTTAACCTGGCACTCGTTTTTGGCAACGAATAAAAGGTTTGTGATATCGCTGGCAACATAAACCATGTCGCCACGGGCAATGCCAAGAGATGCAATTTCAATTTTTATATCATTTAATAATTCTTGTGATGTCATTTTATCCTCTTATTTTACTTCTACCAAGCCATTTTCATGAAGCTTGTGAGCGATGTCGATGAGCTCTTTTACTGGAACTCCTGTGATTTCGGAAATGCCAATCAAATCGTTGCGACCATCGGCGTAAGTCATGAAATACATCATGGCCATGACTGCATCGTAGCTTCCCTTTTTGCTGACTGTTGGGAAAAGACCACGCTTTCCAAGCTGTGGCTCGCAAGGTACTGTCATGACAAAAGTCTTGTTGTTTTCAAGGGCGTCTACCACCTGAGTGACAACATCGTATGCTCCCTGGAATCCCTCTGGGCTTACGAGAGTCATATCATCGGCACTGGTGTGGTATTCTGGGTACTCGCCAAACTTGCTGCGGCAGAAGCAAACCACTGGAAGGTCCACGCCTGCGGAATTGTACTGGCGCTCGTCTGAGCCTCGCTTCAAAAAGCTGTAGTCGCTATATTTTCCTTCTGTGTGAGTTTTTAGAACATTCGTAAGAACTCTGTCAGCAAGGGTATCTGCGTATTTACTATGTACAATTGAATAATCTCTGTCGTCGCCTACGCAAGAAAGATTAAATCCTGCAACGATATGCTGCTTCATGTGCTGCAAATGGTTGTCTGTGGCGATGTATGTGATGGAACCGATTGTCTCTGGAATGATGATGAATCGGTATGTGTAATGACGATTCTGTATCGTTTTTACGTATTTGATAAGCTCACACATCAGCACAGGGCCAGAGACCTCGTTGTTGGCCATAGATGGGTGGCAGTCGTATGTGGAGAAGAAAATCTCCTCATCAGATTCACCTGGAAGAACAAGCTCTGCGTATGTAAGGTTGCCTTCGAAAAGCTCTGAATCGATGTACATGTGATACTTGCCAGGCTTAAGGCTATCCAACTGATTCTGGCTCATGCAAAATCCGTAGCGTTCCTTGTAATAGCTGGTTACGTATGGAACGATGTCCGGCTGATCTGGCAATGTAAAAATGTGCTGCTTTAATTCTTCCAAATCAACCCACTCATCGATAGGGGTAGAATAGCCCATCACGTGGAGGTTGCTAACTGCCATATCTACGATATGATTGCCTGCCTCATCCTCGATGTAGGCTGCGTTTATCTTCCATTCCTTTGGCACATTCCAGTCAAAAACCTGGGTGCCGCTGGCAACATTTTTTATTTCAAAGGTGATGCCATCATCCCCTGCAATCCTATCGGAACACATCTTTAAAGTCTGGCGAACGCCCTCGCCTGTGATGCTTCGGTTGATAGGAAACAGCTCTGTGGCAAAATCATACATGCTCTGTCCGATTGAACTCATGAATTACTCTCCTAGCTTAACAATTACTTTTCCGTCAATCACTGCGATTGAACCGTCGTTTGGATATGTTGGCATAGCCTGAACCTCAGCGCTATCAGCGTATGTACCGTCGTCCTCAATGAGGAGGTCGTTGCCAAATCCAAGGTGCTCCTGCATGAAATATCTTGAGCCGCCATAAGTGATGATGTCGGTGAAGCGAGGATATTTTTCAAGCTGAACTGCCTCCAGCTGGTCTACTGGATCCACCTTGGCATTAGTGCCATCGGAAAGATTTTCCCAGCCAACGAAGACGATTTCCATATCATCGGAAAAGCCCTCTGTAGCTTTGATGTTTGCTACAAGCTCGGTGTAGTAGGCAGTGGCCTGCTCCTCTGCGATTTCTGCCTTCATGTAGGCAGCGTTATCAAGATATATGTAACCCACAGTGAGAACTGCAAGTGAAAGAATCTGAATCCATGTGGCGATTGATGTAAGACTGCGGATGACGCCTGCTTTAAACTCCTGTGCATCCAGCATCTCAATCAAAAATACTGGAAGAATGAATACGAAAATGTTGCCGTAAACCATAAGTGAATCTACGTGATACTCCTCACTAGTAGAAAGAAGGTAAACCACGTTCATTCCAATTGGAAGGAAAACAAGGCCAACCAATGAGACGATTTTTACGGCTACTTTGTTGGAGCTACGAACAAGCATCACTGCAAGTTGGATGATGGTAACGACAACAACAAGTGCTGTGAAAGCTCTGAGATAAAGGAGCGCGTTGATGCCAGCCTGACGGAATCCAAAGAAGGCTGAAAGGCTTTTTATAATCTGGTTTGGAAGAAGGGCAAGGCTGTAGCCATCGTCCATTCCCTTGTAATCAACGGCTTCGATGCCCTTGATGTGCTGAGTGATGAAGCGCATAACACCCCAGATACCAAGGCCTGCTACGAGCTCTGCTAAATATGTGAAACCGCGTTTTGCATACTCACCTATAGAAGTGATTTCATTTTTCAAAACGCCAAGTGTAAGTGACACAAGAAATGCTGCGATTGTAACAGCAAAAAATGCCTGGTAGATACCAAGGCTAAGTGATAAAACAACAGCGGAAAGGATGAAGTTTTTCACTGATAAAGACTTGAGCAAAATCTTTGCTGCAAGGACCGCAAGAAGGAGCGCCAGGAAGTATTCCCATGCTGTAAACATGAATGAGAAGATGCTGGTGACTACCGGATATACGGACATGATTGCGCCGATAAAAGCAGCTGCAACCTTTGACTTAATCTGGAACATATCCACAATAAGCATTGCTGCAAAGCCGATGAAAATCAAAGACAAAATTCCATTGAAAACAGGCACCGAGAAGAGCTTTGTGGTCATCATCTGAATGTCGTAGATGAATCCAAGAACCCATCTGCCGGATTCGTATGTGCCGCCAAGTGAAAACAGGCAGGCTGCATTGTCATGATATGAAATGCGGTTGAACAAAACATATCCATGGGCCACAAGACCAGCCACCAAAACTGAGATTAGGGCTGTGATTTGTGTGCCTGTGAAATGATTTTTGATTTTCGAAAATGCTGTCTCTATCTGAGATGTGAAATTCATATTATTGCAATTCCTCTCCATCTTTTGTGATTATGCTATCAACGATGTAAATTGGGCGATTCTTCACCTCGGCAAAAATGATTGCGAGGTACTCTGAAACAAATCCAAGAATGATGAACAATACACCAAACATAAAGCAAAGTAAAACGATGATTGTTGAGTATCCATCAGGTGCAGTACCAAGGAAGTACTGAACGATGGAATAAATCATGAGAATGAAAGCCGCCACAAGTGACACAAGGCCTGCGTAAATTCCCATCTTAAGTGGCGCATCTGAAAAGTTGCAGATGGCATTAAGAGAAAGGGCGATGAGCGACTTGATGTTGTAGTTGCTTTCGCCGGCGATACGTGATGACGCCTCAAACTCAAGTGTTGTCTTTCTGAAGCCAACATTTTGAACATATCCGCGAAGGAAGCGAACGCGCTCGCGGTAATCTTTCTTTAATACAAGGGCAACTCTGCGGGAGATGCCGAAGAAATCCGATGAGTTATTTTCGAACTTTGTCTTGCCGGAAAGCATATTCATGACTTTGTAGAAGCCCCAAGATGTGACGCGCTTAATAAGACCGGCGTCCTGGCGGGCTGTACGAATCATAGAAATAACATCATATCCCTCATCAAACTTGCGAGCCATATCTGCAAGAGATTCTGGTGGATGCTGCAAATCTGCATCCATGCAAACAACTGCATCGCCGGTAGAATAATCGATGCCGGCAATCATAGCGGCTTCGTGGCCACGGTTGGCTGCAAAATTTACAACCTTCACGTGATCATCCTGGGCAGCAAAATCACGAAGGATATTGATGCTGTCATCGCGACTGCCATCGTTTACAAAAATGAGCTCGTAGTCCCAGCCAGTCTGAGCAAAATCAGTGGCAAGGACCTGATTGGTATGCTCGTAAAACTGATGCAAACCAAGGGCCTCATTATATACTGAAACAACAATTGATAATTTCTTAGCCATTTTGGATTAATCCTTTCAGCCTTTGAATGTAGGCACTGTTTCTCTGATCTTCTGTACAACCTCTGGAGCCTCGTTGCTGTATGCAAGGGTCATGAGGCACTGAAGATTCTTTATGAATTCCTCTGAATCAAACTTGATTGGCTCAGCCACGTGAATCAGATGGTTTTCTGTCTCTTTAAGACCTTCTTCGCTCATAAGCTTTTCTTCGTAAAGCTTCTCGCCTGGGCGAAGACCGATTTCTTCGATTTCAATATCAACATCTGGACGAAGACCTGCAAGCTCGATCATGTTGCGGGCAAGGTCCAAAATCTTTACAGGCTCACCCATATCAAGGACGAAGATTTCGCCCCCTGATGCGTTGGCGCCTGCCTTAAGCACAAGGCTGACAGCCTCTGGGATAGTCATGAAGTAGCGGATGATGTCACGGTGTGTAAGTGTAACAGGGCCGCCCTCTGCTATCTGCTTCTTGAAAAGAGGCACAACGGAACCGTTGGAACCAAGCACATTTCCGAAACGTACTGCAACGTACTCTGTGTGGCCGCTGCCTGCTGGCACCTTTTCAGAATCTGCTGTATCGATATCAACCTGGTGAGTGATAAGTATTGGAAGCATATCCTCGTGGTTGTTGCGAACCATGTTGTCGAAGGTCTGGATGATCATTTCGCATATACGTTTTGTGGCACCCATAACGTTTGTAGGGTTAACAGCCTTGTCTGTGCTGATGAGAACAAAACGGTCACATCCATATTTCATTGCAGCGTAAGCTGTCTTGTATGTACCAACTGCATTGTTTTTGATTGCCTCGCAAGGGCTATCCTCCATAAGAGGCACGTGCTTGTGAGCTGCAGCGTGGTAGCAGATGTTTGGTCTGTAGGTTTCAAAAACTGATTCGATACGACGGGCATCGCGGACCGAACCGATAAGTGTAACTAAATCAAGCTGTGGATATTTGTGCTTGAGCTCAAGCTGGATATCGTAAGCGTTGTTTTCATAAACATCAAAAATGATGAGCTGCTTTGGACCGTACTTTGCAATCTGGCGGCAAAGCTCGGAACCAATGGAACCGCCACCGCCTGTAACAAGAACGACCTTGCCCTGAAGCTGAGCAGCAACATCCTCCTGGTGAAGGCTGATTGGATCACGTCCAAGTACATCCTCGATGGTGATGTTCTGAAGGTTGCCAGCGCTGATGATGCCGGCCTTTTCAGCGTACATATTTGGAAGCTGCTTGATGCGGCAGTTTGTTTCCTTGCAAAGATTGATAAGGTTACGCTTTTCGCTAGGTGCAAGTGTTGCGATGGCGATGTAGATTTCCTTTATCTCGTACTTTTCAACGGCATAAAGAATTTTGTCGCGGCCACCGATAACCTCTACTCCATCGATGTAACGGCCCCATTTGTTAGGATTGTCGTCGATGATGCAAACGACCTTGGCAGAACCATTTGCTCCGCCGTTTACAAAATTGACGTCGCGAAGAATCATACGACCTGCTGAGCCAGCGCCAATAAGAAGTACGTTTGTATCAGCATTGCCTGCCTCGCGGCTGTCGCGAAGAAGCAAAATAAATCGATATGAAAAGCGGATAACCACGCCAAAGAAAAACTGGAATCCGATTCCGAATACGTAGTATGAAATTGGCATTCTGTAGATGAATGCTGTGACGATAACTGCGTTTGCTACGAGTGTTACGGCTGTAGAAAGAACCAATTTCTTGAGCTCGTAGAAGCTAGCGAAACGCCAAATGCTTCGGTACAAGCCAAAGAGCTGGTAAATCACAACTGTAAAGATAGCGTATGGAATGATGATAAGATAATACTTTTCAAGATAATATGGTTCGATATGAGAAAACTGACAATCGAATCTAAGCCATAGCGCAAGAAAATACGAAAGCACAACGGTTATAAAATCGTAGGCAAGTAAGAAATATGCCACCTTGTGCCAATGCTTCATTTTATTCATAATCTCCATTTAAGATTAATCCTCCAGTAAATAAAAAATACGATATCTGGGTAATCGATACTATTCACAGTACCTAAACTACATTCATAATTGAACTCCTTCAGAGTTCTATCAAGTGCTAAAGCACTTGTAATTATTCATGTAGTTTAGGTCACTGATTCCAGTTAATAAATATTTAAGTATTATTCTCTTACAAGCAAGCTTGACAAGAATAAATACTTAAACATTTATTACTGTGAATAGTAACACTGTAAGCCCATGATATCGTATTATAACACATATTAAGTCTAATAATATAGGTAATGACTATTATTTCAAACCAGTTACTTCGTATTCCTGAGTCACAGGATCTGGAATCATTCCATAGTTCTGTGCACAGTATGACTGCAAGTCCTCACCAAAGTTTGGACCATATGTAACTGTAATCTTATCTCCATTTGAAAGACCTGATGAAACGTCTGCGCGGAATGTGATTCCTTCGTAAATATCATCGTCAGATGTGATTTCAAGCTCTACTACACCCTCGCCATCGTTTCCAGAGAATGTAACCTTGAGGTCGTCGAAAGGATTGAATGTAACAACATCTGCAAGACCAACTACTGAAAGCTCCTGCGCATCTGCCTCAAGCTTGATGCCGTAGTGCTCTGCGATGTAGTCCTCATCGATGCTCCATGAAAGAACTACTTCATCTCCATTTGAAAGGTCTGTAGATGTGTTGAGCTCGTATGTGATGCGTGACTGTAAATCAAGATCTGCAAATAAGCCTTCCTTGAAGATATCCTGTGGATCTGTCAAGCCAAGCTTGTCAGCCTCGCGCTGAATCTTTGAGTCAAGCTTTGCATTCTGAGAAAAGTCATACAAGAACTCATCATTATCAAATGTGACTGTAGCTGTTCCCATTGAATCATAGCCTGAGAATTCAACTGTAACATAGTCGTTGATATTCATCTTCTTTGGAGCGTTGAGGAAATAGAATACACCACCTGCAACTGCTGCAATTACAACTAATATCGCAATTATAATAAATTTCTTACTTCCCTTTTTCTGTTCATTTTCTGCCATAATAAACCTCCTTAAATTTGGTTTTAGCACTTCAAGAATGATACTACAAATCCACGGGTGAATGCAAACTTATTATAGAAAGCTTTAGAAAGTTTTAGGATTGGATTTTAGTGCTGGTGCTCGCTGCCAGGCATTGGGCGGCGCTTTGCTGTGAGCTCCTCCACGTCAATTCGCATAACCGTTACAATAGAAACCATTCGCTCATCAAACTGGAAATCATCCTTGCCAGTTTGTGTCTTCATGAGGGCTACCAGGGCATCCATTTTTTCCTGTGGGTCCTCTACTATTTTGACCTTGCCAAAGCCCATGGCGCACTCGTAGACTGTGCCGTACTGGCAAGCCATGCGGCCTTCGAAAGGAGCCACATTGCACTCCATTGTGAAGCAGCAGTTTGGGTTCTTCCTAATTATATCCAGCTTGCGGCCTTCATGAGCACCGTGAAGATATATGATGTAATGGCCATCCACTGGGTCCTTCACCACTCCATAGTTGAGTGGCACCACGTATGGCATGCCGTCATCCACCAGCCCCAGGTGCAGGTACTGGCTTGTGTTTAGGATTTTGTCTATTTCTGCTTGATCTGTGATTTCTCTTTCTCTACGTCTCATTGTGGGTCTCCTTTGTGTGCTTTTCCCGGGATTTGTATGGGAATTGGGTGTTTTTGAATGATTCCCATACAGGTGATTTTTGAATTTGTATGGGAATTGAAGTATTTGGGCAGAATCCCATACAGCTTGTTTTGGGAAGTGTATGGGTTTTGGGCTGTTTAGTGCATTTCCCATACAGTCAAATTTTTTCATTGTATGGGTTTTGTAGTTTTTGAGCTATTTCCCATACACTTAGAAAAATTAGGTGTATGGGTTTTGAGTAAATTGAGCTGATTCCCATACAGTTTGAAAATCTGGGTGTATGGGTTTTCAGTAATTTGAGTTGATTCCCATACACTTTGAAAATCTGGATGTATGGGTTTTGAATATTTTGAGTTGATTCCCATACACTTTCAAAATCTTGGTGTATGGGTTTTGAACAGTTTGAGTTGATTCCCATACACTTTCAAAATCTTGGTGTATGGGTTTTGAGTAATTTGAGTTCATTCCCATACACTTTGAAAATCTAGGTGTATGGGTTTTGAATAGTTTTTGTCAAAACCCATACAATTTATTATCAATCTTCGCCATTTGTGGATTCTGACACCGGCTTAATCATAAGGTTATCTGCTATCGCAGACTTTTTAGAAAACTTAAGTGTTGTGTAGCCAATAATACTAAAGGCTACTGCGCCAACTAGGTTTACTAGTAAGTCCTTCATTGTATCTATGATGCCTATATCGAGATAGCCTCCAGGTACTGTGTAGGACTGGCCATCAGCTGTGTTGATTACTGTGTCTGTGATGTTTTGTATGATAAATGGCATGCCGCTGTCGTTTGGATCTAGTGTGACTGAGCCGATGGTCTGAACTATGAAGTCTTTTTGCATATCAACATAGAAAAGCTGATCCATGGCAAACTCAAAGAATTCCCAGATTACTCCTACCGTCATAGAGAAGCAAAAGGCTACAAGCGTCAAATAGAATGGTGACAGATTGAAATGCTTGCTGCCTCTATTCAGCAAATAAATAAGTGAGAATCCAATAGCAGCACACAGGAATCCATTCATGGTGTGAAGCATAGTGTCCCATCCAGGAATGATTACATAATAGTGATTAACTTCACCAAGGATTTCTGCTGCATAGATAAAGCCAAAGATAATAGCCTGGAAGACTGCGGGGAACTCAATCTTCATCTGTTTCTGCAGCACTGCTGGCATCAAAAACAGAAGTAGTGACAAGATACAGATTGCGGCACTTTCATAGTTCTGCGTTATGATACATCTAATAAGTGTAAGAATAACAAGCCCGCGTAAAATCAAATAAAATATGAAAGTTCGCTTATTCTTTTTATAGCTATCCACTAGGGAATTCTTATAATCAATTATCTTCATTCTGCCACCTTTCTCCTTGTTTATATATTAAAGTAAGGATAGCAAACTGGGTGGGTAATATCAATTGAAGAAATCCGGGCGAAGGTCAAGAATTTCAGACAGAATAGTTATAGTTTTCTCTGTCATTCCATCGATAAAATAAAAATCCTCTTCTGCCAATTGAAACATGATAGGAAGTGGTAAAATTGTCATTTCACATTCTGTATTATTTCGCAACCAACTTTCGCTCATTATTTCAAATAATGAACGCATATAAAAATCACAACCATTTTCTAATGATACTGAAGATTTTAACTCTCTGTTCCTAAAAACATTTAATAATGACTCTATTTCTAGATATGTAAAACCTTTTTTCCTTAAAAGCTCATTATTAATTTTATAATATTTTTCTGTTTTATCTTGTCTAATTAACTCAAGTAATACGTCCCAAAACAATAAAACTTCCCTTATTGTATCATGTATCAATTGATTTTTATTCCATTCATTTTTTCTCTTATACTCCTCAAAAGTAGTTAATTCTATAGCTACATAATCATATCTATGAATTTTAAAATATAGCTCTTTCTTATCATCGACTGTAAGTAATGAATAGAATTTTTCCATTTCAGATTCAACATCTACTTTTTCATATAGTTCCTCCAAATCTCCCTTATAGTTTTCAATATATTTTGTATATATTTCATCTCCAATTTCTAAAATTTCCTTTTGACGCCTAAATTCTTGATAACCATCCATCTCCCCATAAGATACATCTTCCCAAAAATTCTTTATTATTTCAGGTTTTAATACCTTTTCGTGTTGATACTGTGCCTTTGTAGAAAGAAAGTTTATAATTGCTGATTCAGATGAATCAGCTTTAATAAGTATCATGTCATCCGCTTTAGTATCTGGCCAATCGAAATCATAATCCCAATCATGGAGTTCCAAATCTAATTTTTCCGCAACCATATAGATTTTGATTTTATGATAAAGTTTTTCATACTTTTCAAGAAAATGTGATATCCCTTTATATGTTGCTTTTTTCTGAAGACGTGGATATCCTTCTTTCCTATATAATTCCACTGCCCTTGCAAACCTTATGTTGTTAATTGTTTCTGAAATGGTAATTCCTTTTATTGGCTTAAAATACCTTCTGTCGTAATAGTTTATATCTTTTACTTTAAATTCATTTGTGTTTAGTTCTTCAATTATCATATCCTTGATGTAATCGTTATCTTTTTCTTCCTTAACACATGTTTCAATAATATTTACCGCCAAATATATAGAGTCTTTGTAATTTCTCTCCATTTATAGCCTCCTTTCATTCTTGCAACGAATATACTATGTATTAACGCCAAAAACTTGTTTTTTTATTTATATATTTAATACGTTTTAAAGAAATATATTTCCAAAGTCTATTTCTTCATTTCCTTAAGTGATTTAGAAAGACTTCAGAATTGCACTTATTTTTTTATAAGTGTGGATAGAGGAATCTGATTTAACACTTAACTTTGCAAAATCCAGTTAAGTGGATTTTGCAAACACTATTATTTTCACTTATATGATTTGCCAAAAAGTTAAGTGTAAATGAGTGATTCTATTTTCCCACTTACAAATTTGGCCATTTTTGTTAAGTGAATTTTCCAGTCCTAGATTTCCCACTTAAAAATGTTAAGTGTTTTAAAGTTTTCATTTTATTACACTTAACTTTTCTTCAAAAAAGTGCGTTTTTTCTTGAGTTTTCCAAAATACACTTAACAATTTTCCAAAATTGGTAAGTGTATTTTTAAACTAGTATTTTTCCACTTAACTGAGAGTAAAAATAGTCAGGACTCATTGCTATTAAGTTATTTCTACTTAATCCTGACTAGAACAGTTAAGTGAAAATCACAGACTTCTGGCTAGCTACTTAATTTTTTATAAGTAGGAACAGAGGAATCTGATTTAACACTTAACTTTGCAAAATCCAGTTAAGTGGATTTTGCAAACACTATTTTTTCACTTATATGTTTTGCCAAAAAGTTAAGTGAAATTCAGCAGTTTTATTTTCCCACGCAACAATTTGGCTATTTTTGTTAAGTGAATTTTCCAGCCCTAGATTTCCCACTTAATAATGTTAAGTCTTTTAAAAACTTCCTTTTATTACACTTAACTCTCCTCCCCAAAAGTGCGTTTTTTCTTGAGTTTTCCAAAATCCACTTAACTTTCCCGCTCCCAACATAAAAAAGGCCATGCCGGCGGAGCCGGGCATGGTCTTGGTAGCCCAAGAACTGTGATGGTTCAAAGACTATGGTTATTCAAAAACTTATTTTACTCAAAGCAAGCGCGGATGACTTCGATGATTCTATCCTGCTGCTCTGGAGTCATTTTGTTGTCGCTAGGGAGGCAGAGGCCGCGGGCGAAGATGTCGCTGCCCATGTCAAGTGGCTGGCCGTCGGTGCCGAGGGCGCCGCCTGCGATGTAGGCGTTGGTAACGGCGCGGCCGTTGCCTTCGCGTGTGATGAATGGGTTCAAGCGGTAGATTGGCTGCATGTGCATTGGCTTCCAGATTGGGCGGCCTTCTGCGTTGATGCTTGCGATGGCATCAAGGATTTCAGTTGGGCAACTCTTGCCGTGCTCAGGTGTGTAGAGCACATCCTGCTCGCCGCGGACCTGTGGACACATAGCGTCTTTGTCGATGATCATGCATGACAACCAGTAGTTTGGCTCAGAGTTCTCAAAGTCGATAGGGTTCATCTGAACTGGAAGTCCCTTGAAGCCCTCGCGGTATCTTTCGTAGATAGCCTTCTTCTGAGCGATGTGCTCCTCAAGATGAGGGAACTGGCCGCGGACAACACCTGCGATGACGTTGCTCATGCGGTAGTTGTAGCCAAGCTCCTCGTGCTGATACCAAGCAGCAGCTTCGCGGGCCTGAGTAGACCACTTGCGAACCTTTTCAGCAGCCTCCTTGCTGTCAGTAAGGAAGCATCCACCAGCTGAGCCAGTGATGATTTTATTTCCGTTGAATGAGATGGTGTTGAACTGACCGAATGAACCAGTCTGAACACCCTTGTATGTAGCGCCAAGAGATTCGGCAGCATCCTCAACAAGGATAGCGCCGTGCTTTTGGATGATAGCGTTTAATTCATCAAGCTTACCAGGTGTGCCATAAAGGTGGGCACAAACAACAACCTTTACCTCTGGGTAGATTTCGAATGCCTTTTCAAGGGCAACTGGGTCCATGTTCCATGTGTCTGCTTCAGTGTCGATGAATACAGGGATACCGCCTTCGTAAACTACAGGGTTTACAGTTGCATCGAAAGTCATATCTGTACAGAAAACGTGATGGCCTTCGAGAGCGCCGTGGCCTACCTGAGGCATGCCGTAAGCCTGAATACCTGCAAGCTTGCAAGAAAGATGAAGTGATGCTGTGCCGGCTGAAAGAGCAACGGCGTATTTCACTCCTACCTTTTCTGCAGCCAGACGCTCAACCTCTGTGAGGTTTGCACCTACTGTGGACATCCAGTTTGTATCGTAAGCTTCCTGCACGTATTTGATTTCCTCACCGTGCATTGTTGGCGATGAAAGCCAAACCTTATCTTCAAATTTATCAAATGATTTTGTAAGCATTTTTATCTCCTTGTTCAAAAACAAAAAATAGCTGTGGCGAACCACAGCTATCATTATACTACAAAATATTTATTTTTCGAGTGGCTTATCCTTTGACTGCTCCGCCAGTTACACCTTCAACGTAGAATTTCTGCATGATGATGAACAAAATAGAGATTGGTACGGCAATCATAAGTCCACCGCAGCAGAAGTATGTGAAGTACTGGTTAACAAGTGCTCTCTGGAGCAAATTGAAAAGTCCGAGGGCCATTGTCCAGTCTGATGCATCCTTTGACTTAATCATCAAACGAACCATAACGAAATCCATCCATGGATTCAGGAAGGAATTGATTACAGTGTAAACAATCATTGGCTTTGAAAGTGGCACAACAATCTTTGCGAAGATGGTGGCTTCCGATGCGCCCTCAAGCTTTGCTGCTTCGTGAAGTGAAACCGGGATTGTATCAAAGAATCCCTTCAAAATCAGATAGCCAAGTCCTGATGCTCCTGAGTAAAGGATAATCAAACCTACCACGCTATCTGTCAGGCCAAGCATCTTCAGGATGAAGTACATGGCAATCATTGAAAGTACGCCTGGGAACATGCCCAGGATCAATGAAAAGCTCATGAGCTTCTTTCTACCTTTGAACTCGATGAATGAAAACGCATATGCGGTCATGATTACAAAGATAGATGAAACCAGGCAGCTGAATACACCGATAATCATGGAGTTTTTGAACCATGCTGGGAAGTTAGCAGTTGAGTCTGGTTCGAAAAACAGCTGATGATAGTTGGCAAGTGTCCAGTGAGCAGGGAAAAAGTGGTTTGTGTTGATTCCCTTTTGTGTGCTAAAAGTGGTGACGACCAGCCAGAAAACTGGTATCAACCAAATGAAAGCCAAGATAGCTAAAAATACGTGTCTTCCGATAATTTTACCTGTTTTTTTCATTATCTATATACCCCCTCTTTATCTCCACCTATCATTCTTGAGAAAGTAAGAAGTGAAAGGGCTGCACAAACTATGAATGTTATGATACCGATAACTGATGCCATCTTGAAGTTTGAGTACTCGTTTGTCAGTCTGAATAGCCAGGTGATGAGCAGGTCAACTTCGGTGGCATGTGAGTTTGCCATAGACATATTTGTTGTCTTGTAGTTGTATGTGAGCAAATAAATAACGTTGAAGTTGTTGATATTTGCAATTACTGACTGGATCAATGATGGGCCGGTGATGAACATTACGTAAGGCATTGTAATCTTCCAGAAAATCTGGAATTTGTTGGCACCATCGATTTTTGCTGATTCAATCTGGTCAGATGGGATGTTCATAAGGATACCTGTTGCAACAAGCATCTGATATGGAATACCAACCCAGATATTTACCAGGATGATGGTCACGTGAGCCCAGCCTGGTCGTGACAAAAATGGGATGAAGGCATCGCCTGCTCCAAGGAGTCCGATGTTCTTGAAGAAATCGAGAATACCTACGTTAGCACAAAACGTATTTACGATACCATAATCACCAAACATCTTGCTGATAAGAAGCAATGTTACGAACTGTGGAATACCGATTGTGATAACAAAAAGTGTTCTCCACATGCCCTTGAACTTTGTGTCATCGTGGTTGATAAACTGAGCCAAAAGGATTCCACCAAGGAATGTTGTAGCTGTTGCAAGGACGGCCCAGATTAATGTCCAAACCAAAACTCTTACAAACGCGTAGCCAAATGTGATGGTCTGGCTGGTTGTAAAGAGGTTTACAAAGTTCTTAAATCCAACCCATGTGAATAGATATGTTGGTGGCTGATGGTTCTCATCGTAATTCGTAAATGCGATACCTACCATGAACAGAATTGGAATAATGTTGATGAGAATTACTCCAATACTTGGCAATGTGAGAAGAGTGATGTGGAAGCGCTCGTTTTTGAAACTCACGATATCTTCCTTGAATGTGCTGAGATGCTCCCCTTCTTCCTGCATCTTTTGAAGGCGATAAACAGCCTTGATGTTTGCAATATATAGTGCCAGAAATGCGATGATAACAAGGATTCCGATGATTCCGTAAAGGAGAATCAAAAGGGAGTTATCAAAGTCGTTTACTGTTTTTTGCATAGTTAGTGGATCAAAGATTTCCTCTCTTTGGACTGTTCCAAGAGTATTAAGCTTTGACATGTATGGGGCGAAAACGCGAAAAATTGAGGCGATTACTCCTACCTCAAGCAAAGTCATCAGTATTCCGCGGGCTATTTGTTTTCGTCCGAAATATCCAGCACCCATAATCAAAAGGGAGAGTTTAACCCAGATGTCGCCTTTGGCTATGGATGTGAAAAAGTCTTTAAAGTATACGCCAATTTTCTTCATAGAATTATTCCTCTGATTTATAAAAGGGCTTCTCCATTCGGAGAAGCCCGAAAAAGCATTAGTTTTATTCAACAGGCTGTGTAATACCAGCTACAGCATCATCAAGAACTTCCTGGCTTACTTTGCCGTCAAGGATGTTCTTTCCAAGTGACTCTGCTGGTGTCCAGTAGTTGCCGCCAACTCTCTGAAGCTCTGCGAATTCTGACTGAGCTGCAAGAGCATCAAGTGCTACTGAAGAAGCCTGTGCAAGTGCCTCTGTGTTTGAAGGGCCTTCACCTGTAGCTGCGTATACAGCTTCCTGTGTCTCAGCGTTTGTAAGGTACTCAGCAAGAAGCATTGACCAACCTGTGTTCTCTGCGTATGCGTTAACACCTACGAACTTGTATCCTGAGTATGAAGCCATCTGCTTGTCTTCGCCGTTAACCTGGAATGTAGGAAGCTTTGTAGCTGCATAGCCATCGCCATAAGCCTCTGAGAATGCGTTAACATTCCATGTACCAGAAACGTAAGCTACAACCTTGCCATCGTTAAGGTTTGCAAGAAGATCATCGTTGCCATAGCTCTTGAATGCGCTTGAAGATGCGATGCTCTGAAGTGATTCTGCAGCTGCAAGACCTGTCTCAGAGTTCCAATCGCAGTTGTTTGACTGATCTTCATTTTCTGTAAGTGTACATCCAGCGCCCTGGAAGATACCGTAGAGGTACCAGCCGTTTGCAACTTCGAAACCAACTTCCTTGCCAAGCTCCTCAGCCTTAGCTGTAAGTGCTTCCCAAGAAGCTACATCTTCCTCTGAAAGCTGTGATGAATCATAGTATAAGAAATAACCGTTTGAAGCTGTGAATGGGTAGCCATACTGCTTGCCCTCGTACTGTCCAGCTTCAACTGTTGCTGGTGTATCTGTTTCGTTCATGTCATATGTGTACTGAGCTGCTACTTCGTTAAGAGCGCCTGCCTTAACAAGTGCCTCAAGCTGATCGTCTGGGAATACATAAACATCAGCTGCTGCCTCAACATCCTCAAGTACACGATCCTTCATATCAGCTTCTGATACGGCACCGATTGTGATGTTGAAATCTACATCAGGATACTCAGCTTCGAAAGCGTCGCAACGCTCTTTCATAACTGTCTGATATTCCTCTGTCTCTGAACACCAAAGCTCGATGTTTACTGTGCCTTCTGTTGCAGCGATAAGATTTGCGATAGCATCCTCAGATGATGCTTCCTCTGTAGCTTCTGTAGATTCCTCTGTTGTTGAACCTGTCTCAGCTGTAGTCTCTTCTGCTGCGCCCCCGCATCCAACAAAAGCTGATGTAGCCATTGCTGAAACAAGAAGTGCTGATAATAACTTCTTCTTCATTATTACTTCCTCCATTTTCTTCATTTTTATACTCCGGTGATTGCGACTTTGCGCAATCGGTTGTTCTTCATACATAATCCTAATGCTTATGTCGTTTTTCGTCAATTAAGCATTTCTGACAACTATTTTATGACATTTTTGTGAATATTACTAATTTGTACTGTCTCGCATTTGGATATTAAAGTCGGAAAGTGTGAGATTTGTGACATCTTCTCCATCTAAGTTGCGCATAAGCATAGACAAGCCTTCGGCTCCTAGCTTTTTTGCATCGAAGTACAAGCTAGTGATAGATGGTTTTGATGTAGATAATAAATTTGAATCGTAAAAGCTGCACAGCTTGATGTCATCTGGAACAGATAGACCATCGTTGTGCAGACAATTAAGAACTGAATTGCAAAGCATGTCATCCATGCAGACTATGCACTCGGCTCCCTCTGAAATGGCAGTCTTCAAGACTTTGTCCATGCGGTCGCTTTTGTGCATGTTTAGATAAATCTGATTTTCATCAGCCTTCATTCCACGGTTAATAAAGCCCTGGCGGAAACCTGCCAGACGGCTGTGGGTAACGTTGATATTTTCACCACCACCAATAAGGGCCATGCGAGTGATGCCCTTGTCGATAAGTGTCTCTATCATGCGTGTGGCTGCCCCCTCATTATCGTGATCGATAAAAGGAACCCCTGGCTCCATTGGGTCGCCCACTACGATGTATGGAATTGCTGCGTCTTTTAGGAAATTGATAACTTTAGAATCCTGCTCGCAACGACTGACCATTACAGCGTCGATTTTTTTGTTCCGCACTGCGTGCTTCAACGCTGATATGCCGTCATTATCTGCAAGAATGATAAGAACGTCGTATTCGTATTCCATGGCTCTGTCGCAGACACCTGTCATGAGAGTCTGGAAATATGGCATCTCGCCGAGAGCTGAATCGGCAGGGAAAACCAGCCCCACGTTGAATGTGCGGCTAGCTGCCAAAGACCTGGCAACGGCGCTAGGTCTGTAATTTATTTCTTTGATGAAGGCATTAACTTTTGCCCTGGTTTCCTCGGAAATTCTGCCTTTGCCAGAGATAGCTCTGGATACTGTTGTTTTGGAAAGCCCCAATTCTTTTGCGATTTTATCTAATGTATAACCCATAGTTTCCCCCTAATACTGTGGTCTTCTATCAAGCTATCACAATAGAATCGGTTTTGCAAACGGTTGCGCACTTTTTGTTAAATAGTAACAAAATTGCATGCCACTATTCGAACAATGCGTCATAATCATAGTTGCCGTAGAAGTCTTCCATGAAGTCGAAGTAGTCTTGAACGTTGTCCTCAGTGAGCTCGTCCTTGCCAGCTGCAATCATTTCCAAAATCTCTGTGTTGTATTCTGGGACGAAGTGGCTCATGTCCTTGAACATATCCAAGTTTTCTGCCACATCTGTCTCCTGCAGGAATGAGTAGAGGTGGACGTTGTCGTAGCCAATGAGCATGCCGATAGTGTAGCGCTCTGCTGCCATATAGCGCTCAAGGTTGCCCTGCTGATTCAGGTAGTCGAAATAGTACATGCTGAATGGTGGAAAGAAAATGTAGAAATCCACATCAGGGTGCTCTTCTATCTGCCTGATGAAATTTTCATTTATGTTCTCCTCCACGATGGCCATGTCTTCCTCTGTGAACTCCAGAGTCTCTTCGCTTTTTTCTTCGCGGATGTAGCTGTCATCCAAAACATCCTTGCCAAACTCAGAGTACATGCCCCAGTTTGAATAGTCATCAAAGGATGTGCCAGCATAGCCAGCGCGAGTGAGGCGCAGGTCGTCGTAGGCATCCTGGATTGTGTATTTGTTTAAAAGATATTCCACGTCATCGAATGGATCATTGTCGTAGAGGTATGTTGGGTAGAGGCTTTCGTCGTAGCGCATCTGCTCCGCAGTGTTAAGGAGTCCCAGGTAATCCACTGATCTAAAAACCATCTTGATGTCGTTGCCACTTTCAAAAACTGCATCTAAAGTGTCACTGATTTCCTTGTTGGAGCCGCCCAGGTATGTGAGCTTGATAGAGTTGGTTCCAAAAAGGCGGTCGATGTCGCTGGTCTTGTAGTTGGATGCCATGGATGTGCCAACTAGCACCGCATCATACTCGAAGTGTTTTGCTATACCGTTGTTCTGGTAGCGTTCCTTGCTAAGGATGTAGGATATGTGCTGATTCTGTCCATGATAGTGAAAATATGGATCGATGTAGATGACGACAGCACTCACTGCAGCAAGGCCCACTAATATTACAGCCAAATAGGCGATTATCCAATTTTTAAATTTCCCTTCCATTATTACTTCCCCTAAAAATTGAAATATAAAAATGTGCTGATTCCTGAGAATGAAAGAATGCTCCAAATCATCAGGCATGACATCACTAGCATGTTGATGACGTTTGGCTTGAACTCCTTCATCTTTTCAAAGCCGTTCTTTGGAATCAGTGCGATAAATAGTGCAACTGCAAACATGCCTACCACATCGATGTAGGCGAAGTTTTTGATAACTGGTAGCTTGTCCAGAATCAGGTGAAGCTCCCAGAATGTAAACTGAGATGTGAGCTCCGCGCCAATTGGATCAAAGTGTCCGCCGAAGGCACGGCGGATAAGCTCTGTGGCAGTGGCGATAGAATCTGCTCTAAAAAACACCCACATAATATTTACAAAGAAAAATGTGACGGCCCAGCCAATAATCTTTGGAACCTTGTCGAAAAACTTACGTCCCATTCTATGGATAATGGATGCGATGCCGTGGCCCACGCCCCAAAGGATGAAGGTGAAGCCGGCGCCATGCCAAAATCCGCTGACAAGGAATACGATGAAGATATTCACATAGGTGCGACCCTTGCCCTTGCGATTTCCGCCAAGTGGGATGTAGATGTAGCGTGTCAAAAATCTGGTGAGGGTCATGTGCCATCTATCCCAGAAATCGTCGATTGAAACAGCTTTGTATGGGCTGTTGAAATTCAGTGGCAGGTCGATGTTGAACATCTGGCCAATACCGATGGCCATGTCGCAGTAGCCGCTGAAGTCAAAGTAAATCTGAAGTGTATAGGCCAGGATGACAACGATTGCCTCGGTAGAGTTGATGTTTAAAAGCTCGTCGTAGCCGTAGTTTACAGCGCAGCCAAGAGTGTCTGCGATGAGCACCTTTTTCGCCATACCGATGGTGAAAAGATAAATGCCTCGAGCAAAGTTTTCTGCATTGATGTGCTTTTTACTGTCGTCCATAAGCTGTGGGACCAACTCGTCGTGGGTGACGATTGGACCAGCAATGAGCTGTGGGAAAAAGATGACATAGCAGGCGTACTCCAAGAATGAGTAGCAGGCCACATCTCCCTTGTAGCTATCCACAATAAATGAAATCTGCTGGAATGTGAAAAAGCTGATGCCGAGAGGCAACACGATGTAAAGCAAATTGAACTCTGTCTTGAAGAGCATGTTTACTGTGCTGATGAAGAAGTCCATGTATTTGAAATAGAAAAGGACTCCCACATTTCCGCAAACACCAATAACCATAAGGACTTTTTTCTTGTCCTTATGGCTATGCATTAAGCGGTATATTAAATAATTAAAACATACACTGGAAATGATAATTATGAGATACCATGGATTGAAATATCCGTAAAACCAAAGTGACATGCCAAGCAAAAAGACATTTGCCAGCCTGTACTTCTGGAAAAATCCCAGTCCATAGTAACCTGCCAAGCAGAGTGGCAGGAAAAGTAAAACAAAAATATAAGAATTGAATAACATTATAAACCCCTGATACTACCCTTATTTTTTATCTATAGAGATGCGCTGCACCTTCGCCTCCGGCTGATCCGGATTTTCCAGAACGATGCAAAAATCCTCTACAGTATTATTTAATTTTAAATGCCAAACCTGTTTATCCGCATCAGTGCTGACATTTTTGCTGACTATGTCGTCAGCATTTTGCTCCGAAGTAAAGCTTACCTGCATAGTCGAAATATTCTCACCCTCGATAGTGATTGTGTACTCGCCCTTTTCAGCAATGGAGTATGGTCCTTTTATGAGTCCGCCTGGATAGAATGTGAATTCATCCTTTTCATCATCCGCCATAACAAGACCATTGTTGAAGGTATCCTTGGCAGAAAGTCTGCCGTCCACAATGCCATCATTTATTTTCTTTGCTAAGTCAAAATCGTAGCAGTAAACCACCAGATTTGTCAATTCATATGTGAATGAAAATCCATCAAAATCGTAAACTTCCGGAATGATGAAGCTGTCGTATGCCTGTGGAAGATATCCCGTAAGGAGCTCCTGAGCTGCTTCGTTTTCATCGGCAGTGAAAATCAAAGCTGTCTTGCAGTGATCATCCTTGTATCTATCCCGGTCATTGTTCCACATCCAAGCGTCCAGCTTGATGCCATGGGCGTCGATTTCTCCGAACTTGATGTCGCCGTTTGAATAAGCTTCAAACATGTATGATGTCCAGTAGGTGCCGTAGCCCTTGTAGATGTCGTGATTTTCAAGCTCAGCAACCACGCGCTGATGTGATGCAATGATATCCTTGTAGCCAATTGTGAGGCGAAGGATGAATGCGGATTCGATGATTACCGCAATTACGAAGCAGGCTGCGACGATGGCCGTAAGCTTGCTTTTGTTTTCAATCCAGTAAGTCCAAATATATCTGCTGGAAATGATGATGCAGACATAGATGGTGCTGAGGCAGTAGCGCTCCTGGCACTTGCCAAAGAGGATAACTACGGACATCAACGCAACATTGTGTGCCAAGCCAAAGAGGCTGAAGAACTTTACCGCCTTTGATTCGCGAGGCATCTTTATAAGCTGAAGTACCGGTATCACGAAGCAGATAAGTGTGCATGTGACGATGGATACGATGTTTCTAGCATTTGTAAGGCCAAACAGGCTGACATCACCTGTGTAGCCGAAGCAACGATAGATGGTGATAAGTGCTGACTGGATGAGTGTTGGAAGCGAATCGAAGCCTACGAAGTGAAGAGAATCGGTTCGGCCTGCGTTCATCAGATGCCAGCTGCAAATCCATTTGTAAGTGCCATAGCCTGCGATGGATGGTGCAACGATGATTGCAAATGTAATGGTGAGGCGCTTTAAGGCTTCCTTGAATGATAGCTCATGACGCAAAATCCAATCAAAGAAAAGGATACCTGCGCATGCGCAAATCATTGGAAGAACCTGCTCTGCAAAATAGCGTGAGCCGCCAAGTGTCATGATAAAAATCACGATAGCATAGGCAATAGTTTCTTTGATTGCAAGCTTGTCGTTTAATGATTCGTATATACGATACATCAATGTGGCACCAAGTGTGATGCCAAGCATCTCGCTCATGTATGTGCCTTCGGTAAGAATCATGTTACGAGACTCTGTACCGGTCAGGAACAAGATAAACAGTGGCGCTGCAATGAAAAAGAAATTGCTCTTAAACATTTTTTTGCTACAGAAGGCAATGCCTGCAAGAACAAGTAGCATGAAAATAAAAGTGGCAAGCATTCTGGCAAAAATCTGATTATGGAAAAATGGTGTGATAAAAGCTGCCAAGGATGTAACTCGAAATGCGTAGATTTCGGAATTTACAAAGTTCCATGTGCGAGGGAACAGGCTTTTATTTTCCACCATGGACCAGCCATAGCGATTTGCGATGGCGGTGTCGGAATGGACATAGGCCTGCCCATAAGTGAATATAAAAATGGTAACTGCAATCAGCGAAACTGCAGCACACAGAATAAATAAAATGTTTAGTTTTTTGCTTTTCATATATCTCTCTATCCTATTAACACATGCTTTCCTTCGAAAGCGAACCCATAATGATATATCATATCTTCTTGTATGCCTTTATTCAACAGATCTGCATCATAGTTTTTATCTTTTATCTGTTTTAAAGCATTTTTGACGGTATCTTCCAAAGTCTTTTCATCATCTGAATCATGAACTTTAAACTCTAAAATATATGCAGGATTATCCTTTTCGATTGGTTCAAGACATACATCATATCTGCCAAATCCACTCTCCCTGTTTGACACTATATGATATTTATCAGCTAATTCAACCAACAAACCTAGCACGAAGCCATGATAAAACCTTTCTGGCTCAGCATACTCGGAAGGACGATTTCCAACATCGAATGATGAAAAAGTATTTAACGCAACATCGTTCATGAACTTGTTCATGTACTTTACATCATTTTTCAGCAGGGCTTCAATGAAATCATTGTATCTGCTGCTTCCACCTTCAAACCAACGACGCACCATATCTTCATACATACGCATTACTTCGTTATTAGTAACAGCTATTCGACATTTCTTGCGCATACCGATTTCACCAAGCTCTTCAACAATTTTCAAATAGCCTGAAGCTAGAAGCATACCGAATACGCCTGATTCATTTCTATCAATCAAATTGAAAACTATTTCTTCATCTATTAAGGTCTCTATAGATTCTCCTTTTAACAGAGCCTCAAACTGCTTTTTGATATCAGAACTTCCCTCGCGAATAAGCTTATCGATCAGCATGTTGCTACTGGTGTTTGCCCAATAAGCATCAAGCTTCTTTGAATCCAAAAACTGGGTAATTGACCATGGATTATAAATATCATTTTTCGTTCCTATTTTAAATCCATCGTACCACTTCTGAACCTCTTTCTTTTGACTAAGCAAATCATATTCATCAAGGGCTGACATTACTTCTTCGCTGGTGAACCCAAAGGTAGATTCATATTTTGCTGTGGTAAGGGAGGCGACCTTTAAATTGTTCAGGTCAGAAAAGATTGATTCCTTGCTGACTCTGGTTATTCCGGTCATTATGGCACGCTCCAAATAAATATTTGTTTTAAAGGTAGCGTTAAAAATATTTCTGACGAAGGATGTGATTTCATCCCAGAAACCATCTACATAGGCCTCCTGAAGAGGAGTGTCATATTCATCCATCAGTATGATAACTTTTTTGTTGTATTTTCTATATAAAAGCTCGCAAATAAAATTGATAGCATTGCTGGCCACGGCATCCGGCATATCGTAGCCCACCATATTCCAGTAATCCCTATCCTTGTCAGTTACAAAATCGCTTTCGATAAGATACTGATTTTTGCGATACAAGCCAACGATTTCCTGGATAATCTGCTGCTTAGCCATTTCGTATGTATTGCCCTTGACCGATGCAAAGCTTAATAACAGAGTAGGGTATGTACCCTGGATATCACGATATTCAGGCTCATTCCATATAGCAAGATTTTTGAATAAATCCCTGGTATCGTCATAAGCGTTAGAAAAGAAATAGTCGAGCATGCTCATATTCAACGTCTTTCCGAAGCGACGAGGACGTGTAATAAGAGTGACAACATCCCCACTCTCCCACCATTCTTTGATGAACATGGTCTTATCTTTATAAAAATAGTTATTTTCTATTATGGTCTTAAAGTCTTGATTACCAATGGAGATTTCCCTTGGATTATCTCCGGCTGTGTGTTCAGAAATGTGCCCTGGGTACAAAGCTTCTTCCAACGCTGCAATAGTATCCAAACGTGGAGATTCTATTTTCCCACCCAAAACTTTTTGCACTGTACTGAGATTAACCCCAGATTTCGTTGCAATCTGCTCGTAAGTTAACCCCTGTTCAGCCTTTGCATTTTTTAGATTTTCAATACGTTCATTCATATAATCACCACCCAAATTGCAATTTCGTTCTCATAAAATTGCAATTAATTGCAATTTCTTAATTGAAGTATAACAAAAAATTGCAATTTTGTTAACCAAAATTGCAATTTATCCTTAGTCATCTATTACATTACACCCAGAGACTCAATATACTTTTTTACACCCTTGTCGGTGTTTAACTTATATTTACTATCTACTTTTTCAAAATAATCTTTTATAGATTCGTGAGTGATTTGTTCTTCGCATCTTTCATCTAGTGCATATCCCCTGTGCGCATCTATCCATGGTGATTCAGCATGTGTCAGTTCTTTTAGTGTAAATCCATTGAAAATAGCAAAATGTTTCAGAACATAATCAACTAGATTTCTGTGTTTTTCATCAAGAATTTCAGATGTATCACTTTTATCTATAACTATTTGGCCACTTCCAAAAACCTTATATTTCTCATAAATATCTCTATATACTGGGCCCAGCTTCCACGCCTCACATCTATTGTTAAAAAGCTGCTCACCAAGAAGCACTTGGCCAAAGGCCTCAATGTAATATAGGATTTTCTGTAAAGATAGATTTGTTATCTCATAACTAGAATTTAAGATATAAACTGCATATCTTTCGATTGATGAATTATATTCATTAATTGATTTATAGTACTCAAGCTTTTCCTTTATTTTTTCAAGTCCTTTTGGAGTAAGCTTTTCTTTATTCAATTCATAAAAATATAGCATTACTCGATAGTCTCGATTTGCTTTTCTTAATAAATCTGAGTACTCTCGGTTAGGCAATTGGCCATCAAGATATTTTTCTATAGTATGCTCGCCAAATCCAAGTAATTTGGATAAAGGGCGTTTTTCTATGTTATATTTATCAATTATTTCTTTTATTTCTTCAATCTGTATATAGTCATTTTCTTTTCTAAATATATATTCGAATGATGCTTCGTTCTCATCCTCCATACCAGGAACCATTACTTCGCATCCACATTTCTTACAATAAGCCACGCGCTTATTAAATTCATAGTCCTTCCCATTAACTCTTCGAATTTCACGTTCCGTTTTAACATAAAACTCCTGTAAACCTCTACAATTGGCGCACAGGACTTTGTCATAACGTTCTCCCCCACGTGTTTTCGTACTCATATTAAAATCCTCATTATTCAAATTTATCTATTCTAACTCTAATTAATAGTGAAAGATATTCACTAATTGACATCATTTTTATATTAGTATTCTTTTTCATGAAATGAAATAATAAATAACAGGTTATTGCTTTTCTTATCCCATGAAACTTTGATGTATAAATCTACATCTGTTTCTGAAGCATCTTCAACGTATCTAGGTATCAATTTAACTGTCTTTTCAAAAAAATAAACTAGTGAATCATAATCTGGATTATCACTAGGCTCCCATCTTTTATAATCATTAATTGTTAACGACTTAAGAATTTCTCTACGTTTTGCTGAATTGATAACGTAATCTTTAAACAGTTTTTCATTCTTATCTCTTGGAATAACTGTATAATTAATTCCTTCACAGCCCGATGAAATACAATTAACTAATCTATTAACTATATCACTCGGGCTATATCCATTAGGATCTCTCATCATATCTTCCATAACGATATGCCTCCACTTTTATGTAAGACTATAATATCAAAAGAGTACACTTATGTCAATAAGTGTACTCTTTTGACTCTATTAAATTCTCATGGCTGCATAGCCTACAGTCATTACGTACATGAAGATCATTATCAGACCTTCTTTTCTCGTGATTTTCCTTTCCGTGAATGCATAGCCCCAGGAGATGATTGTAATTACCAACAATATCAGAATGTCATATACCGATGCGACGTTGACAGCGACAGGTGCAATAATTGCTGAGACTCCGAGGATGAATAGCAGGTTGAAGATATTGGAGCCGAGGACGTTTCCCAGGGCGATACCTAGCTGTCCTTTGCGGGTGGCGATGATGGAAGTGACCAGCTCAGGGAGAGATGTTCCGATGGCTACGATGGTTAGGCCTACTAAGGTTTCTGACATGCCAGCCTGAAGGGCTAGTGTTTTGGCGCTGTATACTACCAGCTTGCCTCCGGCGATTATCATGATTAAGCCTGCAATAATAAATACTGCACACTGCCTGTTGGAGTATGATCTGACACTGGACATGTCCTCCAATGCATTGTTCTTTTCTTTCATAAATATCCAGACAACATATAAGATGTATGAAAGTAAAAGTCCAGCTCCGCCAAGGCCTGAAATTGTTGCAACATTTTCTGTGACAACAGGGCCAGTTGATTTGAAGTGGCTGATTATGGAAAATCCTCCAATCGCCACAAACACCGCCAGCGTCGACACAGCTGCAACTGTAAAGTCTCTTTTGATGATTCCTTTCTCTACCACCAGTGGGGACATTACAGCGCAGATGCCAAGGATTCCCAGCAAGTTGAACATATTGGAGCCTATGATATTGCTCAGTGCTATCTCACTTGAATGCTCCGCCGCAGCTGTGACACTTACTGCTAACTCAGGAGCGCTGGTTCCGCAGGCCACTATCGTGAGTCCTATAATCAAACCTGATACTTTAAAATTCTTCGCCAGTGCTGCGCTGCCATCTACAAATTTGTTAGCGCCGAACACTAGCAATGCAAAACCTACTAATAAAACTAAAATTGTAATTATCATGGCTGCATTGTAACGAGCGAACCTAAAATTTATGTAAATCTGAAAAACATCTTCAAGCTTTACATATACTATACCTTACAGGTTCATATTAGAACTGTACCTATTAATGCAAAAACTAGGAGACCAGCTATGAATAGTCAAGAAAAAATTTAGCGAATAATTCGTTTGGTTTATGGTTCTAAAAATAGCTGACCTTAACTAGACCTTCTAGCGAAGGCCTTTCAAAAAATCTATGTAAAGCCTATGCTAATCTAGGTTGAATGAAACATTATCGGTTAGCATCTTATAAATGATGCGAACTAGCTTGCCTGCACAATGGCCCAGCGCATTGTAATGCGAACGGCCTTCAGAAAGCTTTTGATGATAGTAAGTATTAAAAGTTTTGTTGTTCTTCACAACATTGTGTGCAGCATTTATTAAGGCAAAACGTAAAGCTCTTGAGCCTCGTTTTGACATACGAGTATGCTTAGCTTCAAAGTTACCAGATTGGTAAACTGATGGATCAAGTCCAGCAAACGCTAAAAGCTTACTCGGATTGGAAAATCGAGTGATATCACCGATTTCACCAAGAATCATACCGCCATTGACGTAACCAATGCCTGGTATGGTCATTATTACAGAATCCAGAGATGTAACAATATCTTTCATTTCGGATTCAATTAATTCTAACTGCCTATCCAATAGCTCAATCTGTTCAATGGACTGAGTGATTTGAATAGATAAAGATTTGTCGCTAGAGCCGACAGACTTCTGTGCTAGAACTCTTAATTCTACAGCAGTTTCCTTTTGAAAATGACCTTTGGATGCGGCTTTCAAAAGGTGCGTGAGATGAGTCAGATGCATAGAAGCAATGGCATCAGGCGTAGGTGCTTCTTTTAGAAGCGCATAGCATCCCTTGTGATGTATTCCAGATTTGAAGAAGTACTGTAGTTCAGGGAAAACTTGATCCACGTAAGAAGTCAGCTGGATTTTTAATCTAGTGCGCTGCTTCACAGTCTTTTGTCTGAACCGTCCAAGGTTTTTTAGCTGCATTAGACCGAGGTCATAAAGCGTCACGAACCTATGGGGATGCATCATTAAAGTTTTACAAATAATGTAGGTATCAACCTTATCAGTCTTGGTTTTGCGAATGTTGTTCTTTCTCATCGTAGAAGTCTGAATAGGATTGATAAGGCAAACATTATAGCCTTTTGGTACTAAAAACATCAAAAGGTTGTTGCCATAGTGAGCCGTTGATTCAAGACCAATGATGAGCTGGTCCATCTCAAATGATTTGAGTTTGGAATCCAGTAGACAGAAGCCATCATTGTCATTTGTAAATTTAAAAGGCTCCAGTAGTACTTCGCCATCAGAAGATATGGCTGAGGCGTAGTGATTGAGTTTGGCAATATCAATGCCGACGTAAATCATAACGTTCTCCTTTCAAGTGAATTTGATACTGTGATATCCACCGACGATTATCCTCGTACACTTGATTGAAATAAGTGCTCTAATATAAATGGCACATCCAGCTTATAAACAATTCAGATAAAGGCAATGGCAATACACTCCTAGCTAGTAGTCATAGCTACAGGTTTTAAATCTAAAGTCCGCAGTATCTGAATGTATTATGCACAGTTATCAAAAAGAAAGGAAAGTAGATTAATTTGCTTCTGAATTAATCATACAAGGTTTTTATGAACGAGGAATTAACTTGCCCACAAAAAATATTAAGATTTGTTCCAATGGTTGCTTTGCCGCTGATTGTGGGAGGAATCAGCGCATTACTTACAGGAAATGCCATGGATTCGTATCAAGTGATGATACAACCGCCACTGGCTCCTCCGGCTTGGCTGTTTCCTATAGCCTGGACAATTCTATATGTACTGATGGGCCTAGGTAGCTATTTTCTGTTACTGGCCCCAGCAGATACTAACGAGAAGAAAGATGCCAAGTGCATCGCCATGATAGTTTACTTTATCCAGCTCTGCTTCAACTTTGTATGGTCGCTGATATTTTTCAACGCAGCGCAGTATACACTAGCCTTCATTTGGCTTATGATTCTATGGGTGATGATTATCGTGATGATATGGAAGACTTCGAAAGTGTGCTGGAAAGCCACATTGATGTTTCTCCCTTATCTACTGTGGTGCACCTTTGCAGCCTATCTGAATTTGATGATTGCAATATTGAACTAGCGAAAAGTGGAACCTCTTCAAGGTTCCCACGCTGATATCTTCTCTCTAAGCACCTTAACTTTGTCGTTGCTGTTATCAAGGTCGGTAGCAAGGCTGTTATAAGTTGCTCCATGTTCATCCAAAAAGCTCTGCAATTCATCAAAGGTTGTGATGCCTTAAATGTTCTGCAAAGTTGTGAGTTGTGTTGCTTTTCAATAGCTTCCACCGAGTTCCAAAGAGTGGCTCTATCTTTGTATTCTTCTGGTGCATTCTCTGGTAGATTTATCTCGCTGTGAACTAAATTCTTTTTTTAGGTCTAGCTTGTATGTGTGCCCATCATACTCGCAGTAAAGTTCTTCACGGCTGATATAACCAGCTGCATCAATAGCAGAGGGACAAGAGTTCTTGGCATTGCCGCCTCTTGTCTCTATGCTAAAACATGTGCTCATCCACTTTGGCATGAGTTACCACTTTCGGTTGGGCACACGTAAAAACCTCTGATTAGGATTGCCACTTTTTTTGTGGTAATACTGTTCTGAGATTGCACTAAAGGGTAGGTGCGTTTTTTGCACCGAAAGGGAAAGGTAGTCCCAACAAGTTGAGTAAATACATTAGTGACTTTCGGTACGTTCTGACTCATTCGACTTCATCTCGCTTTAGACAAGAGTAGACAAGACTTGATTAGTAGCTCTGGCTTTAATGTCGGTAATGACTTTCTGGCACTGCGGAGTTGCAAGAGCAACCTTAAGAATTTCATTCATTTCTGACTCTTCAAAGCAATAGCATTCTGGAAAAAACTTGCGAATAACACCACCCATCATGTACTTATGGGCATTCTCTCTTTTTCGCTTATCCTCATTAGCCTTTTTCTTCTCCTGTGCGTAACGATTCTTAGCTTGTTCAAGAGCCTTCTGGGCACTCTCCATTCCCTTGGTTGTTGTGATTTCGTTGTTAATCATCTTTTCTGTTCTCCTTTCATTTTTGGCATTGAAAAAGGAGGGTGTTCCGTTAGGATCACAACCGCCGTAAATAAAAAAGCACCTTAGACTATTTCTAAAGTGCTATGTAGCTATGTTTTATTTTCATAACAATTTTTTCTTTAAAAATTTCCCTGCTGGCTTTTCAATAACTTCATGTAAAAGTATTGTATATACTGAGCATGAAATAAAAGAAATGACTATTCTCAATATGTTAGTATCAATTCCAACTTTGCTGATAATAAACAGTGTTGTTTTCCATGTGAAGTATTGTCCAAAGAAAAATGCGTATGATATTTCACAGAGATACCCAATAATTCTTGAATTCTGCATCCACTCCGGAAAGCTCATCCCTGCCATCGAGACAATCAAAAGCATAAACATGGGTAACGCAACCCAACTGTATAGCATATAGTCTCCGGGGATACCTATCTTAAGAGCAATCGTCACTCCCGATATCAAAATAGCATATTCTACGATAACTGCAAACCAACTACACAGTAGCTTTGAAATTCTATGTTTCCTTATATCAGCCATCATTGAGCATAGTAAAACTCCAATTGTAAATTCAAGAATTCGAAAAAAAGGATTTGAATATATACCACTTATTTTAAAGTATCCTACTACAATCGGAGAATGAAGAAGTATTAATACTAATACGCATATTAAAAGTATTTTACTCTTATTATTTATCTGTTTGATTATTTCCTGTATAAGTGGATAAACTAAATAACAAAGAATAATACATGATACAAACCACGTTCCACCATTATGTGTTACTGAAAACAAACTATTAAAGGTAGATTGTATGCCGAGTATTTCTGTTGGTGCAATCAACAAATTCTGAATCGGTGTTTCTTGCCCTAGCAAGAAAATATACAACAACGCAATTGCATAATACAACGGCAAAATGCCTATCATTCTTTTAAGGTAAAAGCTTTTAATACCACCTATATCATGTAAATTCCGTTTACTCCATGTTAAATATAGAGAAAATCCTGACAACAGAAAAAATGCTGTCATGTAAATCGCACCCATATTAATAAATGGTGTTAAAACCCCATAGTTACATTGAATATGAATATTAGAATGGAAAAGAAAAATAAATAGTACTGCTAATAGTCTATAAATATCCAAACCAACTATTCTGGATTTTTTCTTATTGCTAAATTCCATTTTCATACAATCAGCCCTCATATCTTATAACGAATCATTCCTGATTTTTTAGCTTTTCGATAATTCTATCTGCAATTTCTTTCCTTCCAGAATCTCCTGGATGTTTTGCCACACCATCATGTTCTACAACATGAGCCTTTCCATCATCGTCATACACTGTAGCTCCAACTCCACAATAGTTGCCCACAACAAGTATTAATACCCTTATTAATCGCAAAACACGCCAACTTTTTCTTCATACTACCTCCAAAAAGTGTACTTTCTTGTGAGGTGAATTTTGCCTATAGTACTTAAGTACTTACTTTTGCTCTATCAGTGGATTTTTAAGGCAAAAATCCTTATAATAGAGTACGTTGATTTTTAGATTGATAAGAAACAAGAAAGTACACCTTCTTGTTTGAAAATGCACTTTCTATAATGTGGCTTTCTTGTATAAATTTGCCCTATATCTAAAGGTTGATGGTGGCATATTTACAAGCCTTGCAGCCTCTTCTGTTGATATTTTCTCAGCTTTCCACTTTTGATAAACTTCATAAAAATTATCTGGTAATGGCTTTGGTGGTCTACCAAGCTTAACCCCTCTAGCCCTTGCAGCTGCAATACCTTCCGCCTGCCTCTGATGAATAGTGCTGTACTCACTCTCTGCAACATAGGATAACAGTGCAAGCACCAAATCGCTTATCAATGTTCCCAAGAGATTCTTTTCTCTCCTTGTATCAAGCACAGGCATATCAATAACTACAACATCAGCTCCCTTATCCTTTGTTATTAACTGCCATTGATCACTTAAATCTCTGTAGCTACGCCCAAGTCTGTCAATGGACTTGATATAGAGAATTGAATTATCATCAAGTTTTTTTAATAGCTTCTTATACTGAGGTCTGTCAAAATTCTTCCCAGATAACTTATCCAGAAATATGTTTTTCTCCGGCACTCCCATCTCCTTCAATGCTATTATCTGCCTGTCCTCGTTTTGCTCACGGGTTGATACTCTAGCGTAACCATAGATTTTTACTTGCTTTTCACTCATAATGCACCTCCGATATTTTTTTATGATTTACGCTTACAGTTTAACTGTGACATTTGTTCCTTTATCTGCTCCCTTCGTACCGCTGATATTCTTCTCGGCTTACGATAACTAACGTACTGTTTTGGCATTGAATATATCTTGTCGATATCTGTTTCGCCTATACACTTATAAACCTCTGGGAACTCGTTAACTAACGTGTCAAGTTTTCTTATAACGGTTTTATCTCTGGTGAATACCACTGCATCAGATTCAGCGACGTTAAAATTGATTATTGTTTCCTGTTCATACTTGGATAATTTGCTCATAACTCTCACCACTTTTCGAATCTGCTTTTAAGAATTCTGTTTTCCAGAAGTATGCATTACATACCACTATCACCACTCCATGAGTAATATCAAACCCCTTATGAAATCCAGTTATTCTCTGCATTCCCTCACTGTCTGCCCTCTTGATCTACGATAATGATTCAGACACGGAATGGAAAGGAATGGATAGGATAAGATGAGATAAGATAGAATAGTTAATAGGGTATATCTTTATTCTCTTTTTCTTTGGTTCTTTCTTTTTCTCTTCTTTCTAGAGGAAGAAGGAAGGGAAGGAAAACCACCCTCGTTAATTAACGTAACAATGAAAAATAAAAAAGCCTCAATGATAATTTCCTCATTAAGACTTTTTGAAATCTCGTTCCCACGATAATTACTGTATGAACTTTTCTTAAATTAGCTATATTCTAACCACTTCTACTGCTATCTGGATTATACCTATCCTTTCTTCGTTATTGTTCCAACGAATTGGGTATAACATGGCTGTTGATTCTATGGGTGATGATTATCGTGATGATATGGAAAACTTCTAAGGCATGCTGGGAAACCACATTGATGTTTCTCCCTTATCTACTGTGGTGCACCTTCGCAGCTTATCTAAATCTGATGATTGCAATATTAAACTAATGTAAAGTGGGAGCCTTTTGGCTCCCGCTACCTTGTTCTAAAACTGAATTAATTCAGCCCAATTATAATCTATTATTTCCCCATCCTTGGTCTTTTTATATGCCTCTTCTGCATGCATATAATCAACTACATCTTTCGTTTTCATCGTATCAAATTTCGTTATAACAGAATCAATAATGCTCTTCTCATCATTTGACAAAGTTTTTAAATCAAGCTTTTCGTTGTACATTATATGGTATCGCACATTATCATAATCCTCTGCAAGCTCTTCTTCGAAAACAACATTATCCAGTTGTAAAATAGCATCGTGACCTATTGGAAGCGCCCCCATATTTGCATGCTGATACACAAGACCTGTCAGAGATTTTTTATTCTTCTGATAAAATAGGATATCAGTATACCAAAGCATTTTCATTAGTTTCACCTTATACAAGTACTTCACATGCTTCGCCAGATAGTTAATTATTAATTCCAATTTATCAATATTTAATACCTGGAACCCATTTGTAATAGATGGTTCCATATAGTTCAAATAAAAGCTTTCAAGTTTGTTGCGAGCAATGTTTTCTCTTCCATGCTTTGATAGTTCTTCATTTATTCTTTCAAGGAAGACAGCTTCTTTATTTTTATTGAAGTTTTCTTTATTTCTAATATAAAAATAATATAGAACTAATGGATTATTTTTAATCAGTCTCAAAATATTGTCATATGGAGCATCCTGAATAGCTTTGCTCTCATAACGAGAAATTGTTGCTTCTCCCCAGCCTAATACTTGTGACAAATCTACTTGTGATAATCCATAGCGCTCTCTTATCTCAACAATCTCATAAGAAGTAAGCAAGCCTTTTTGCTTGCGATAAGCGTTTCTTGCATTCAAAAGATTTTCATTTTCCATGCTACCCGTTGTAAATTCATTATCCCCTTTTGAATCTGGGCAGATGTAATACTTTTCATCATACTCTACTTTTAAGCCTTTTATAATTGTAATTGCTTTTCTTTCTTTAAGCTCTACTTTATGATTCTTTCCACATATTGGACAATTCATAATAGCCCCCTTTACTATCAATTGATAGTAGCACTATTATACTATCAATTGATAGTATGTCAATGAATATTTCATGAAGTATTAATGAAACGTGGGAGCCTTTTGGCTCCCACTTCCTTTTACATCATAACTGTAACTTTTGTTCCCACCCCAAGTTCACTTTCGATTTGGATTTTGGCGTCGTGGATTTCCACGATGTGTTTTACGATGGCAAGGCCAAGGCCTGTGCCGCCGGAGGCTTTGGAGCGGCTTTTGTCTACGCGGTAGAAGCGTTCAAAGACTCGGTCTAGGTCGTCGGCAGGGATGCCGATGCCGTCATCTTCTACGATGAGCTTTTTGTAGCCGTATTCTTCCAATACTGATACTGTCACATGTCCACCATCATTGCCATAGCGGATGGAGTTTTGCACAAGATTATCGATTAGCTCGCGGATAAGATCCGGACGGCAGCGCACTGAGGTGGATGCGCCGGATAATGTGATATCAATATTTCGCTGGCTGGCAGCCATAGATAATGAATCAAGCTCCTCGGCAGCAAGCTCATACAAATCTACCGTTTCGAACTGCTCGTCATTGTCGTCGCTGTCTAGCTCCGAAAGCTTGATGATGTCCTCAATCAGCGCTAGCAATCGATTTGCGTTCTTATCTATTTCGTCAGCAAAGTGCTTTCTCTTTTCTGCAGGTGTATCATCTGAGCCAAGCAACTGCGCATAGCCAGAGATGGCTGTAAGGGGTGTCTTTAGCTCGTGGCTGACATTAGCTGAGAAATCCTGCCGCATCTTTGCCGCCGCTAATACTTCCTCGTGTTGCTTGCGGATTTTGCTGATGAATGGGTAAAGCTCCGGATATGGCGAGTCCACAAAATCATCGTTGAGCTTTCCGGCCACATCCTCAATTGGCTTCATCAGCTGGCGGGTGAGGATTCGCGAAGCCAACACGCAGACAAATGATATGAGCAAAATCAGACCGAGGCAAAGTGGCAATCCACTTGCAAACACCACCCACACTGCGTCCACTTCCTGGGCGATGCGAAGGATGCGGCCATCGTTTAGGCGAAGGGCATAGTAATAGTCCTTTAAGCCCATTGTATCGGACTGCCTTTCTATTTCTCCGGAACCTGTCTCCATAGCACTGACAATCTATGGCCTGTTGGCATGGTTGTCCATCTGCTCCGCATTTACGGTATTGTCGAAAAGCACAGTGCCATCTGCATCTATCAATGTGACACGCAGATTTGCGTCCATCAGCTTGGGATTGGCCTCCAAGGCAGCCACATCTGCGGTGTCAAAAAATCCTGTATCTTTAAAAATCTGTGCGGTGACCTGCATATCCTGGTGAACCTGCCTCTCGAACAAAGCGTAGTAGGCCAGGGTCACGCAGAGGGACGTGCAAAGCACCGTGGCGATAATCAGCGCCAAAAATCTAAGGTAAATTTTCTGTGCCATGATACCTCCACTTTAATCAATCACATATCCAACATTTCTAACTGTGCGAATCAGGCTGCCGCAGCTACCAAGCTTGGTCCTGAGGGTCTTGATGTGCATGTCCAGGGTGCGGGATTCCAGCTCGTAATCTATGCCCCAGATTTTGTCCATTATCTGAGTTCGTTTTAGGACGATACCACGGTTCAGCGCCAAATATTTCAACAGCTCGTACTCTTTGTAGGTGAGCTCTATAGTCTGGCCGGCCACTGTCACCTGATGCCTCTGGTCATTTATGGTAAGGTCTCCGATGGTAATTATTTCCTGAGAAGCCTCCATGGTGCGGCGAAGTAGCGCCTTCACACGAGATGTAAGCTCCATCACCGAAAACGGCTTTTTGATGTAATCATCAGCCCCAGTTTCAAGGCCTCGGACCAGGTCGATTTCACCAGTTTTGGCGGTGACCATAATCACTGGAATGGCGGCAGTAATTTCACTGGAGCGAAGCTGCCTTACTATTTCAAACCCGTTTTCATCAGGAAGCATGATGTCCAGCAGGACAAGGTCGGGCAGATTATGTTCCAAAACATCAAAAAAGTCTGCCCCATTGGCAAAGCTGTCGACCTGATAGCCGGCATTTGCCAGGGCAAACTCTTCTATTTCTCTGATATTCTCGTCATCTTCAACAATGTAAACAAGAGCCATAGTGACCTCCTTCATATGTACATAAACAATCAATCTATGTGATACTATAGTATGATTATCTAAATTTTATGTAAAGAGGAATAACCTGTGCTCACACGATCATCGGGGACCGTATATTCCGCCAGGTTCACTAAGTGTTTCGAAAATGGGTAGATTAGCATGGTGCTTCCCACATTGAAAATCGAATGGATAACTGCAATAGTCACAGGCCCAACAGCCGCCGTTAAGAATTCAAAATTAAAAATCATGTTTAATCCATAAAAAGCTAACGTAAATACGGTAACGCCAACCACATTAAAGTATAGATGAATCATGGATGCGCGTCTGGCGTTTTTGCTGGCTCCCACTGATGATAACAACGCTGTGGAGCATGTGCCGATATTCTGGCCCAGGATGATAGGAAGTGCTGCGCCACAGCTGACTACTCCCGTCAAAGAAAGGGCCTGCAGGATTCCAACTGATGCCGATGAGCTTTGGATGATGGCAGTAAACACCATACCAACCAGGATTCCAAAGAATGGATTTGAAACTGCTACCAGCATATTTTCAAAATATGGGCTGTGTGCCAGTGGCTCCATTGATGCGCTCATTGCATCCATTCCAAATATCAACACGGAAAATCCGATTAATAAATGTGCTATGTTTGTGCGCTTGGCATTTTCCTTTGCCTTCATGTAAAGCACAACGCCAATCATAGCAAGTATAGGTGCAAAAGATGTAGGCTTTAGCATTTTGATGAGCACCGCATCGCTTTCGATTCCCACCATGGATAACATCCAGGATGTGATAGTGGTGCCGATGTTGGCGCCCATGATTACGCCAACCGCCTGACGCAGGCTCATCACACCGGAATTTACCAGGCTTACCACCATTACTGTGGTGGCCGATGATGACTGAATCACCGCGGTGACACCAGCGCCCAGTAGCACCCCGTAGATTGTTTTGTTTGTAAGACGCTCCAGTATCTGGGTCATCTTTCCTGAAGCCAATGCCTGCAGGCCGTCTCCCATGAGCTTCATGCCGTACAGAAACAGGGCCAGCCCGCCTAGCAGCTTCAGAATCATAAAAATGTCCATTTCATGCCTCCTTAATACAAGAAATTTTCCAAATGTTCGCACTTGTATTATGGAGGGGAAATGTAAAGGGTTGGTAAAGTAGGGATTATTATCTCCCACAGCACTTCTTATACTTTTTTCCAGAACCACATGGACATGGATCATTTGGATATACTTTCTTGCCCAATTCCACAGGAATACCCATGGCTGATAATTGAGGTTGAAGCTCCCCAAGTATAGATGCTGCCTTAGAACTACCAGGAACAATTGTTGGAATTCCTGTGAAATTATTAGAATGAAGCTCTACCGGTTTGTGACCACGATTTTCGATGAGGCGAGTGTTGTTGTGGGCATCCATTAGAAGATTCATAAAATCCCGTAACTGGTCTTCCCCATCAAAAACTGCATCATGCTCATTTAAATCTTTTATAATCTCGCTTGGGCTGTCTCCATTGTAGCTATTCATCCATACATTAAGACACCATGTTGTAGCTAACTCATTTTCCATATGTAGTTTCTTCATGAAAAATGTGTGCAGCTTCTTATATGCCAGTGAACTAGATTCATAGCAATCATGTGTTATTTCTTCTATTTGAGTAGCAGATGGAATATAGAAATCCTTGCCAACCTGGCTGCGGAGCAAAGGATAAACTTCTCCATTTTCAAATATATCCAAATTTACTAGTAGCCCATACTCTGTATGGAGATACTTATCTATTCCTGCTTCATTGACCTGCAGTTCATCCTCCGGAAAAACAGTACACCCGCGGATATCCAGCGGAATCTCTAAAATAATCCTTACCATATCAACGATGCTGTCTTTTACTTTGAGATGATATAGTATGTAGATTACCTCCAGCGGTGCCACACCATAGTACTCTCTGAAGAATCGAAGGCACTTTATGAACCAGCCCTTTTTCTTTCGCTCTGAAAGGAAATCTTCATCTTCAACTTTGGCATATACTTCCTTGATTTCATCATAGATTACAAGATTGTCTGTCTCTTCTTCGAACTCTCCAAGGCAATATATTAACAGCTGCATACCGTCAATGATTTTATCTGACCCGATGTCCTGAGGTTCTTTGATTGCCCTCTTCAATAAAGCTAACTCTGAATCAGTAAGACAAACCAAACGTGGTCGCATTATTTCTGGGTTACTCATCCCAACAACCAGGGTATCAATCATTTCCGCTTTCTTGAGCCTAGAACTAACTTTGATTTTGAAATTGTCTGCCAGCACTAACAAGTCATCTTTGGTATATTCGTTTAGACGTGATTCTAGTTTCATTGGTTCTCCCTTTTTGTATTTATGTAAAAGACGCTCCTATACAAAAGGGCCAGCTGCATAAATTACAGCTAGCCCCTTTAAAAAGACAAATTTTAATTTCCTAAATTATAGTTTAAATTCAATATGTTTGCAATAGCGTCCTGAAGAACTCTGGAGTAATTTAGTCGACATCTACCATTGTTTGCAAACCATCGGAATAGTCAAAAATATCATTATTTTTTTTGGCCTTTTTTACAGCCTCTTTATATGTAGAAGCTTCTGGCATATCATTTTCCTGCCCCATGCAAGCTAAACCAATATAATCTCTAGCCATTTCTATAGCATCTGCTAAATCTGCCCCCTCAGTGTAGCCATCTAAATCAGGAATATAAACCAAAAAATCATCGCCAGATTGTTTAATTAATACCGGATATGCAACCTTCATAATAGCACCTTTCCACTCTTCCTCTACATCTCTTCCTCAAAATCCTTCTCATAGAACAGATACTTACGGCACGCCAAAAGAATCGCAATACAAACTATACGTATCAATGTTTCCAATGGTGCTTCGTGACCAACTACCAGTCCCCTGGCAATGGCAAATATCAAGACCTCTATAATGGTATTCATGGAATGCTTTATAAGCATTCTGATAAACTCTATAACAATAACTGCATTAAATGCAGTTATTAAAATATCTTCGATATATTCATCAAATGCCAGCTCAGTCAGGGATGCCACATGTATTCCCAATTGGATGCAGCTGTACGCAACACCAACCAACAGTATGGCTGCCACAATCTTTTCTAGGAAGCTTGGCATTTTTAGGATGAAATCATGTGCTTCAACCCACTCATATCCACAAATTCGGCAACGCCAAATTGTCTCTCCCTTTGGAGTGGTCCCAACTGCCTCTGGCTTTGGCTTAATGTTGCTTTGATAATATTCATATGTTGCAGAGGCTGTATCCGAAAGGACTTCCATGGCTACTAGCTCACAAATAAAAAGTGTATGAGAACCGAGGTCTACAGTCTGCTTTACCTTCAATGAAAAGTAAGCGTTGGTTCCTACTGTAATATATGGGATGCCATTTTCTGAGGTCTGGTAATTCGCGGCTGGATAATCAGCAAACTTATCTACATCCCTTCCGGATTGGAAGCCGAAATGCTTGAATAAATCAAAGGTAGCATCCTGGCTAATGACAGAGATATTGCACTGTCCAGTGGCTTTCACCATATCGTTGTTGATTTACACTTAAAACTGACCCAGGATTTACGCTCAGAATTGAGCCACTGGATATAACAAGTATCTCCTGTTGTCATTTATTATACTCGTTGTTCCTTGAAAATTTAATACTTAGAATTGACCCACCTCTTTAAGAAAAATACAATACTTTCCGTATATCAATTCGTATATACGGAAAGGAGAAAAAAGAGGTGAAAGACTTGGAAGATTGGGCAGCTGTACAGAAAGTGTACAAGCAAACTAAATCGAAACGCGCAACAGCTCAAATCCTTGGTATCTCACGCAACACAGTGAAAAAGCTTCTTGCGATGGATAAGCCACCGACTTATAACCGGAAAATCTATCATTCAAAAATTGATCCCTTCAAGGAGCAAATCATTGAATGGAGATGCGACCCTTATAACTTTAATGGCACAAGAATCTTTAGAGAACTGAAAGCTATAGGATATCAAGGTAGCATAGGACCTGTATATCGTTTCCTAAATAAGATTGATGAGGATGTTGGTTATCATATTAGCAAACGAGCTACTGTAAGGCATGAAAGCCCGTGTGGCGACCAAGCTCAGTTTGATTGGACTGAGTATGAAGTTCTTGTTGGTTCACGTTACAGAAAGGTGTATTGCTTTGCTATGATTTTAGCGGCCTCAAGAAAGAAAGCTGTTTGCTTTTCTTTAAAATCTGATGCTGCAGCTATTTATGAAGCAATCCAAGAACTTTTTGACGATTTAGGTGGTGTTACATTGGAGTTGTTGATAGACAATCCTAAAGCACTCGTTTTAGAGAACAACCCTAGATCAGAAGCTGAAATCAGATACAATCCACATGCATTAATGGTAGCTAAACATTTAAACACTGAACTTAATGCATGTCCATGCTATTGGCCTAGAAAGAAAGGTAAGATTGAACGCCCCTTTAAGTACATTGAAGAACAGTTTATCAAAGGGAACTCTTTTGCAACTATGGAGGAACTAAATCATAGAGGTAAAAAGTTCGTAGATGATTGGTGCAATGAAACGCACACAACTACAGGGCGTATACCAAACCAACATTATCTACTGGAAGAGAAAGCGACATTGCTAGAGCTTCCTAAAACTCATTATCACATGGATGCATTAAAAACTAGAAAGGTCAGCCCTGACAGCTTTGTAAGCATTGAAGGAAACAAATACAGTGTTCCGGTTACATATGTCGATAGAAATGTATTCTACAGGATTATTTATGGATTTCGAATAGAAATCTATGATAAGAATGAGCAACTAATATTGCGGCAGGAGGCATTTGACACCAAAAGGAATGTTCTTACTAATGATGAGCATTATGCGCAGATAGCTCCAAAGGTAAATACTTCTATACCTCAGATTCGAAGAGATTTTACAGAACGCTTTAGAAATGGTTCACGATATCTAGAAGCTGCAGGTCGTAGATTTGACCAACCAACGCATCATGCAAGAAGAATTCTTGAACTTCAAGAACTCTATGATGACAACGTCCTAGATTACTTTATTGGAGTAGCTATTGATGAAGACATGATGGATATCACATCATTTAGAGCACTTCTAAGAGATTACAATAACGGCTATCGTACTCTACTAGATGAATCTAGAAATCAAGCACCTTCTAAAAATGAATTAATTCGTGATTGCAGTTATTACGAAGAATCAGCAAAGGAGGTAGCTAAATGAAGACATCAGATGTAGTAGACAAAAAGGCTTTTATCACTGAAAAGCTGAAGAAGTTTAAGCTGGTTGATATTCGAGAGCAATACGTTGACCTAATTGAAGAAGCTAAAACAGATAAGCTTGGTTATGAGGATTTCCTAATCAAACTTCTTATAGCCGAAGATGAAGGTAAAGAACAACGTAGAACGGAGAAACTTATTGCTAAAGCAAATTTTGACACGATAGCTTCTTTAAGTGAAATAGATTATTCGTTTAATAGGTCTTTGGATAAATCAAAAATTGAAGAGCTTGGCTCACTAAGGTTTATTGATGCTAAAGAAAACGTAATAATCATTGGGCCTCCTGGAGTTGGTAAAAGCATGATTGCCACTGCTATTGGAAGAAATGCTTGTAAAGCCGGATACAAAGTAATGTTTGTGAATGCCAAAGAGCTTGTAGATCAGTTACACATTTCAATGATGAATGGACGCTTACAAGAGACATTAAAAGAACTCAAAAAGATAGATTTATTAATCATCGACGAATTATCTTACATAAAAATGGATAAAGAAAAAGAGAGCCTATTTTTCCAAATCATTCGCCAACGATACGAAAAAGGCTCCCTCATCATTACAACTAATCTTCCAATGGGAAGATGGGATGAATTGTTTACCGGCCAGCTTGCCGCTACTGCAATTCTTGATCGAGTTCTTCACCATTGTCATGTCCTAAGTATAACGGGCGACAGTTATCGTGTCAAAGGGTCAAAAAAGAGTGTTAAAAAATAAAAGGGAAAACAAATGAGTAGAATAACAAAAGATCAACTGCAAGGCTTTGCAAAAGTTTACAACGAGCAGGGCAAAGCAGAGCTATATAATAAACTAAAAAATAATTACGAAGTAAAAAATCCAGCCTGCATATTCAGAAGAATGAAAGCTGAAGAGACGCTTGGATTTGATGAAGCACTTAATAAATTTACATTTCATAAGCCTATCGCGGAGGATGTGTTCTTGAGCTTTGATGAGTTATGTGCACCTCGGCAGGAACTGGTACAAGTTAACCAAACAGCTGTTGAATCGACTAAGACTGTAGCTATGGAAAAGCTAATCCAGGAGCTTATCGGCGACAAGTTATTAGCCATAAGCAGATATGTAAATATGAATGTTTCGGATAGAACCATTATTATTGACAGGACCTCCCTTCAAAACGATGGTTATCAGATAATTGCTCACTAAGAGGTGGGTCAAAACAAAGTATAAAATTTAGGAATAACATAAAAACTGACCCATCCAGCGAAATCATCGCTGGTGGGTCAGAACTAAACGTAAAAGTGGGTCAATTCTACTTGACAATCAACAATCGTGAGTATAGTTTGCCTTGTTGATAGCTACTGAAATACTGTTTGGCTCTGATGCAACTTGAATAGCTGTGTTGACAATACAGCCATTGATCTTGTCGCCTTGTACTGCCGTACACACAAACAGCCCATATGATAATTTGTACATTGCCTTTGTGTTCATTTCCCCCATATGCTACCTCCTTTTAAATTGAAGAATATGTAATTAATATAGTTATCTAGTGTAAAGTTGATGTAACATTTACCGCTCTGGATCTACGTAATGGAATCATTTTAATCCCCTTTTTACAAAAATGAGCCTTTTATAGACATGCTCAGGTCTTTCTCTTAGTGGTAAGCTTGCTTATGCTTGTTTAAAGTTTTTCCTGCATTACTCTTAGCAGGTTTACTAGTGTGCTTGCTAGCTAAAACCCTGCCGGCATGACCAACTTTTCCACCGTGGTGAACTTTTCCCATAGCAGTATCCTCCTTTGCTAGTATTTCCGAAAAATAATTCAGATTTGTAGCATTGGATAAGATTTGATATACTTTTCATGTGTCAAATGAAAGTGGCGTATATGATAAAAATCTTATCCGCCGCTGGATAGTGGAACTAAGTTATTACTTAGTTCCTTTTTATATATAAGGTTTTTCCTTATATTTCCTATTCACAGCTTTTGATTTCAGATAATCTGTAAATGTATCACTTGGTAGTTTCCGATTTTTTGCAAGCATTCGTGCCCAAATATCGTAAGCGCTTAGTATTACCCCGTAGGGTATGAATAAAGGCATCCTTCCGGATGCCAGACATTCAACATATGGAGCATTTTACTCCATTTTATATACCGCATGTTTCTCGAGTAGCTTCGCTCCATGGAGTTAAATGCTCAAGTTCCTCGTCTGACCAATCAGCACTTGGACGATTCTCGAGAAGATACTCGAGATATTTTTCAGGATCGATATCGTTAGCCTTAGCGGTTTCAATCAGTGAGTAGATTACCATGCTGGCATTAGCACCATCCTGGCTATCACTAAATAACCAATTCTTCCTGCCCATTACAACAGGTCGGATTGCATTTTCACTTAGATTATTGCTAAGGCTACAAGCTCCATCCTTAAGATAGTTCTTCAGGTATGGTCGGCATCCGTTGGTATAGTTAATCGCTTTGATTATACTATCGCCAGTCTTAGGTGTAAGTCCATCAAGCCACGCCAAGAAAGCATCTATCACAGGCTCTTGATCCTTGAGACGACGCTTATAAATCTGTTTAATTGAAAGTCCCTTCTCTTTATAGGTTCTTTCATAACTAAACAGCTTATCGCAGTATAGAAGTCCTTGTACCGCTGGATGAGTGTAATCCGTTTCATGACCTTTAGGAATGGCTCTAAGCCAATACCTTCTGATGTGTGCCCAGCAGGCACATCGATTGGCATCAGGTACTTTATTGTAGCCTTTGTAGCCATCAGTCATAAGGAAATATCCTTCGGGAGCATCCTTCAAGAAGTCTGCCGCATTGGCACCTTTTCTTGTTGGTGCATAGTTGAAAAGGATTATTGGAACTCCTCGGTCTTCGCCAGTTCGAAATACCCATACATAGGATTTCGACTGTGGTCTTCGTTCAGGTTCTTTTAAAACCTGGATAGGAGTTTCATCAGCCATGAGGAACATCCTCTCGCATAGCTTTCGATGAAGATAATCGTACATGTGAACCATGTAATCCTGTGAACAGGCAATAATCCAGTTCGCCATGGTAGCTCTGCTAATCTTGGCACCGAGATGCAAGAAATCCTGTTCCTGCCTGTATAGCGGACAAGCCATGACATACTTGTAATACATCACATGTGCTGCAAGGCCTGAAGAAACATAACTACCTTCAATCAATGCAGCTTTACATTTATCATAGGCAAAGTAAGTTTCTGCTTCCTTTTCGGAGTTAGGACAACAGTACGTCCTGGCCACGTACTCAATTCTCTCCAAGCTAGGCTTGTGATAGATTACCTCAGTGCGAACTACCTTTGTTCCAATAGGAACCATTACACTACCGCATTCAGGGCATTTACGTTCTTCCTCTGGAAGTTCCTCAACAGGAATCTGTGTGGTCTTGATGTTCTCAAAGATTTCATCATAGGTAGCCTTTGGCTTACGTTCACGAGTGTGAGCTTTAACCTCGATAATCTCAGGCTCAACTGGAATGGCAGGCTTATCATCTGCATCAGCTGCATCAAAGAGACTGAGCTGACCAGGGATATCGTTTTTACGAATCTCACTGGTAGAACCAAACAGCTTATTCTTAAGATAATCAAGCTGTGCCTGAAGATTTGCTATGACCTGGTCCTTTTCATCAATCCTGGCATTGCGCTCATCGATAGACTTTTGAAGCGACATAATAAGCGATGTCTGAGTGTTGATTGTATTATTCAGTTGTAAAATTGTATCCCTCAGATCCCTGAGTTGGATATCATTTGCACCTGACATTTACCTGTTAAAACTCCTTTTTCTGATACATTTATTATACCAGATTTAGGGGTAAAAACCCAGTAAAATCAAGGCTTTTAGGCACTTTTTATTGCCTTTGGTTGCTCGATATCCAGCCCTGACATTAGCCAGTCAAACTGTCGCCAGGTAATGGTTTTGACCTCGTTTTTATTACGTGGCCATTTGTATTTACCAAGCTTGTAATCGAGCCTTTTATATAAAAGCACAAAACCATCTTTTTCATGATACAGTGCTTTTATCCTGTCATTACGCTTACCGCAGAAGAGGTAAAGCGATGTGGTATTTTCTGCATCGAGTTCGAGCAGATCCTTAATTACGGCACACAGTCCATCTATGGACTTGCGCATATCTGTGTAACCACAGATGATATATATGTTATCTGCCATGGAGATATCACCAATCATACGCAACCTCCCAGGCAGGTCATAACCTGAGATAATAACTTTGGATTAACATCATTGAAAACTTTTATCGATGCCTGTCCTATAGTTATTTCGATGGCACAATTGTTTGATGGAAGCTGCTGAACCACTGGTGGCTTTTCAGCAGGAAGTTCATCGACAATTTCAAGTTTCACGATATCTGGTTTTGAATCAAGATGGTAATCTTCGGCATATGTTCTTTCAGGAACATTAGCTCCATCTCGTTTTAACTGTTTCACCCAACTATAAAAGGTGCTGCTTTGGATATCGTGCTTCTTGCACCACATGTAATCGGATAAACCGCTGTTGCGACATTCCATTACCATGTCAAACTTTTGTTGCTTAGTAAATTTGCTTCGCATAATAACAACCTCCATGTGTAGTGAAACACTCCACTTTGAATATCATATTCGATATGGAGTAAAACGCTCCATATGAACGAACTATAACGAATAGTAATTGGAGTGAAATGCTCCATATGTTTAGTTGTTATTATTATTTCAAAAGTACCGCTGTTAGTCACGACGGTGGATTACTAAGCGCTTAC